>DAINBU010000155.1:0-2870 GCA_036732755.1 Planctomycetota bacterium
CTGGGGCCGCCTCTTCGGCCTCGGCCTGCCGAGCCTGCGCCTCCTCACGTGGCTCTTCCTGCTGCTCGGTGCGCTCGCCGCGGCCGCGGTCCTACGCGAGCTGCGCGCGCCGGGCAGCCGCCGCTGGTGGCTGCCGCTCTACCTGACGACGTTCTGCTTCTATGCCTGGATCGACAACGCGAACAAGGACGGGATGCACGTCGCGCTCGCGCTCGCCGGCTTCGCATTCGTGGCGCGCGCGCTGCGGCGCGACGGCGCCTGCACGGGGTCCGTCGCGGCAGCGCTCGGCGGACTCGTCTGGGCCGCGGCGTTCCTGACCAAGCAGAGCCACATCGCGATCGTCGCGCCGACGCTGCTCGCGCTGCTCTTCCTCGCGCCGATGCCGGCGTTCGTCGCGGGCGGGACGTTCGCCGCCGGAGTCGCGGGCGCGACGTTCCTCGCGACCCGAGCGTGGCCGAACTACTGGGACTGGACCGTCGCGATCCCGAAGGCCCACGCCTTCTCGCCTGGCATGCTCGCGAACGCGCTCGGACCGGTGGCGGCGGCGTTCGGCGGCTACGTCGTCGTCGCGCTGCTCGGCTGGCGGCGCTTCGCGCGCGGGCCCGGCGACGAGGCGAACGTGGAGCCCAGCGAGTCCGGTGACCCCGACGTCGCGCGGCGCCGTCGCCTCGCGCACCTCTGCCTCGCCTTCGCGCTCGGCGGCCTCGCCATGGGTTGCATGTCGGCCGGCAAGGATCGCGGCGGCGACTATGCGCTCGCACCGGGGCTCGCGGCGCTGTCGATCCTGGTCGCGTCCGTGGTCGGCGCGCCGGGGCGCGAGCGCGCCGCCCTCGCGCTGCCGCTGCTGCTGCTCGCGCTCGGCTGGCCGGGCGGATCGTTCGTCGGCCGGGCCGATCGCGAGGCGGCCGACTGCCTGGTCGCGAAGGTCGCGAGCGAGCCGGGCGAGGTCTGGGTCCCGCTCGAGGCCTACGCCAACGTGCTGGCGCACAAGCGCGCCTATGTCCCGCTCTTCTGCCTCGGCGAGTGGACTGCCGCCGGCCGCCCTTTTCCCGACGACGTCCTCGCCGCGCTTCGCGCCGGCCGCTTTTCGATGGTGATCACGCCGTGGAATCCGCCGCGGGGCGGCGGCGCCGACCTCTCGCGCGAGCCGTTCCCGACGCTCGCGCGCCACTATGAAGTCGCGGAGATCCTTCCCCTCGACGAGGCGTTCGCGGTGAAGGAGGGGTGGACCAACGTGCTGCGCCTGGTCTGGCGCCCGAAGTCGAAGTGAGCGGCCGACCATGACTTCGAACACCGCGACGCCCCCGACGCCAACGAAGCCTGCCGGCCGCCCCGACTTCCTCGTGATCGGCGGCGGGATCATCGGCCTCACGATCGCCCGCGAGCTGCGCCGCCGCGGGCTCGGCTCAGTGACGGTGCTGGAGAAGGAGCCCGAGCTCGGCCGCCACCAGAGCGGCAAGAACAGCGGCGTCCTGCACGCCGGCATCTACTACGCGGCCGACTCGCTCAAGGCGAAGTTCTGCGCCGCGGGCTCGCGAAAGATGCAGGAGTACGCGCGCGAGCACGGCATCGCGTGCAAGAAGGACGGCAAGGTGATCGTCGCCGCGCGGCCCGACCTCGTGCCGCAGCTCGAGAAGCTGCTGCAGCGATCCCAGGAGAACGGCATCCGGGCCGAGAAGATCTCGCCCGAGCGGCTGCGCGAGCTCGAGCCGCTCGCGACGACGCACGACTTCGCGCTCTGGTCGCCCGACACGGCGGTGATCGACTCGAAGGGCGTGCTCGACGCGCTGGCGCGGGAGCTTCGCGACGCCGGCGTGACGGTGCGACTCGCCGAGAAGGCGCTCGCAGTCGACGCCGCGCGCCACACCGTCCGTACCGCGCACGACGAGGTCGCCTACGGCCACCTCGTGAACGCGGCCGGACTGCACGCCGACCGCATCGCGCACTCGATGGGCGTCGGCCTCGACCTCGCGATCCTCCCCTTCAAGGGGATGTACCAGGCGATCGCGCCGCGCTTCGCGGCCGGCGTCCGCGCCTCGATCTACCCGACGCCCGATCCGCGCGTGCCGTTCCTCGGCGTCCACCTCACGCGCAACATCCACGGCGACGTGCTGGCCGGGCCGACCGCGCTGCCGGCGTTCGGGCGCGAGAACTACCACGGCCTCGCCGGCGTCGGCTGGCGCGAGCTGCCGCGCCTCGCCGCCGACCTCGCGCGCATGTTCGTCGGCAACATCGACGGCTTCCGCAACCTGGCGTACGAGGAGCTGCCGAAGTACACGCGGCGCGGCTTCTTCAAGCACGTGCGCGCGCTCACCCCCTCGATCACGCTCGCCGACGTCCTGCCGGCGCAGAAGGTGGGCATCCGGGCGCAGCTGGTCGAGCGCGCGACGCGCCGCTTCGTGATGGACTTCACGATTCGCGAGGGCCCGCGCTCGACCCACGTCCTGAACGCCATCTCACCCGCGTTCACGAGCAGCATGGCCTTCGCGGAACACGTCGTGGATCGCATCGCCGCGCGCGCCGACGCGCCGCCCGCCGCGATCTGACCGCCGAGGGACCGCCGACCTGGCGACGGGAATCTCTTTCCCGACGCGAGCCCGCGCGAACGGGTGCTCAAGTCGATCGGCGCAAAGCCGAAGAGCACCAGGAATCGGTGCCGACGGGTGTGCCGCAACGGGCGCGGATCCTTCCGCGCCGGCTCCGGTCGCGCCTCGACGGACACCGAAGAGGAACGTGGATCGAAGCCGCGGGAAACGCTGCAGGACCACGCGAGCGATCGCGTGCCCGGCAGCTGAACCCTTCGTAGGGAGACGACCGTGGGAACCGATGGGATCGCGAAGGGAACGGGGAGAGTCCTTCGCCGGGCGGGG
>DAINBU010000155.1:2880-10579 GCA_036732755.1 Planctomycetota bacterium
GGCGGGGCTGCTCGCGGCGGCGCCGCTGCTGCTGCTGCTCGGGTGCGCCTCGACGGAGCCGTCGGGCACGCTGGTGCAGGTGAACGAGTTCGGCGCGACGATCGCGCGCGTGCAGGCCGACTCCGACGCGGCCGGGGAGAAGGTGGCGCAGGTGGCCGGCCGGTTCGGCGCCCTGCTCCACTTCGACTTCGAGCACGACGCGCTCGCGACCTTCACGGAGTTCCACGCGGCGCAGGAGGCTTCCGTCGCCGCGCTCGCGAAGCTCCGCGACGACGTCGCCGCCATGAAGGGAGCGGCCGACCCCTTCTTCAAGCACTGGCAGCAGGACCTCGAGCGCATCGCCAGCACCGAGCTGCGCCTGCGCAGCCAGCAGCGCATGACCGAGACGCGCCGCCGCTTCGACGCGATCGTCGCGTCGACCGAGTCGGTGCAGCACGGCTTCGAGTCGTTCAACTCGAAGATGCGCGACTACGCGCTCTTCCTCGCCCACGACTTCAACGAGGAGTCGTGCGCGGCGCTGCGCGGCGACGACGCGCGCATGAAGGACGAGGCGACCGCGCTCGCGCAGGGCTTCGAGAAGTGCTCGCAGTCGGCGCGCGAGTACGTCCAGACCGCCTCGATCCCGACGGCGTCGTCGGCGGCCCCGGCGGTCGACGACAAGACGGCGCTCCGCAACGCGCGCACGCGCTCGGGAGGTTAAGAGCCTGTCTCGGTAGGCACTCGGTCGCCGTTCGGGCGGCGGGCCCGCATCTGCTTCGTTGCGCCTCCTCGCCGAATCTCTCCATTGATTCGCGTCGTCGGCGCGCCTCGCATCTGCGGGCCCGGCGCTCCGAACGGCTCGGTCGCGCCTACCGAGACTGGCTCTAACGGACCCCGCTCGCCTTGGACTTCCGCCGGCGATCCCGCGGGGTGACAGCGCCGCGGGATCGCGCTAGGCTCAGCGCGTCGTCCGCCTCTTCGTTTCGTCGGACCTCGAAGCAACCCCTTCGAATCCGGCCGGGCAGACCGAGGAGGCGGGCGACTTCTTTTTCTCCGCGCGCGCGAGCAGCAGCAGCGCGACGCCCGTCGAGATGGCCAGGTCGGCCCCGTTGAAGATGCCGGTTCGCAGCGGCCCGACGCCCACGTTCAGGAAATCGCGCACGGCGCCGAGCGCGATGCGGTCGACCAGGTTCCCGACCCCGCCGCCGATCACGAGCGCGAGCGCGACCAGCCAGGCCCGGCCGGCGCCGCCCCGCTGCAGCGCGACGAAGGCCATGCCCGCCACCATCGCGAGCGTGACGCCCACGAACAGCGCCATGCGCAGCGGCGCGGGCCACGTCGCGCCGAGGCCGAGGAAGGCGCCGCGGTTCTCCACGTAGGTGAGGCGCACCATGCCGCCCAGCATCAAGAGGGGCGGGCGGCCCTCGAGGTGCGCCGCGGCGATCCCCTTCGTCACTTGGTCGCAGCCGACGCACGCCGCCGTGATCGACGCGAGCAGCACGGCGCGCGCGACGAACCCCATCGGAGGCTCCGGACGGGAAGGATGCGGCGGGACGGCGGGCAAGATAGCGCGCGCTGGTGCGTCGCTCCGGAGCCCTGACATGCACGAGCTCGCCGAGCTGCTGCCGATGGCGACGCTCGCGCTGACGCAGGAGGATTTGCGGAGCCTGACCGCTGCGTGACGGCGATCTGCGTTTCGCGCGAATCTCATGATCCGGCGCGCGCCGCGCCGACATCCTGGACGCATGCAAAACACGAAGGCGCCCGGCCGGCGACGGCGATTCCTCCTCCGCGTCGCGCTGCCGGCGACGTTGACCGTCGCGGCGCTCGGGATCGCGTGGGACTCGGGCTGGTGCAGCATCCGCGACCGCTTCCTGCCGCGCCGCTTCGTCGCGGTGATCCCGGGCCAGCTCTACCGCAGCGGCTGGATCGACGCGCGCCTCGTCGAGGACGTCCTGCGTGACCACGGGATCGGGCTCGTCGTCGACCTCACCGCCGACGCCGCCGACTCGCCCGACTCTCCCGAACGCGCCGCCGAGCGCTCCGCCGTGCGCCGCCTCGGCATCGACTACCGCAGCTGCCCGCTGCGCGGTGACGGGACCGGCGACGTCGAGGAGTACGCCAACGCGGTCGCCGCGATCGCGCATGCGCAGGCGCGCGGACTTCCGGTGCTCGTCCATTGCGCGGCCGGCGACAAGCGCAGCGGCGGCGTGGTCGCCGCCTTCCTGCTGCTCGTGGGCGGCGCGACGACCGACGTCGCGAGGGGAGAGATCGGCCGCTTCAGCAAGCGCGGCGTCCCGTCGGAGACCGTGCTCCACTACCTCGACGACCACCTCGCCGAGATCGCCGAGCGCGTCCGCGACGAGGGCTGCGCCCTGGCGCCGCGCGGCGCGCCGCCGCCGGTGCTCGGCGGCTGAGCGACGCCGCGCGCCGCCGGCGTCACGCGGAGAGGAGCTTCGCTGCCTCGGCGCAGCCGGGCGCCGGGAAGCCGCAGCTGCTGGTCACGACGCGCGTCAGCGCGGCGACGAGGCGCGCGCGGTGCGCCGGCCGGGCCGCCGCGTGCTCCTCCTGGATCGTGCGGAAGAACTTCTCGTTGTGGAGCGCGCCGTCCTCGCTGACCGCGTAGCGAAGCAACAGCGCGAAGAGGTCGGCGGAGGGGTGCCCGAGCTCGCAGAAGCGGCGCGCGGCGACCATCGCGGCGACCTGGTCGCGCTCGCGCATCTTCCCCTCGAGCTCGCGCAGCAGCTCAGCCGGCTCCTTCAGGACGCACGGGGCGGCGGAGGCGTCGATCGGCTGCGCGCCGACCTGCTTCGACTGCCCCGCCGTGTGGAACGCGCCGGCGAGCAGGCTCGCGTGCTGCGTACCGCCGCTGCCGCCTTGCGCAGCGGTGCGTGCAATGTGGCGCCACGCGTTCGCGGAGTCGGAAGCGTGCACGCCGACCGACGCGCCGTGCACGCTGCCCTGCGGCTTGCCCGGCGACTCCTTCGTCTGCCCCGGATCGCACAGGACGAGACGCGCCGCCGCGAGCGGCAGCGCGGCGCCGACCTGCTCCGGATCGAAGCCGTCGACGAGCGCGGCCGCGACTGCCTCGGCCGCCGTCTTGCCGTCGCCCGCGTAGATCGTCTCGGCGAGCTTCTCGAGCTGCGCGTCGTCGAGCGCCTTCGTGCCCGCGGCGCGCTTCGCGAAGCCGTGGCGCTCCATGAGCTCGCGCACCACCGTTCCGATCGGCGGCGCCGCGCGCCCGTCGTGGGCGCGCCGGCCGTCGTCCTCGATGCAGTAGCGCACCGACTGCCGCAGCAGCGTGAGCGCGTGCTGCTCGCCGGTGAAGCGCAGGAGGTCGACGGCGCGCCACGAGAGGACGACGCGGTGGACGTTGCCGTCCTCGCGGACCACCTCCTGCACGCGGTCGAAGGCGGCCGCGCGCGACTGCGCGAGCGAGGCCGCGAGGCGCGCCTTCGCCGCCGGCACCTCGAGCGCGTGCATCGCGTCGACGAGCCCGCTCCCGTCGGCGGCCGCGTCCGGCGGCAGCGGCGCGAGCGCGTCCTCGTGCGTCCGCCCCGCGTCCCGCACGAAGCGGGCGCTGCGATGGACGACCTTCAGGACCGGCAGCGCGCCGAGCGGCGGCGCCATCTGCTCCCCCATCTCCGCGCTCGGCGCCATCGCCATCAGCGCGTGGTAGCCGTTGTAGTGGGTGCCGCCGAGCGCGCGCGCGTTGGCGAGCGCCGCGGCGCCGATCAGCTGCGAGGTCGTGACGCCCGTGCGCAGCCTGGCGATCAATTGCGCCACGAGCTCGTCGGCCGGGGTCTCCTGCATCAGGTCGACCAGCGGGTCGAGCGCGCCGAAGTGCAGCCGCTCGCCGCGCGGAGCGAAGGCGGCGAGCGCCTCACCGAATCCGAGCCGGTCGAGCAGCACGCTGCCGAGCGCGGCTCCGCCGATCCCGCACCCCACGCGACCGAAGAACTGCCGCCGGCTCACGCGCTGACCGCTTCTCATGACGACTCTCCGCGAGAAGGGAGGTCGCAGACTATCCCCGCCGCAGGGAGCCGTCGCGGTCGTTGCCGCACCCGGCGCGACTCAGGCGTCGGGCGGGGCGCGGCGGCGGCGGTCGGCGGCGTCGCGCAGCGCCGCCGGCACCCCCTCGCGCGCGAGGCCGCGCAGCAGGAGCGCGTCGCGGACGGTGCGCGCGACCTGCAACGGGGCGCACGGCTTGACGAGGAAGCGGTAGATCTCGCCGTCGTTGATGGCGCGGATCGCGCCGTCGAGGCTCGCCTGGCCGGTCAGGATGATGCGGATCGTGCGCGCGTGCTTGCGGCGGACCTCGGCCAGGAAGGCCGACCCGGTCATACCGGGCATGCGCTCGTCGGATACGACGACGTCGATCGGGCGGCTCGCGAGGATCGCGAGCCCCTCCGCCGCGGAGCCGGCCGTGACGACCTCGTAGGGCTCGCGCCGCAGGCTGTCGCGCAGCGCGTCGAGCATCTGCGGGTCGTCGTCGACGAAGAGCACCGACTCCTTCATCGCACGCCCTCCGGCCTGGGCGCGGGCGCCGGAGCCAGAGCCGGCGCGACGATCGGCGCGAGGCCGGTCGAGAGGACGACGCGCACCGGCTCCTTCACCGTCCCCGGCGAGAAGTTGCGGATGCGCTCGAGGAAGCCCTGCGTCACCTCGTAGCCGCGCGCGACCAGCAGCGTGCCGCTCGCGAGCCGGACGTCCTCGGCGAAGACCATCCCGAGGCCGACCGCCGCGATCGGGACTTCGCGCACGTGCTTGCGGCGCGTGGCCGCGGCGCGCAGCGCGACGAGCGCGGCCACCACCGCCGGGTCGTAGTGGTCGTGGCGCCCGCGCAGCGTGTCGACCGCGATCGCGGAGTCGTGGCCCTGCGACTCGAGCAGGTCGAAGTCGACCGCCACGCGCAGCACGTGGGCGGCGCGCTGGAGCGCCGCCTTGCGCGGGTCGTCGGGCGGGACGTCGGCGCGGAACGACCGCGGATACGCGGCGAGGATCTCGCGCACCGGCTCGAGGCGCGGGATGTTCGCGAGGAGCTGCTCGGTCACGGCCGGCACGTGGGCGACCATCGCCTGCTCGGCCTCGGAGAGCGGCTGGCCGTAGCAGGCGCGCTCGGCGGTGTCGGCCGGCAGCGTGATGCAGCCGAGCTGCGAGAGCAGCGCCGCCACCTCGAGCTGCCAGCGCTCCTCCATGCCGAGCTGGACCGCGATCTCGCTCGCGTGCTGCTGGATGCGCGTCGCGCGTCCGAACGCGGCGGGGTTGGTGATCGCGAGCACGTCGACCAGCGTCTGGATGCTGCCGCGCAGCGTCTGCTCGAGCAGGACGCGCTCGGCGGTGACGAGGCGGTGCTGCTCGGAGGCCGCGGCCAGCGCGGCGAGCAGCGTCGCCGGCGGGCACGGCTTGGTGAGGAAGCGGAACACCTGCCCCTCGTTCACCGCCGCGATCGCCGCGTCGAGGTCGAGGTGGCCGGTCAGCAGCAGGCGCACCGCGTCGGGCCGCAGTTGGCGTGCTTTCGCGAGGAACTCCGCCCCGCTCATGCCCGGCATGCGCATGTCGGAGACGACGATCGAGATGGCCGGTTCGCGACCCAACGTCGCCAGCCCCGCCGCGCCGCTCGTCGCGGTCACGACGTCGTAGCGGCGGTGCAGGTGGACGGAGAGCCCGGCGAGGACGTTCGCCTCGTCGTCGACGCACAGGATGCGCGCGCGCGTCGCAGTCGCGTCCATGGCGTCGTCTCCGCCGCGGCGGAGCGCTACACCTCGACCTCGAGCTTCGCACGCTCGGCCGCGGCGATCGCCCGGAACTCCGGCAGCCGCGCTGCGAAGCCGGCGCGCTCGAGGAACGCGAGGTCGAGCCGCTCGTCGCTCGGCAGGTCGCCCTCGCCGCTGCACGACGAGTCGAGCAGCGCGTCGGCGACGTGCACCGCCGCGAGCACCTCGCACGGCCCCTGCGAGACGGCGCCGGGGAAGTGGTGGAACGCGGCGGCTTCGACGACCGGCGCCGGCAGCCCCCACACGCCGAGCAGGTAGGCGCCGAGCTCCCCGTGCGACATCCCGATGTGCGCGCGTTCGACCGCGTGCAGCGGCTGCCGCGGGTCGGAGCGGCGCACCTCGTCGACCACCTCGTGGAACTGCCGGGTGAGGTTCTTCGCGATGATCAGCTTGCCGATGTCGTGGACGAGGCCGGCGGTGAAGGCGTCCTCGGCGCGCGGCGAGTCCTTCAGGAACGCCTTCGCGAGCCGCGCGCAGAGCAGCGAGTGGGCCTGGAAGCGGTCGAGCGAGAAGCCGACCACCGCCGCCTTCTCGAGCGACGAGAAGACGTGCGCGACCAGCGTAAGCCCCTTCAAGAGCTCGATCCCGAGGTAGACGACGGCGCGCTGGATCGAGGTCATCTTCTGCGCGAGGCCGAAGTAGGCCGAGTTGACGATCTGCAGCACCTTCACCGACATCGCGGCGTCCTTCTCGACGATGCGCCCGATGTCCCCGATGCTCGCATCGGGGTCGGCGGTCGCGCGCATCAGCTCCTGGTAGGTGCGCGGGATCGACGGGAGGTTGTCGAGGCGGCCGATCACCTTGCGGACCGCGTCGTCGGAGAGGAGCGCGCGCAGCTGCAGCGTGCGCTCGATCACGACGCGCAGCGAGTCGGCGTCGCACGGCTTGGCGAGGAAGCGGTGGGCGACCGCGAGCGCGCGCACGGACGCCTCGTGCTCGGCGTGGCCCGAGAGCACGATGCGCGCGGTGCCGGGGTGGAGGTCCTTCACGCGCTGCAGCAGCTGGGCGCCGTCGAGGCCCGGCATGCGCATGTCGGAGACGACGACGTCGAAGGGCGCCTGCTCGATCTCGGCGAGCGCCGCCTCGCCGCCGTGCGCGAAGACCATCTCCCAGCGCCGGCGCTCCTTGCGCAGCAGGTTCTGCAGCCCGTCGAGGACGTTCGGCTCGTCGTCGACGAAGAGGATCCGCTGCAGGCTCACGGCAGCGCCTCCGCCAGCGGCGCGACCACCCGCTGGACCGGCAGGCGCACGAAGAAGGTCGTGCCGCGGCCCGTCGCCGTGTCGAAGGTGAGCTCGCCGCCGTGCTTCCCGACCACGACGGAGCGCGCGATCGCGAGCCCCTGGCCGGTCCCGCGCCCGACCTCCTTGGTGGTGAAGAACGGCTCGAAGACGCGGTCGCGCACCTCGTCGGGGATGCCGGTGCCGTCGTCGGAAATCGAGATCACGACCGCGTCGCCGTCGGCGCGCGTGCGCACCCGGATGCGCCCCTTGCGGCCGCTGCCGCGCACCGCGTCGGCGATCGCGTGCGCGGCGTTGACGACGAGGTTGAGCAGCGCCTGGTTCAGCTCGCCGGCGTGGCCCATGACGGGCGGGATCGCACCGAGGTCGGTCTCCACGTCGGCGACGTACTTGTACTCGTTGCGCGCGATCGTGAGCGTGCTCTGGATCGATGCGTTCAGGTCGACGAGCGCCTTCTCCTTCGGGTCGGGGTGGGTGAACTCCTTCATCGAGCGCGCGATGGTGGCGACGCGACCGAGGCCGTCGAGCGCGCGCGCCAGCGCCTTGGGGAGGTTCTCCACGAGATAGGGCAGGTCGAGCGACTCCTCGGCGGCGGCCGCGGCGCGCGCGGGCGCTTCCGCCGGCGCGTGCTCGAGGACGGCGCGGCGCACGGCGCCGAGCTCGCCGATCAGGGCGAGCAGGTCCTTCACCGCGTCCTGCACGAAC
>DAINBU010000156.1:0-10542 GCA_036732755.1 Planctomycetota bacterium
GCCAGTAGCAGTAGAGCCAGCTGTTGCAGAAGACGTAGCCGAACGAGCAGCCGCCCCAGCCGCTCCAGGTGCAGTGGCGATTGCACGGGTCCGCGTAGAAGAAGTTCACGTCGACGGCGGCGTGCGCCGTCTGGACGGTCGTGGTCGAAGTGACCGGGTCGATCGCAGTGCGTCCGTTGTTCGGCGCGATGAGGTCACCGCGACCGTTCGCGTGCGTGACCGGGAGCGTGCGCGGCAGGCGGTCGATTTTCGGCGTGATGCGAGGAGACGTGGACGGGGCGCCGACGACTCGATTGCCGCTCGTCGTGCGGCGTTCGGGGATCGAGGCCATCCCCTCGCCGGGAGTCCGCATCCGCAGGCCCGAATCGCGGCCGACCATCGACTGCGTCCGCTCCGCGCGCCACGATCCGTTCGCGGGAGCGCGCTGCACGGGCGTGCGCGCGACACCTTCGGTGGCGCGTTGCTGCGGGCGATCGAGCGAGTGCGACGAGCGGGGCGACGTCCCTGGAGCGGTGGTCGTCGTCGGATCGTTGCGGCTGCGGTTGCCGGTCGAAGGAGCTCCTTGAGGCGGGAGCGTCCGCTCGGGGCCGCTTCGGCCGGCCTGCGTGCGGGTCGCCGGTGCGGTCCGCGTCGCGGGCGGAAGCGTGCGCGTCTCACGACTGACGTGCTGTGACGCGCGCGGCGTCGCAGCCGCGGGCGACATGCGCGGCGAAGTGGACGGCGCGCGGGCGGCGGGCGGCGCGGTGTTGCGAATCTGCGGAGCGGAGTTCCGGACGGCCGGCGCGGAATTCCTGACGGATGGCGCGGAAGTCCTAACGGATGGCGCGCTGTTGCGGACCTGAGGTGCGGAGCCGCCGCGCGGTGCGAACGTCGAACCACCGCGGCTCGAACCGGCGGGCGCGACCGGAGCGACGCTTCGCCCCCCGCCTTTCCCGTCCGCCGGAGCGGCGGCGAGCGCGGCGCCGCTCGCCACGATCAGCCACACCACCGTCATCGGTCGGAAGGTCGCCATGACTCGGATCTCCCGCAGTTCGTCGCCGCGGAAGATCCGCGCGACTCACTGCTTTGCTCGGTTACGAATCTCGGTCTCGATGCGTTGCAGCGCGCGCCGCCGATCCTCCGGGGTCTTCGCGTCAGCGAGCCCGTCGTTGTCCAGGATCCAGCTCAGGTAGAGCTGTGCGCGCGCGTCGGGTGTCTTTTCCGGGCCGAGGAGTTGGAGATACCGATCCAGTCCCTCGAGGTCGCCCGCCGCGAGCCGCGCCGCTTCGGCCGGGATCCGGAGCGGATGGTCGTGTGCAAGCGATGCCGCGAAGTGTTCTAGCACCGACCGTGCCCGAGGAGTCCGCCAGGTCGCGAGGAGGCGCAAGGCCGTCTCCGCCACCCCGTCCTCCCCGGGAGTGAGTGCCTTCTCCACGATCGGGAGCGCCAGCTCGAGACGGCTGTTCCCGATGACCTCGAGTGAGCGCACGCGGATCGCGACGTCAGGGTCGGATAACCCGGACTTCACCTCGTCGACGTAACGCGCGCGCTCGGCGGCCGGGACCAGCTGCACGAGCTCGGCGAGCACCGCGAGCACGTGGCGGCGGATCATGAAGCTCGAACCGTGCAGCGCCTCGAAGAGCCGCGGTGCGACCTTCGGTCCCAGTCCCGCGAGGATGAAGCCGGCGTTGTCGACGTTGCGGATCTGGAAGGTCCCGAAGGCGAGGATCAGCGTCTCGATCCGCTCGACGAGGGCGGGATCGTCGAGCAGCGGCGCGGCCGACCAGAGCGCCTCGTGCTGTCCGGCCCACCACTGCTCGATGCGGCGCACGCTCGCGACCTGGTCGGCGTCCGAGGCGTCGGGCGAGTGGCCGAAGCGGTCCCCGCCGGACGCGGCGGCGATCCCGTCGATCGCCTCCTCCTTCCACCACGCCGTCTGCAGCGACGCGTCCCATTCGCGGTTCACGTCGTCCTGGAGCGACGTCTGCTCCTTCAGCGCCTTGATCAGGAGCGGGACGCCGCCGTAGCAGCGCGCCTCGACGAGCTTCGCCGCGGCGCGGATGCGCAGGACCGTCAGGCGGTGGTTGTCGACCTTCCCGAAGACCTTCAGCAGCAGCGGCTGCGTCCACGCGAAGCCCGACCGGGCGATCGTCTCGAGGTGGATCAGCGCCACTTCGTCGGAGGCGTCGCGCAGGTGGGCGCCGGCGGCGGCGACGAGGCGCTGCGGGACGCACCGATCGGACGCGGTCATCAGCCGGAGCATCGTGCGCGCGGCGGCGAAGCGGACCTCGGCGCGCGCGTCGTCGAGGCCGGCGAGCAGCGCGGCGGGGTCGCGCCGCGCGTCCTCGACCAGCGCCGGCAGTTCCTCTTCCGTGCGGATCGGATCGATCTGCGCGACGCGCTCGAACGCGGCGCCGATGCGCTGCGCCGCGTCGGCATCGGCGGGAAGCGGCTCCGGCGCGGGCGCGACGGCGAGGAGGTCCTGCCAGTACCACTCGATCGCCGGGAACGGCATCGGCTCGTCGCGGCGGTGCCACGGCGTGTAGGGGCGAGCGTCGCGGTCGACCGCGGCCGCCGGAGGCGGGCGCTTCGCTTCGCGCTGGCACGCCAGCGCGGCGAGCACGACCGCTCCCGCGAGCGCGCCGCCGACCGCGCGACGCCTAGAGCTTGACGCGCTCGTCATGCAGCCGGACTCCCTCGTCGTCGAGCATGATCGGCGTCAGCTTGTAGATCAGCTCCACGCGCGCCTCGGTGACGCTCCCCGCCTCGAAGGGAACCTCGAGCGAAAGCGTCTCGCCCGCGACGATCTGCGTGTTCTCCCGTCCCCACTTCTGCGCGTTGTCGAGCCGTTCGGTCTCCTCGCGGTAGGGATTGCGGAAGCGGCGGCGCGCCGTGCCGCGCTCGCGCCCGTACGGCCGCGCCTCGCGCGCCGGCACCTGCACGCCGTCGGCCTGGATCAGAGTGACGATGACATCGAGCGCCCTGTGGCGCGCGTCCGCGGGGAAGTTGTGCCCCGCGCCGGTGTTCGACACCGAGACGACGAGCGTCCGGCCGGCGCCCTCGTCCGTCTTGACCTCGGTCCGGAGCTCGTATGCCTTGGTGAGCGTCGCGACGTCGTGGCCGCCGGTCATGCGGTGCGAGCGACCGCTCCGCGTCGTCCCGTCGGCGCACTTGCGCTCGACGACGGGCATGTGGCAGTCGACGCAACCGACGCCCGCTTTGGCGAAGGTCGAGAGCTCCCACTGGTCGACGGTGTTGTGCTGGTTGTGGCACGGCGCGCAGACCGCGGGCGAGCGCATCTCGGCCTGGCCGGCGGGCCGGCACGCGGCGTTCGCGCTCGACGGCGCGAGGTGCTCGGGCCCGACCACGTGGTCGTAGGCGCGGTGGCAGGAGAGGCAGTCGACGCCGTGCTCGCGGTGGGTGACGCGCTCGACGACGCGCTCGAGCTTCCCGATGCCGTGTTCGAAGACCGGCGCCGGCGCATGGCACGGGATGCAGTCGAGCCTGCGGAAGTTGTTGCTCTGGTTGCTGGCGAGCACGAGCGGGTCGGTGAACGCCTGCGCGTGCATGCTCTCCTCCCACTCCTTCCACTCCGCCTGGTGGCAGGGAGCGCAGGTGGCGGACGTCTCGAGGTCGATCGAGGCGGCCTGTGCCGAGGCCTCTTCGGGCCCCGACCGCTCGAGCAGGACCAGGCCGCCGACGAAGGCGGCGGCGAGCACGAGCGCGGCGACGAGGCGCGTCCGGTTCATCGGACCCGTCCCGCCGGCTCTTCGGGCGCGATGCCGAGGAGCCGCGCAACCTCGTCCGACGGCGGCGACCGCTCCCATTCGGAGGGATTCCCCGACGCCAGGATGCGTCCACCGTGCAGGACGTGCGCCTCCTCGCAGAGCGCCCGCGCCTCGCGCAGTTCGTGCGTCACGAGCAGCAGCGTCGCCCCGGTCTCCTCGAGCCAGCGCCGGATTTCGCGGCGCAGCTCGGCCGCGAGCGGCGGATCGAGGTTGCGCAGCGGCTCGTCGAGCAGGAGGAGCGGGGCCGCCGACGCGAACGCCCGCGCCAGCGCGAGCCGCGCCTGCTCGCCGCCCGAGAGCCGGCCCGGCGTCCGCGCCGCGAGGTGGGGGATGCGGGCGCGCTCGAGCCACTCGTCCGCCGACCGCTCGTCGCGCGCGACGAGCCGCACGTGCTCGCGCGCAGTGAGGTGGGGCCAGAGCGCGTAGCTCTGGAAGACCATCGCGACGCCGCGCCGCGACGGCGCGACCGCCGTCTTCGCGTCGGCGACGACGCGTCCGGCGATCGAGATCGCGCCGGCGCGCGGCGCGAGCAGCCCGGCGACGCACTTGAGCAGAGTCGTCTTGCCGCTGCCGCTCGGGCCGAGGAGCGCGGCGCGCCGACCCGCCACCACCTCGAGATCGAGATGATCGAGGACCGGGTCGGCGCCGGGACCGGCGACGAGGCGGGCGATCGAGAGGGAGGACCCGGTCAAGTTCTGCAGAGCTCCGGACGGCCGTCGGGGAGCGCGCCCCGGTGCAAACCCGATTCCGAGCGCGCTCCCGGCGTCGCGCGCGACGTCCCCCTCCGCAGCCGCTTCCTCTCGGTAGCGAGCGGCCGCGAGCCGGGACGGCGGCGCGCGGCGCTCACTTCTCGATGAACAGGTCGCGGTACTTCGGGTCCCTCGCCATCTTCTCGAGGACGGGATAGGAGGCGAGCAGCTTGACGCGCTCCTCGACGCTGAGCTTTTCGAGGATCTTGCGGGCCTGGTCGAACTTGTCGCTCCCGCACAGCGCGACCGCGGTCAGGCTCTCGATCCAGGTCGCGCGGAACTGCTTGTCGTCCTCCTCGCGCGCCTTCTTCAGAGCTTCGATCGCCTTCGTCCACGCCTCGAACTGCAGGCGCGATTCGGCCAGCTGGATGAAGTTGGTGAGGTTCGAGCGCGCCGGGTTCGAGCGCCGGTTGGCGTCGATGTCCTTCTGCATCGGCTCCTCGAGCCGCTTCAACGCCTCCGCGTTCTGGTAGGGGCCGAGCGTCCAGAGGGCGCGGTCGCGCACGTTCACGTTCGAATGGTTCTTCATGCAGGCGACGAGGATCTCCTCGGCGCGCCGTTTCGCGTCGATCTCGCGCAGGCCGATCTTCGCCACGGCGTCGACCACGACCTTGAGGAGCGTGTCGTCGAAGCTCGTCGGACGGTTCGCGTCGAGGAGCGAATCGAGCGGCGCGAGTGCCGCCTTCCCCCCGAAGTCCGCGACCGTGCGCAGCGCCACCGCGACGAGCTGCGCGTCCTGGCTGGTGGCGAGCTTCGACTGCGCG
This sequence comes from Planctomycetota bacterium, assembly GCA_036732755.1. Classification (GTDB taxonomy): domain Bacteria; phylum Planctomycetota; class B15-G4; order B15-G4; family SIAN01; genus DASRRB01. Next base: position 5,281 of record DAINBU010000156.1, read on the forward strand.
AGGTCGACGCTCGACTTGTCGCCGAGCCCGTACAGAGCGCGCAGCGACTCGATCCAGACCGCCTTGTCGGTCTGCAGGTGCGCGCGCAACAGCTTCGCCACCTCGGCGGCGTGCGACTTCTGCTTCCCGAGCGCGCGCACCGCGGCGCCGCGCACGCTGACGCTCTCGTCGCCGAGCTGCGGGCAGGCGAAGTCGTAGACGATCTTGTGGTCGATCGACTCGAGAGCGATGAGCACGTCGACGCGGATCGGGGCGGGAGCGTCCTTCACCGCCTCGGTGAGGTCGTGCAGGATCTGCGGGTTCTTGGTGCGATCGAACAGGCCGGCGAGCGCGCGCGCGGCCGGCTGGACGATCGCAGCCTCTCCCTTCGCCGCCACCGCCGCCCGCACGAACGAGAGCAGGACCGGCACCGCGTCGGGCCCGCAGTTCACGACCGAGAGGAGGATCTCGCGGCCGCGGTCGGCCTCGAGGTCGTGCTTCTGCGTCCAGTTGCGCAGCGAAGCGAGGATGCGGTCGCGCAGGACCTTCGCCGAGCGCGCCGCCTCGCGCTCCGCGATGCCGAGCAGCCCGCCCGGCTTCGTCCCCTGGTCCGGCGGCGCCTCGCCTTCGGGCTTCGCCGCCGGGTCGGAGGGGGCGGCGGCCGGGGCGGGATCCTGCGCGGCAGCACCGGCCGAAACGGCGACGAGCCATCCGGCGCCGAGGGCGAGCTCGAGGATCCAGCGCATGTCGGGGGGTCCGTCGCGAGGAAGCGAAAACAGCGATCTTACGCGCGACGGTCGGCGGCGCTCCCAGCGGGAAGCGGTCGCGCCGGAGGCGTCGCGCCGGCCGGGCGACCATAAATGCGGCGCAGACGCGCGTGGTGACGGATGCAGTAGTCGCGCACGAGCCGCTCCCGGGAACCTAAGCTTCCCGAGGAGTCGATCGGCTCAGGCGGGGCGGGAACTCGAGGCCCGCTTCAGGGCGAGCCGCAGCAGCACCTCGAGCCGCGTCTCTCCCGCGGCCGTCTGGGCGACCGCGCGTGCGCGCTGCTCCGCCTCGTGGTCCCCGAGGCCGAGGCTGCGCAGCGCCTGGGCGAGCAGCTGCTCGTGCTCCGGCGCGGCCGGTGCGCCGGCGACGTGGTCGAGCCGGTCCTTGAGCTCGAGGACGAGCCGCTCCGCCGTCTTCGTCCCGATGCCCTTGATCCGCGTCAGACCCTTCACGTCGCCGGCGCGGATGCGCGCCGCGAGCGACTCGGGGGTCTCGTGCGAGAGCAGCGTGAGCGCGAGCGCCGGCCCGACGCCGCGCACGCCGAGCAGCGTCCGGAACATGCGCCGCTCGCCTTCGGCGGAGAAGCCGAAGAGCCGCGTCCCCGCCTCCGACACGTGGCAGTGCACGAGCAGGCGGATCCGGCCGCCGGCGGGGAGCGCCTCGAAGCTCTTGAGCGAGATCGCGGCGAGGTAGGCGACGCCGGCGCACTCGACCACCGCCTCGCCCGGCGACTTGCGGACGAGCTCGCCCGACAGGTACTCGAACAAGGGCGGGGCTCCGGCGCCGCGGTCACTCGGCGCGCAGCGAGAGGCCGTAGCTCTCGAGCTTCTTCTTGATCTCCTGCAGCGAGGTCTGGCCGAAGTTCTTGCAGGCGAGCAGCTGGTTCTCGGAGAGCGCCGCGAGCTCGCCGACCGAGCGCACGCCCAGCGTGTCGAGCGCGCGCCGCGAGCGGACCGAGAGGTCGAGCTCGTTCACCGGCTTGTAGATCACCTGCGCGCGGTCGACCGGCTCGGCGACGCGCGCGCCGAGGTCGGGCTTGGGCGTCCCCATCCCGAGGCGCAGCCCCTTCTGCACCAGGATCTGCTTGATCTCGGTGAGCGAGGTCTCGCCGAAGTTCTTGTAGGCCAGCAGGTCCTGCTCGGAAAGCGAGATCAGGTCGCCGAGCGTGCGGACGTTCATGTTCGCGAGGCAGTTGCGCGCGCGCACCGACAGCTCGAAGTCGGTGACCGGGATGCCGAGCACCGCGGCGTGCTTGTCCTCGTTGCGCTTCTTCTCCTCGTCGTAGTACTGGCCGGCGCTCGCGCTCACGTCGGCGAGGTAGAGCCGCGCGCGCGGGTGGTTCGGGTCGAAGTCGATGATCTTCTGGAAGCAGTTCTGCGCCAGCTGGAAGTCTTCGTCGTCCTCGAAGAGGAGGCCGAGGTTGAGCAGCGCGCCGATCGGCGCCGTCTTGGCGTTGCAGAGGCGCTCGTAGAGCTCGATCGCGGTCTCGGAATCGCCGCGCAGCGACTCGTGGTAGGCCAGCCTGAACAGCGCTCCGACGTGGCCCGGCTCGACGGCGAGCGTCTGCTGCCACAGCCGCACCGCCTGGTCGTACTCGCCCTCGGACTCCTTCACGAGCCCCTGGACGTACGTCGCGTGGACCGAGTCGCCGTGGCTCTTCTGGATCTCCTTCGACTCCTTCTCGAGGCCGGCCGTGTCGCCGACCTGCGCGAGCGCCTCGGCGAGGACGAGGCGCGCCGGCAGGCAGTTCGCGCGCTTCTCGACAATCGGGCGGACCTCCTTGATCGAGCGCACCGGATCGCCGCGCCCGAGCCAGACCTTGGCGCGGACGAACGTCGCGAGCTCGCCCTTCGCCTGCGCGAGCAGGTCGATCGCGCGCGACTCCTGCCCGAGCATGAAGCGGCCGAGCCCCGCCTTGAGGCGCGCCGCGTCGTCGGCCGGCTCGGACGGGACCGCCTCGTAGAACTTGCTCTCGAAGGCGCGATAGAACTCCTGGTCGCCGAGCACGCGCGTGTGCGCCGCCTCGAGCTCCTCGATGGTGCTCACACCCTGCACGGCGAGGCTCTGGGCGTCGTCGATTCCGGTCATGCATCGTCTCCAGTGGACGGACGGCGGCGCGCGGTCGGGCGGCGGGAGCCGGCGGCGGATGCGTGCGCGCGAAGTGGCCGCCGGGCCGGAACCCGATCAAGGTAACGGCAGGCGCACCGCAGTCAAGCGACCGGGCCGCCGCCGACGCGCGCGTCGGCGCGCCGCGCTACTTTCTCGCGCCTCGTCCCACCCCGTTTCCGAGCGAGCCGCCATGCCCTGGTGCCCGAAGTGCCGCAACGAGTACATGGCGTCGGCGAAGCGCTGCGCCGACTGCGCGGTCGAACTGGTCGAAGACCTCATGGCCTTCGAGCAGCGGCGCGCGCAGGAGGAGAGCGAGCGCATGCTCCGCGTCGAGGGGCCCGCCGGGTGGCTCGCCGGCCTCGAGGCGTCGCTCTCGGGCGCCCGCGTCCCGGTCCGGCGGGTCGACGGCGCGCTCGAGGTCCCGCTCGCCCTCGCCGAGCAGATTGAGTCGGCCCTCCTCCCGACGGTCGAGTTCGAGCGCGACGGCGCGACGATCCGCGTGATCGGCCCGCGCGGCGACGTCGAGCCCAAGTACGAGGTCGACCCGACCCTATTCGGGGCCGACCCCGACGAGCTGCAGCGCGACCCTAAGGCCACGCTCGCACGGGTCACCGACGCCCTCGCCGCCGGCACGCCGCGGCAGAAGGCCTTCGCGCTGCAGGTGCTGCGCACCCTCGCCGCGGCCGGGACGATCCCGATCGCCGAGTTCGTCGTCGCCCTCGCCCGCGCCAACCGGCGCACGCCGCTCTATGCGGTGGCGCGCCTGCTCGCCGACCCGCCCGAGCCCGACGTCGCCGCGCGCCTGGCGAGGGAACTCCCGAACCTGCCGCGCGTCGCGCTCGAGTCGGCGCTGCACGCGCTGGCGCTGCTCGGCGACCGGTCGGTGGCGCCCTCGATCGTCCACCTCCTCGATCACGAGGACGTCGACGTGCGTGGCGAGGCGGACGAGGTGCTAATGTCGCTGACCGGCTTCGACGTGCAGTTCGACGCCGAGGCCGACGCGAGGACGCGCGGTCCGTGGATCCGGCTCTGGCGGGAGCGGATCGACCGCGAGCTCGGCGCCTGACGAAGGCGTCGCGTCCGGAGCGCGAGGCGGGCGGGCGGCTTGGCGGCCGTGGCGTTCGCTGGGGGCCGGTGGGGAGGGGGTATTGTGGAACGCTTTGTCATTTAGGGCGGGCGTCGCCTCGTCGGCGACGTGCAGATCGGCGGCGCCAAGAACTCCGTGCTGCCGATCATGGCGGCCGCGCTGCTCACCGACGAGGAGGTCGTGGTCCGGCGCGTGCCGCGGCTGCGCGACGTCACGTCGCAGATCCGCATCCTGCAGGCGCTCGGCGCGCGCGTCGTGCACGACGAGAAGGCCGGCACGCTGCGCATCAAGGTCACGAACGAGGACCTCGTCACCGCGCCCTACGAGCTGGTCCGGACGATGCGGGCGAGCATCTGCGTCTTGGGGCCGCTGCTCGCGAAGCGCCAGCGCGCGCGCGTCTCGCTGCCCGGCGGCTGCGTGATCGGCGTGCGTCCCATCGACCTGCACCTGCGCGGCATGGAGGCGCTCGGCGCGAAGATCGACGTGCGCGGCGGCTACGTCGAGGCCGAGGCGCACCCGCTGCGCGGCGCGACGATCTTCCTCGGTTCGAGCGCCGGCTCGACCGTGCTCGGCACCGGCAACGTCGTGATGGCGGCGGTGATGGCGGAGGGCGTCACCGTCCTCGAGAACGCGGCGCAGGAGCCCGAGGTCGTCGACCTCTGCCGCATGCTCGAGAAGATGGGCGCGAAGATCGAGGGGATCGGCAGCCACTGCCTCACGATCACCGGCGTCACGCGCCTGCGCGGAGTCGAGCACGAGGTGATCCCCGATCGCATCGAGGCCGGCACCTTCGCCATCGCCGGCGCGACGACCGGCGGCGACGTCACCGTGCGCGGCTGTCATCCGCCGCACCTGCTCGCCGTGATCGAGCGGCTGCGCGCCGCGGGCGTCACCGTGAACTGGAGCGCCGACTGGCTGCAGGTGAAGGCGCCCGACCGCTTCCGTCCGATCGACGTCTCGACGCTGCCGTACCCCGGATTCCCGACCGACCTCCAAGCCCAGATCATGGCGATGCTGACGCGCGCCGACGGCATCAGCATGGTGCACGAGCGCATCTACCCCGACCGCTTCATCCACGTCGCCGAGCTGCACCGGATGGGCGCGCGCATCCGCAAGGAGGGGCCGACCGCGATCATCGAGGGGGTGGCCAAGCTCTCGGGCGCGCCGGTGATGGCGTCCGACCTGCGCGGCTCGGCGGCGCTCGTGCTGGCGGGGCTGACCGCGGACGGGGAGACCGAGGTCCACCGCGTCTACCACATCGACCGCGGCTACGAGCGGATCGACGAGCGGCTGCGCAGCCTCGGCGCCCGCATCCAGCG
>DAINBU010000157.1:0-10387 GCA_036732755.1 Planctomycetota bacterium
AGCTGATGCCGCAGGCCAGGATCGCCTGGCGCGACGTCTGGATCGGCGCGGCGCTCACCGCGCTGCTGTTCGAGATCGGCAAGTTGCTGATCGGGCTCTATGTCGGCAAGAGCGGTGTCGCATCGAGCTTCGGCGCCGCCGGCTCCCTGGCGTCGGCTTCGCTCGTGGTCTGCCACTGCAGCGCCTGGCGGGCGGCGCGCTCGAGGTCGGCCGCGTGGGCCATCCGCGGGTCGCGCGCGAGCGCCGCGAGAGCGTCGGCGAGCGCCTCGTCCGGCCGGCCGGCCGCGTGCCAGACCCAGCCGCGCCGCATGTACGACAGCGGGTCGTCGGGCCGCAGCTCGAACAGGCGGTCGACCGCGACGCGCGCCTCTTCAGGGCGACCGGAGGTCACGAGCAGGATCCCGGCCAGCGCGCAGAGCGAGTGCTCGGTGTCGGGCGACGGCGACGCGCCGAGCAGCTTGTGCGCGTGCTCGACGTCGGCCAGCCCCTCGGCGGTGCGCATCTGCCGGTGGCGCAGCCAGCCGCGCTCGATGTAGGCGTCGACGCGCGCGGGCGCGGCGGCGATGGCGCGCTCGAGCTGCGTCTCCGACTCCTCGACGCGGCCGGAGTCGCGCAGGAGCCGCCCCGCCAGCGTCAGCGCGCGGTAGTAGCCGGCGTCGCGCTTGGTGGTCAGCAGCGCCGCGGTGATCGCCTCCTCGCGGCGGCCGTCGCGCTCGAGCGCGGTGGCGCGCGCGTAGGAGTCGGGATTCTCGACGCCGCCGAAGGTCGCCTCGGGCGCGGTGTCCTGCGTGATGTGGCTGGCAGCGGAGCTCTGCGCGTCGGTCGCGTTCTTGCGCAGATTGTCGACCGTCCCGCGCCAGGTCGCGAGGTTGACCTTCAGGTGCTTCCGCATCTCGCCGTCGCGCTTCTCGAGCTCGTCGGCGATCGCGAGCAGCTCGCCGGGCGGGAGCGTGAAGAGGCTGTACTGCGGCGGGTAGACGACCGTGCTGGTGTCGGCGCGCACGCCGAGCGACTCGGCCATCCGCAGGAAGTCGGGGAACTCGCGCCAGTTCATCCGCATGAGGCTGTAGATGAACTCGAACGTCGTCCCGCGCGCGCGCGTGTAGTCGACGAAGCGGTGCACGTTCGCGGTCAGTTCCTCGAAGTTCGTCCCGACGCGGATCGACTCGAGCGTCTTCTTGGTCGCGCCGTCCATCGAGACCAGGATCGAGACCGGCAGCTTGTCGAGGACGCGCTCGACGCGGGCGTTCCACTGCGTGCCGTTGGTCGTCACGTTGCACGGCGTCGTGAGGCCGCCCTCGATCATCATGTCCCAGATGCGGAAGTTGCTCTCGATCAGGAACGGCTCGCCGCCCAGGAACTTGGCGCGGTGCAGGTGCGGCAGGTACTTCCTCAGGTCGGCGAAGAATTCCTCGCCGTAGACGTGCGGGACGGGCGGGAGGTGCTCGCGGCGGGCGCGGATGCGCGACGACCACTCGCCCGAGCACATCACGCACTCGAGGTTGCACTCGTTGCTGATCGCGAATTCCATCACCCTCGGCCACAGCTCCCGCGAGTCGTCGGCGGCGTAGTGGTCGAAATGGCGGGTGAAGACGCCGGCGTAGTCGCCGCTCGCGATCTGCCACGAGCAGAAGCCGCATTCGGTCGGCAGCACGTAGGCCTTGACCATCTTGCGGAAGGCCGCGATGCGCGGGCCGTTCCAGATGGCGTCGAGCCGCTCGGTCGTGACGTTGCCGAGCGACAGCGAATGGCTCTTGCAGCAGGCGACGACGTTGCCCGTCGTGTTGAAGAACATCGAGACGAACGGCGCGTAGCAGACCGCCTGGAACTTGTTCGAGTCCGTCCGGCGGGCGGCGTCGTAGGGCGCGCGAACGGCTGGTTCCATGCGGCACTGATCTCGTCGTGGCGCGCCGCCCCAACGCGCGGTTCGAAACGGACGCAAGAAGATAGGCGCGGACGCGCAGTGCCGCCAGCGTCTCGCCCGGTCGCTTACCATGTCCCGGATGGACTCCGCGATCCGCGTCCGCTCCCTCGTCAAGCGTTTCGAGGACCTCGTCGCCGTCGACGGGATCGACCTCGACGTCCGGGTCGGAGAATGTTTCGGATTGCTCGGCCCGAACGGCGCTGGCAAGACGACGACGATCGAGATCCTGGAGGGGCTGCAGCGCCCGACCTCGGGCGAGGTCGAGCTGCTCGGCCTGCCCTGGAAGGCGCACGCCTCCGAGCTGCGCGCACGCATCGGCATCCAGCTCCAGGAGACGGAGCTCTACGACAAGCTGAGCGCGCAGGAGACGGTCCGCCTGTTCCGCAGCTTCTATCCGCGCCGCATCGCGGTCGCGGACGCGCTGGCCCAGGTCGACCTGACCGACAAGAAGGACGCCTGGGTCCAGAAGCTCTCCGGCGGCCAGAAGCAGCGCCTCGCGATCGCGTGCGCGCTCGTCTCCGACCCCGAGCTCTTCTTCCTCGACGAGCCGACCACCGGCCTCGACCCGACCGCGCGCCGCTCGCTGTGGGAGATCATCCGCGCCATGCGCTCGCGCGGGCGCACCGTCGTCCTCACCACGCACTACATGGAGGAGGCGGAGAAGCTCTGCGACCGCATCGCGATCATGCGCAAGGGGAAGGTGATCGCGCTCGGGACGCCGCGCGAGCTGATCGCGCGGCTCGGCGCCGAGGAGATCGTCGAGGTCGAGAGCGAGCCGGCGCTGCCCGCCTCGTTCTTCTGCGCGATCCCGGGCGTGGCCGGCGTGCACGCCGACGGCGCCGGCTTCCGCCTCTCGGTACGGGAGATGCACGCCACGCTGCCGCTCCTGGTCGACGCGCTGCGCGAGCGCTCGGCGCGGGCGAGCCGGCTCACCACGCGCACCGCCACGCTCGACGACGTCTTCGTCGAGCTGACCGGCACGAGCATGGGCGAGGAGGACGCGATCGCCGAGCAGGCGCGCGCGGCGGCGCAGGCCGGGCGCGGCGGCCGGCGCCGGTCGCGCGCGGAGACGGAGGAGCCGGCGTGAGCGTCGCCGACCTCCCGATCGTCCAACTCCTGCTGGTGCGCGTGCGCGAGATGTGGCGCGAGCCGGGTGTCCTCTTCTGGGTGTTCGGCTTCCCGATCCTGCTCGCCGTCGCGCTCGGGCTGGCGTTCCGCAACCGGCCGCCGGAGAAGCAGGTCGTCGCCGTGATCCGCGGCGTGCACGCCGAGGCCGCCGCGCGCGCGATCGACCGCGTCGAGGGGATGGAGGCGCGCATCGAGGACGGCGACGCGGCGCGCGCGCTGCTGCGCGAGGGCAAGGCGGTGGTGATCGTCGACGCCGGCCCGGCGCCGCGCTTCACGCTCGATCCGACGCGGCCCGGCTCGCGGCTGGCGCAGATCGCGGTGCGCGACGCGCTCGAGCGCGACGGCGGCCGTGTCGACCGGCTCGACGCGAGCGAGGAGAAGGTCGAGGCGGCGGGCCAGCGCTACATCGACTTCCTGCTGCCCGGCCTGCTCGGCATGAACCTCCTGAGCGGCGGCGTGTGGGGGGTGGGCTGGGCGCTGGTGCTGATGCGGACGCGCAAGCTGCTCAAGCGCTTCGCGGCGACGCCGATGCGGCGCGGCGACCTGCTGCTCTCGTTCGTGCTGTTCCGCATCGTCGTCTCGCTGATCGAGGCGGCCTTCCTTGTCGCGTTCGGCATCCTCGCGTTCCACCTCTGGCCGCGCGGGAGCTGGGCCGCGCTGTGCGCGCTGGTCGTGGTGTCGGCGCTCTCGTTCGCCGGGCTCGGCCTGCTGATCTCGTCGCGCGCGCAGAACTCGCAGACGGCGGCGGGGCTGATGAACCTGGTGACGCTGCCGATGTTCCTGCTCTCGGGCGTCTTCTTCTCGGCCGGCAACTTCCCCGACTGGATGCGGCCGCTCGTGAAGGCGCTGCCGCTCACCGCGCTCAACGACGGTCTGCGCGCGGTGATCCTCGACGGGAAGCCGCTCGCGGCGCTGCCGCTCGAGCTCGGGATCCTCGCGGCGTGGGGGATCGGCTCGTTCCTGCTCGCGCTCCGGGTGTTCCGCTGGACGTGAGCGGCACGATCGGCTAGCCCTGCGCGCCCCTCTCCGACGGTGAATCATGGACCCAGCGATCCGCCAGGCGTACGACGCGACGCGCGACTTCGCCGACAAGGGCTTCCGCTCCGGCTGCTACGCGCCGTTCGTCTCGATGTACTTCAACACGTTCGGCGACGTGATCGCGTGCTGCAAGAACCAGACGTTCGTGCTCGGCAACATCGCCGAACAGCGCCTCGACGACATCTGGAACGGCGCGCGCATCGGCGTGCTGCGCAAGGCGCTCGCCGACTACCGCTTCGAGGCGGGCTGCGAGTTCTGCGAGTGGCAGATCGCGAGCGGCGACCACTACGGCGTCTATACGCGCATCTTCGAGGAGTTCCCGGCGCCCGACGCGATGCCGCAGTGGCCGATGATGATGGAGTTCGCCGCCAGCAACACGTGCAACCTCGAGTGCGTGATGTGCTACGGCGAGCTCTCCTCCTCGATCCGCGCCAACCGCGACCACCTGCCGGCGCTGCGCAAGGTGTGCGGCGAGCCGTTCTTCGAGGACCTGAAGAAGTACCTGCCGCACCTGCGCATGGCGAAGTTCCTCGGCGGCGAGCCGTTCCTGTCGCAGGAGTGCTTCCGCGTCATGGAGATGATGGTCGACCTCGGGCTGTCGACCCCGTGCCACGTCACGACCAACGGCACGCAGTGGAACCCCCGCGTCGAGCGCATCCTCGAGAAGCTGCCGGTCTCGCTCTCGATCTCGATCGACGGCGCCACCAAGGAGACGGTCGAGAAGATCCGCGTCAACGCGAACTTCGAGGAGCTCATGGAGAACCTCCAGCGCTTCCTCGCCTACACGCGTCGCAAGAAGACCGGCCTCACGCTCACCTACTGCCTCATGCCGCAGAACTGGCACGAGTTCGGCGACTACCTCCTGTTCGGGGAGAAGCTCGGCCTCGAGGTCTTCGTGAACACGGTGATCGACCCGGCGAACTGCAGCCTCTTCACGCTGCCGCCGGCCGAGCTGCGGACGATCGTCGAGAAGCTCGAGGTTCAGTCGGCGCGCGTGCTGCCCGGACTGCGCCGCAACCGCCAGGTCTGGCTCGATCGCATCGCCGGCCTGCGCAGCAACGCCGAGGAGCGCCTGGCGAAGGGCGTCCAGGACGTGAAGGCGCATTCGCGCGAGGCGCGCCTCGACGACGCCGATCGGTTCCACAACCACGAGCCGCGCGCGTGGGAGCTGGTGCGCGAAGGGAAGCTCGCCGAGGCGCTCGCCGAGGTGAGCAAGACGCCGCCGAACCACAACCTCTACTTCGGGGCCCTGATCGCGCGCGGCCACATCCGCCGCCTCATGAAGGACCTCGAGGGGTGCGAGCGCGACCTGCAGGAGGCGGTCGGCCTCACGCGCTCGCGGCCCGAGCACTACCTCGAGCTCGGCTGGCTGCGCTTCGAGCAGCGCCGCTACGCCGAGGCGGTCGCGTTCGCCGAGAAGGCGCGCGAGTTCCTCCATCTGCGGCCCGAGCGCGAGGACGTGCTGTGCGACCTGCTCGGCTTCTCGTGCAGCCAGCTCGGACGCACCGAGGAGTCGCTCGCCGCGTTCGACCGTTTCATCGCGCTCCACCCCGGCGACGCGCTCCCGTTCGTCCACCGCGGCTGGTCGCACCACATGGCGGGGCGGCCGAAGGAGGCGGTGGCCGACGCCGAGATCGCGCTGCGCCTCGCCCCCGACCACGCCGAGGCGAAGAAGCTGCGCGAAGCGGCGAGCGAGGCGATGAAGGCCTGACGCGCCCGGCTCAGAAGCCGAGCACGATCGCCAGCGCGCCGCCGTCCTTCTCCGGCACGACGCCGATCCAGAGGCTCGAGGCGCCGAGCCACGAGCGCGTGCGGCCGAGCACGCCCTGCTGCAGCGCGCGGTCGTGCCGCGCCGCGGCGTTCACGCCGCCGTAGACGTTGCCGACGTAGAAGCCGAACGCGACGAAGCCGAGCGCGCCGGCGGTCACGCGCTCGTCGCGGTGCCAGGCGTACGCGGTCGCGCCGATCAGCACGCCGTTGGTGAAGAAGGCGACCGCCGCGTCCTCGGGGCGGCCGGCGTAGAGCTGGCCGGAGCCCGGCAGCACGGCCGAGAGCGAGCCGGCGAGCCAGCGCGACTTGCCCGGCAGCGCCTCGTACTCGGCGACGCGCTCGAGCAGCGGCTCGCGCAGCGGCGGGTCGAGGCGGCCGAAGCGCTCGCGCGCCGAGACGGTCTGGTCCGCCTCGAGCGCGAGGAGCCCGGTCAGCAGGTCACCCGCCTCGCCGCGCTCTTTTTCTCCGCCCGCCTCCTTCCAGGCCGAGACGGGCTGCTCGAGCTCGCGCAGCACGAGCGCGCGCGTCTCGACGCGCGGGCGCTCCGCCGCGATCCGGTCGGCCTCGGCGAGCGCGGCGGCGCGCCGGCCGAGGTGCGCGAGGCAGACGGCCGCGCGCTGGTGGCAGTGCTGCGCGTGCGGCGTCGCCGGCCGGTGGAAGACCAGCCGGGCGTACTCGACGTGGGCGCGCTCCCACTCGCGCTCGGAGAAGAGCCGGTCGGCGAACGCGACCTGCGCGTCGTCGGAGACCTCCGCGCCGAGCGGCGGCCTCTCTTGGGCCTCGTGCGCGTCGGCGTCGTCCCACGCCGTGGCGCGCGCGTCCGCCTGCGCCTGCTCCTCCTCGTCGGGGACGCGCGGCCCGAACAGCGCGTTCTCCCGCGGCGGGTCGAGCGGGTGGCCGCGGTCGTCGGCGGCGTAGCGCCAGTGGCAGAGGTTGTGGTCGCGCATGAGGCGGTCGGCCGTCATGAGCGTGCCGGGCACGAGGCCGTAGAGGTCGACCGACTGCTTGCCGTAGTTCGAGCAGCCCGGCTGGAAGTCGCAGTGGAACGCCCACTGCGAGCCGAGGTGGCGCTGGTAGAAGCCGATCGCCGCGTCGCCTGCGTCGACGCCGCTCGTGCACGCGGCCGCCGCCAGGGCGGCGACGGCCGCAAACGCGACCCGTGTCCGGCTCAATGGCGCTCGAAGCGCGGGTGGAGCTCGATGACCGAGCCCGTCTTCAGCCGGACGCGCTGTTCCCATGGACGGTGGCCCTTCACCCGCACCACGACGGTGACCTCGGTCGCCGCGCCGCCGATCGAGGTCGAAGTGTCGAAGCCATACCCGACGAGCGCGCCGTCCACGAGGATCTCGACGTCCTCGTCCGCCACGCCCTCCATGCCGTCGGGCGAGTGGACGCGGATGCCGGTCGTCTCGAACTTCACCTGCTTGCCGCGCTTGCCGCCGTTGTCGCGGCGCGGGCCGGGGTTGATCTCGATGTACTCGTCCTTGGCGACGCGCACCTGGATCAGCTTGGTCTCGCAGCCGGTGACGCGGATCTCGATCAAATGGTCGCCCGGCTCGATGCGGACCGGCGCGTCGAACGCGCTACCCTACAGCTGGCCGTCAACAAGGATCTGCACCTCGACCTGGCGCGCAATGAGGTCGTCGGGGCGGACGACGACGACGCCCTGTCCCTCGCGCTTGAGCTCGACGACGAGCTCCTGGTAGCGGTCGGTCGCGACCTGCACGACGTCCTGCCACGGACGGCGGCCGTCGGCCTCGACGCGCAGCATGTGGGCGCCCGGCTCGGCGCGCACGCGCCGCGGCTCCTCCCCGAGCGTGCCCTGGAACTGGTCGTCGAGGTAGATCTTCGCCCCCTCCGGCGAGCCGGTGAGCAGCAGCCCCTGTCCCTCGAGCGCGAGTTCGATCTTGATGCGCTGGTACATCCGCTCGTCGACGCGGATCGCGCGCAGCGTGCTGCGGTAGCCGGGCGACTTGATCTCGAGCTCGTGGCTGCCCGGCGTCGTCACGACGTAGCCGCCGTCGAGCAGCGTCGAGAGCTTGCCGTCGACGTAGCACTCGTACTGCGACGGCGTGATCTCGAGGCGGGCGCCCTGGCCGGCGACCTCGAGCAGCGCGTCGATGTTCGACGGCCGGAAGCCGGTCGAGACGCTGAACGGGTGGAGGAAGCCGAGCAGCGTGCAGCCGAGCGTGCACGGCGCGCAGCAGACGCGCGTGGCCGCCTCGTCGGCGTCCATCACGTCGATGTCGCGATCGAGCACAACCTCGCGCTCGACCGGGTTGTAGCCCGCCTTCTCGATCTTGATCGAGTGGCGGTTCACGCTGTTGGTCAGCTCGACCGAGGCGGGCGTCGTCTGCCCGCAGTCGGCGCCGTCGAGCAGGATGCGCGCCCCGCTCGGCGTCGAGTTGACCTGCACCCGGCTCGACGAGGCGCACCCGCCGAGGACGAGCAGCGCCACGCATGCCGCGACGAGCCGCGCCGCCGCGGCCGTCGAACGCGAGCCCGTGAAGTTGGAGTCCATCGCAGCACCTCTCCGAGTGAATCCGTCTCGTCGCATGGCGCGTCCGTCCACGTCTTCCGGCTCACTTCCCGTCCGCGGCGGCGATGCGGATCGCACCGCCGACGCAGGTGGCGTGCAGCCGGACCTTCCGATCCTTGGGGTCGCCGCGCTCGAGGGTGCCCACGCGGGCACTCCCCTGCAGCGTGGCCTGGAAACCGGGCAGGGTGCACTCGATCTGGCCGATCGAGCTGGTCGCGTCGAGCGCGTAAGAACCGGTCTGCGGCAGCTCGAGTTCGAGCGCCCCGCCGTTCGCGACCAGGGTGAGCTCGTGCGCCGCGTCGTCCGCGGGGAGCAGCGACGCGTGCAGCTTGACGAGGCCGCCGCTCCCGGTCGCGTCGACGCCGCCGCGCGGGTCGACGATCTCGAGCGTGCGGCTGCTGTTCTGGGCCTTCGCGTCGCCGGTCCGGGCGATGCGCACCAGCGACCACGGGCACGTCACGTCGACCGCGCCGCCGACGTCCTCGAGCGTGGTGTCGGAGCGGTTGCCCGAGATCGTCGCCTTGCCGCGGATCCGCCGCGCGTCGATCTTCCCGGCCTTGTGCTGGACCAGGAGGTCGCCGCCCACGTCGGAGATCGTGACCGACTCGTTGCCGCTGTCCACCGTGAGCGTGCCGCCGATGCTGGCGGCGGTCACGGCGCAGAAGGGGGCGACGATCCGCGCGTCGCGCGCGACGCGGGTGACCGTGACGGGCGCCATCTTCGTCTCGACGTCGGCCGAATAGACGTCGGCCACGCGCACCGGCCGCGCAGACGTGCGCACGCGCGTGCGGCCGAAGACGCGCTCGATCGTGACGTCGCACGACTTCGCCTCGACGCCCACCTCGCAGAGCGTGTCGTGGACGACCACCTGGCTGAACTCGTTCTCGACGCGGACCGCGCCCGCCACGTGGGCGATCTCGACCGGCCCGAACTTGTTGCGCGCGCGCACCTCGCCGTCGCGCCCGTCGACGACGATCTTGCCGAAGAGGTTCTCGAGGTCGACCGCCCACGCGCGCGGCAGCCGCAGCGTCATCGTCGCCGCGAACGAGAGGTCGGCCGGCTTCTGGTCCTTGTCGGGGAAGAGCGAGCGCACGGTCGCGGTGCCGTTCGCCGGCTCGAGGCTGAGGCGGACGAGGTCGAGGATGCGCTGCTGCGCGGCCGGGGTCGAGCCGCTCGCCGCGCAATCGAGCTCGGCGATCGCCTTCGGTCCGTCGGCGACGACGACCTTCAGGTCGCCGAGGCTGTGGTACGCGAAGACGCGCGCCACGTCGGCGGGCAGCTCGACTTCGAGGTGGCGCTTCGTCTCCGGCGGCCCCGGAAAGACGAGCGCGTTCGCGAGCAGCGCGAGGAGCAGAGCGGTCATCCGCGCCCGTCCCCGTCGCCGGGCGCGGGGCCGGACGGCAGCGCGTCGATGCGACGCAGGAGCTCGACGCGGCGCGCCGCGAGCTCGGCGAGCTGGCGGCGCAGCTGGGGGTGGAGCTCGTTGCTCTCGAGCGCGGCGCGGCACTCCTCGAGTGCCGATTCGAGGAATGCGAGCTCCTCGGAGAGCGCCTGCCCGTCCTCGGTCGCCGCGGCGCCGCGGCCGGCGACCCGCCGCGCGAGCTCGTCGGCCTCCGACTCGAGCCGCGACTCGGCGCGCTCCGCCTGGACGAGCTGCGCCGTCGTGAGCAGCGTCAGCGGCGTCTCCGGAGCCGGGCGCCCGCGGCGGGGGAACTCGTGCAGGAGGAGCGCCCCGACCACGATCGAGGCGGCGGCCGCGATCAGCGCGCGCAGCACGAGGCGGCGGCGCACGAGCGAGCGCCGGCGCGCGCGCGTCCAGATCGACTCGAACGGGAGCTCCGGCGCGGGCGGCGTCGCGGCGCGTGCCGCCGCGTCGAGCGCGGCGTCGGCGTCGGTGAGCCGCTCGCGCAGCTCCTCCCACGCCGGCGCCTGCGGCGCTTGCGCGCGCGCGCAAGCATCGATCGCCGCGTCGGCGTCGCGCGCCGCGG
>DAINBU010000158.1:0-10223 GCA_036732755.1 Planctomycetota bacterium
GTGGGCTCAGGCTTGCGATCGCGATCGACCAGAAGGCGGGCGCCCGCAACTCGCGCAGCACCGTCGCGACCTCGACCGAGATCTACGACCACTTCCGCCTGCTCTGGGCGCGCGCCGGCACGCCGCACTGCCCGCGCTGCGGCAAGGAGGTCCGGCCGGCGTCGGCGAGCTTCGCGGCCGGCGACCTCGTCGCACGCGCCGACGGGAAGAAGGCGGTCCTGGTCGCGCCGCTCTACCGGCGCGAGAGCGGACGCACGCTGCTGCTCGAGAAAGCGGCCGCGCTGCGCGAGGCGGCGACCGCGCTCAAGACCGACGGATTCGTGCGCATCCTGATCGACGGCGAGGAGCGCCGCCTCGACGACGACGCGACCTTCGCGGCCGCAGATGGCGCCAATGTGCGCCGCGTCGACCTCGTGCTCGATCGCGTGCGCGTCGAGGCGGCGAAGCGGTCGCGCCTCGCGGAGGCGATCGAGGAGGGATTCCGGCGCGGCGGCGGCGTGGCCGGCGCGCTGCTCGAGGACGGGACGCGGCTCGAGTGGTCGACGCGGCCGGCCTGCGACGACTGCGGCTGGTACCCGGCCGGCGAGCTCACGCCGCGCCACTTCAGCTTCAACCACCACTTCGGCGCCTGCCCCGAGTGCCTCGGGCTCGGCCGCATGCGGCGCGTCGTCGAGGAGAAGGTCCTCGTCGACCCGACGCTGCCGCTCTTCGGCGGGGCGCTCCTCTCCGAGTACCCGGGCCGCTACTTCGTCAAGAAGGGCGGCTGGCACCGCAGCATCCTCGAAGCGGCCGCGAAGTCGCTCGGCGCCGACCTCAACAAGCCGTTCAAGGAGCTGACCGCGCGGCAGCGCACCGGGCTCCTGCGCGGCGTCGGCGTGCCCGAGCGCGTGAACACCACGCTCAAGACCGCCAACGCGGTCAAGTCGCGCGAGTACACCTTCAACGCGCGCTTCCGCGGCATCTTCGGCGAGATCGAGCACTGGGTGCGCGAGGCCGAGCAGGGCAAGTGGTGGGTCGACAAGCTGCTCGTGCTCACCGAGGAGGGCGTCTGCCCGAGCTGCCAGGGCGGCCGCCTCACCGCCGAGTCGCTCGCCGTGACGGTCGGCGGCAGGAACGTCCGCGACGTCACGCGCATAACCGTCGAGAAGTCGCTCGCCTTCTTCGGCGGGCTCGAGCTCGCGCCCGACCCAGCGAAGATCGCGGCGCAGCCGCTGCACGAGATCCGCGGGCGGCTCAAGTTCCTGCGCGACGTCGGGCTCGAGTACCTCACGCTCGACCGCCCGGCCGGGACGCTCTCCGGCGGCGAGGCGCAGCGCATCCGGCTCGCGACGCAGCTCGGCAGCGGGCTGGTCGGCTGCATGTACGTGCTCGACGAGCCGTCGATCGGCTTGCATCCCCGCGACACCAAGCGCCTGATCGACACGCTCTTCGGGCTGCGCGACCTCGGCAACACGATCGTCGTCGTCGAGCACGACGAGGAGATGATCCGCGCGGCCGACCACGTGGTCGACCTCGGGCCGGGCGCCGGCGTGCACGGCGGGCAGGTCATCGCGAGCGGGACGCCGGCGCAGATCGAGCGCGACGCCGCCTCGCTCACCGGCGCGTTCCTGCGCGGCGAGCGGCGCATCGAGGCGCCCGCCGAGCGGCGCGCCGCCACGTCGCACCTCGTGGTGCGCGGCGCGACGCGCAACAACCTGAAGGGCATCGACGTCGCCCTCCCGCTCGGGACGTTCACGGCGGTGACCGGCGTGTCGGGCTCGGGCAAGTCGAGCCTCGTGATCGACGTGCTGCAGCCGGCGGTCGAGGCGGCGCTGCAGGGGAGGCGGCTCTCCGATCCGGGCTGCAAGCGGATCGACGGGCTCGAGCAGGTGCGCCAGCTGGTCGTGATCGACCAGTCGCCGATCGGGACGACGCCGTCGAGCAACCCGGCGACCTACACGAAGGTGTTCGACCCGATCCGCGAGGTCTTCGCGCAGACGGAGGAGGCGCGCATGAAGGGCTTCAAGCCCGTGCGCTTCTCCTTCAACCAGGGCGACGGCCGCTGCGAGGCGTGCCAGGGGCGCGGCGCGATCCTGGTCGAGATGCACTTCCTCTCCGACCTGTGGGTGCCGTGCGAGGCGTGCCACGGCAGCCGCTACGCGCGCGAGACGCTGTCGGTGCGCTGGAAGGACAAGACGATCGCCGACGTCCTCCAGATGGAGGTCGCGCCGGCGCTCGAGTTCTTCTCGAGCCTGCCCAAGGTCAAGCGGATCCTGCAGGTGCTCGACGACGTCGGGCTCGGGTACCTGAAGCTCGGCCAGTCGTCGACGACGCTCTCGGGCGGCGAGGCGCAGCGCGTGAAGCTCGCCGCCGAGCTGGCGCGGCCGTCGGTCGGCCGCACGCTCTACCTCCTCGACGAGCCGACCACCGGGCTCCACTTCGCCGACGTCGAGAAGCTGGTGCGCGTCTTCCACCGCCTGGTCGAGCGCGGCGGGTCGGTGCTGGTGATCGAGCACCACGTCGACGTGATCCGCAATGCCGACTGGGTGGTCGACCTCGGGCCGGAGGGGGGCGCGGGCGGCGGCTCGCTCGTGGTCGCCGGCACGCCGGAGACGGTCGCGGCGCACGCGACGTCCCACACCGGCCGCGCGCTCGCGAAGGTCCTCGCCCGCCCCGGCCGCGCGCGCGCGCGCCGCCGCGAGGCGCCGGTCGGAGGCGGGGCATGAGCGCCGACCGGCCGCTCTGGGTGCAGTCGGACAAGACCGTCCTCTTCGAGGTCGGCCACGCCCTCGCGGCCGAGGTGCAGGACTTCCTGCCGCGCTTCGCCGAGCTCGAGAAGTCGCCGGAGCGATTCCACACCTACCGCATCACGCCGCTCTCGCTCTGGAACGCGGCGGCGGTCGGCGTGACGGCCGAGCAGGTGCTCGAGTTCCTGCACCGGATGGGGCGCGAGCCGCCGCCGCCGAACGTCATCCACGACGTGGCCGACGTGCTGCGCCGCTTCGGGCTGCTGCGGCTGGTGCGGCGCGAAGGGCGGCTCACCCTCGAGTCGTCCGACGCCGCGCTGCTCTCCGACCTCGCGAAGGCGGAGGTACTCGCCGAGTGGCTGGTGGGCCGCGAGCCGGACGGCGCCTTCGTCCTGACGGAGGAGGCGCGCGGCGACGTGAAGCAGGCGCTCTTGAAGCGCGGCTTCCCGGTCGACGACATGGCCGGCTACACGCGCGGCGCGCCCTACTCGTTCCAGCTGCGCACCGAGACGCGCGCTGGCCGGCCGTTCCAGGTGCGCTCCTACCAACGCATGTCGGCCGACCTCTTCTACGCGGGCGGCAGCGAGAAGGGCGGCAGCGGCGTCGTCGTGCTGCCGTGCGGCGCCGGCAAGACGCTCACCGCGATGGCGGTGATGGAGCGGCTGCAGTGCGAGACGCTCGTGCTCACCACCAACACGGTGGCGGTGCGGCAGTGGAAGGCGGAGCTCCTCGACAAGAGCACCGTGCCGGCCGAGGACATCGGGGAATACACGGGAGACCGCAAGGAAATCCGCCCGATCACCGTCTCGACCTACCAGATCCTCACGCACCGGCGCCACAAGGACGTTTCTCCCTTCACCCACTTCGGGCTCTTCAACGCCAAGGACTGGGGGCTCATCATCTACGACGAGGTGCACCTGCTGCCGGCGCCGGTCTTCCGCGCGAGCGCGAACCTCCAGGCACGCCGCCGGCTCGGCCTCACCGCGACGCTGGTGCGCGAGGACCACAAGGAGGACGAGGTCTTCAGCCTGATCGGCCCCAAGCGCTTCGACATGCCGTGGAAGGAGCTCGAGCGCAACGGCTGGATCGCCGAGGCGAACTGCATCGAGGTGCGCGTCCCCTTCCCGCAGGACGAGCGCTGGAGCTACCTCGCGCTGCCGAACCGCGAGATGTTCCGGGTCGCGAGCGAGAACCCGGCCAAGCTCGAGGCGCTGCAGCGCATTCTCGCCGCGCACCGCGGCGACCACGTGCTCGTGATCGGGCAGTACCTCGACCAGATCGAGGTGATGGCGGCGACGATCCAGGCGCCGCTCATCGTGGGCAAGACGCCGACCGTCGAGCGCGAGCGCCTCTACGCCGAATTCAAGGCCGGCCGCATCCCGGTGCTGGTCGTCTCCAAGGTCGGCAATTTCGCGATCGACCTTCCCGACGCCAACGTCGCCGTGCAGGTGTCGGGGACCTTCGGGTCGCGCCAGGAGGAGGCGCAGCGGCTCGGCCGCATCCTGCGCCCGAAGAGCAACGGCTCGCCCGCGACTTTCTACAGCCTCGTCTCGAAGGACACGAAAGAGGAGGAGTGCGCCGAGCGGCGCCAGCGTTACCTGACCGAACGGGGCTACACCTACCGGATCGTGTCGCCCGCCGAATTGCCGAGGGGTGACGGCGCGCTGGCGACCGGCGCGACGAGGACGCCGGAATGACGCGCCTCGAAGAGCTGCTGCGCATCACCAGCCAGGGCGAGCTCCACGAGCTCTACGCCTTCTGGGATGGCGACGGCTCGCGCCCTCCCGCCGCCGGCGAGCTCGCGGCGGCGCTCGCCGCGCGCATGTCGGACGAGACGCTGGTGCGCCGCCGCCTGCGCTTCCTCTCGCGCAAGCTGATCGACCTGCTGCGCTTCTTCCTCGGCCGGCGCCAGTTCGAGGCCGACGTCGAGTCGGTCCGCACCGCGCGCAGCTTCGGCTTCATGAGCCCGCACGAGGTCGAGGCGGCGGTGCGCGCGCTCGTGAAGCGCGGCTTCCTGTTCCCGCGCGTCACGTCCGACTCGGAGCCGCCGCGCTACGTCGTCGCGACCGAGCTCGGCCATCTGCTGCAGCGCGAGCTCGAGGACCTCGACCTCGAGCTCTCCGCGTCGTTCTCGCTGGCGCGCATGGTCGCCGCGCGCGGCGACGCGGTCGACGCGGCGGGGCTGGTGAAGCTCGCCGCGCCCGCCGAGGTGGCGCAACGCATCGCGGCGCTGCCCGACGAGGTGCGCGACCTCTTCGAGCGGGCGCTCGCGCCCGGCGGCGGCGTGCTGCCGCGCGCGCTCGTCGCGCGCGGGACGCTCGACCCGGGCGCGGCGGCGCGCCGCCAGCTGAAGGAGGCGCTGGAGGGCGCGCGGCTCGGCACGGTGCGCCACCTCGCGCTCGGCGAGTTCGGCATCAACCACTTCGACGAGACGCTGATCGTCTTCGAGGAAGTGCTCGACGCGGAGCTCGATCGGCGCGCGACCGCGCAGCCGGCGCCGCCGTCGCGCGTGCGTTCGCTCGGCGTCGACCTGCTCTCCGACCTCTCGCTGCTGCTCGAGCGCCTCACGCGCGACAAGATCCGCTTCACGCAGGGCGGGCAGGTCTACCGCGCCGCCGCCAAGAAGATCGAGGACGAGCTGATCCTCTGCGCGAAGGGGGAGTTCGACGCGGAGAAGCTGTTCGGCTGGCTGCTCGAGCTGGCGCAGCAGCGCCACCTGGTCCGCCGCACGCCCGAGCGCACGCTGCAGCTCAGCGCCAAGGGCAAGACGTGGCCGCGCCTCTCGGTGCAGTTCAAGCTGAAGGAGCTGCTCTCCGGCCTGCTCGAGGACCTCGGCCGGCAGTTCCATCCGCCGCGCCTGCGCAAGCTCGCGCTCGACCGACTACGCGAGCTCAAGCCGGGCCTCTGGTACGACTTCGGCCTCTTCGTCGGCGCGGTGCGCCAGCGCTACCTCGCGCAGCTCGAGGGGGGCGGCCTGCGGGAGGCGTACCAGAGCCGCTTCCAGTACTCGCCCGAGGCGCACCTGCGCGACCTGCCGCAGCTCGCGCAGGTGATCGCGCAGTTCGTGGGGGACGAGCTCCACCTGCTCGGGCTGGTCGACCTCGCGCTCGACCAGGGGCGGCCGGTCGCGCTCTCGGTCACGCCGCTCGCGGTGAAGTCGCTCGGCCTCACCGAGGCGTGCGAGGCGCTGCAGAAGAGCCGCCTGCTCGTCAACTCCGACTTCGAGATCCTGCTCCTCTCCGAGGGCGACGCCTACGAGCTGATCCAGCGGCTCGACCGCTTCGCCGAGCGCGTGAACCCGCAGGACGCGCACCGCTTCCGCATCACGCCGCATTCGGTCGAACGCGCGGTCGCGGGCGGCCTCTCCGCGACCGAGATCCTGGAGACGCTCTCGGCCCATTCGAGCATCGACCTGCCGCAGAACCTCGTCTTCTCGATCCGCGAGTACGCGGACAAGGTCCGCTTCGTCCACGTGCGGCCGGTGCTGCTGCTCACGGCGCGCCACCGCGAGGTGATCGACCAGCTGCTCAAGCGCGCCGACGTGCGCAAGCTGGTGCAGGAGCGCCTCGGGCCGCGCGTCCTCGCGCTGGTCGCGGAGGCGACGACGACCGACCTCGCGGCGCTCCTCGAGGCGGAGGGCGTCTACCTCGAGGGCGAGGCGGGGAACGGCGACAACGGCGGCAACGGCGCGAACGGTCCGGGCGCCGCGCCGGCGACGGGCAGCGGCAATGGCGCGCCGTCGGCCGCTGCGCCCGCGCCCGAAGCGCCGGCCGCCGCGCCGGACGACGATGCGGACGACGCGGACGACACGAAGTCCGCGAAACCCGGCGACGAAGACGACGACACGGGCGACGCGGAAGACGCGGACGACGGGACGGACGAGAAGGGCGACGGGGCGCGGCGCGACGGCGATGGCAGCCGCGGCGCCTGACGCGACGGTCGACCTCTTCGCGATCAGCCCCGGTCGCGGCGACGGCGACGAGCTCGCGCGCAAGCTGCCGCTCCTCGCCGAAGGGGGGCTGCGCCGCTTCCTGCTGCGCGAGAAGGAGCTCCCTCCCGAGCGGCGCGGCGCGCTCGCGCGGCGGCTCGCGCCGCTGTGCCGGGAGCTCGGCGTCGAGCTCTGGATCGCCGAGGACGCGGCGCTCGCGCGGAGCGTCGCCGCGACCGGCGTCCACCTCTCGGAGCGGTCGCCCCCGCCCTCACGGATCGCGCGTGAATCCGGCGCAGCGCTCGCGCTCGGCGTCTCCCTGCACGAGGCGCCGTCGCGCGGCGCGGCCGAGCTCGCGCTCTGTCGCCACGCCTTCCTCGCGCCGGTCTTTTCGACCCCGTCGAAGCCGGCGGAGCGGACGCTCGGTGCCGACGGCTTCGCGTGCCGCGCCGCCGGCCTCTCCGCGGAGCGCGGCCTCCCGGTCTACGCGCTCGGCGGGATCGGACTCGACCACCTGCCCTTGCTCGCGCGGCGCGGAGTGACGAGAGTGGCCGCGATCCGCCTCTTCTTCGACGCCGCCGATCCGCGCCGCGCGGTGGAGGCGGCGCGCACGGCGTTGCGGCGCCCGTGAAGCGACTCGGGATCACGATGGCGTTCAGCGAGCAGTCGATCATCGATCATCTGCTGCGCGCAGCGGCGCGCGGCCCGGCCGTCGAGGTCGGCATCGGCCACGACGCCGCGGTGGTCCGCTCGCCGAGCGGCGACCGGCTCGTCCTCAAGTCGGACCAGACGATCGAGGGGATTCATTTCGCGCGCGCCGAGCAGGGCTTCGACCTGGTCGGCAGGAAGGCCCTCGCGCGCGTGCTCTCGGACCTCGGCGCCGTCGGCGCGCGGCCGGTCGCCTGCCTCTGCTCGCTCGCGCTCCCGGACGGCGTGACGGAAGCGGAGGTGCGCGCGCTGTTCGACGGGATGCTCGCGCTCGCGCAGCGCGACGGCGTGAGCCTGGTCGGCGGCGACCTTTCGCGCACGCACGGCGGAATCGCGCTCGACGTGAGCGCGCTCGGCTTCCTCGAGGGGCGGCGCGCGCTGCTGCGCGACGGGGCGCGGCCGGGCGACGTGCTCGCGGTGACCGGCCCGCTCGGCGGCTCGCGCGAAGGGTGGCACCTGCGCTTCGAGCCGCGCTGGCGCGAGGGGATCGCGCTCGCGGAGAGCGGCGCCGTGCACGCCTCGATCGACCTCTCCGACGGCCTCGCGCGCGACCTGCGCCAGGTCTGCGGCGCCTCGCGCGTCGGCGCACGCGTCGAGCTCTCCGCGCTGCCGTTGCGGCCCCTCGCGGGCGGCCGCACCGCGACGGTCGCGCAGGCGCTCGGCGACGGCGAGGATTTCGAGCTCCTGGTGGCGATCGCGCCCGACCGCTTCGAGGCGCTGGCGCGCTCCCCGGCGCTGGCGTCGGTCGCGCTCGCGCGCATCGGCGTCATCACGGAGGCGGAGCGCGGGGTGAAGGGGGCGGACGCGGCGGGAAACGTCACCGACCTGCCGAGCGGAGGGTACGAGCATCGGTTCGGTGCATGAGACGACGACGGTCGGAGCGGAGCAGACCGAGGCGCTCGCGGAGCGGCTCGGGGCGGCGTGCGAAGGCGGAGAGCTGGTCGTGCTGACCGGCGAGCTCGGCTCCGGAAAGACCTGCTTCGTGCGCGGCCTCGCGCGCGGGCTGGGCTGCGACCCGGCGGCGGTGCGCAGCCCGTCGTTCACGCTGCTGCACGCCTACGCGGGCCGGCGGACGCTGCACCATTTCGACGTCTACTTCACGACGGCGGCGATCGACCTGCGGCGCAGCGGCCTCGACGAGGCGCTCGCGGCGGGGGGCGTCGCCGCCCTGGAATGGGGGGAGCGGTTCGCGACGGAGCTGCCCCCCGACCGGCTCGAGGTCGAGCTCGCCCATCTCTCTCCGGAGTCGCGACGGCTCCGCCTCTCCCCGGTCGGCCCCGGGGCGGAGCGGTGGCTCGCGCGGGCCGGCCTTCCCCTGGGGCGACCGTGAACCGGGAGGGGGACGCATCCGTTGATGGGGCACGTCGGGGAATGACGGCGAACGACGATCGCGAGCTGATGCTCCAGGCGGGCCAGGGGGCCGGGGGCGGCGCGCGCGAGGCGTTCGACACGCTCGTGACCCGCTGGCAGGGCCGGCTCCTGACCTTCTTCGTCCGCCAGTGCGGCGATCGGGAGCTGGCGGAGGACTGCACCCAAGAGGTGTTCGTCCGCCTCTACAAGGCGCGGGACCGCTACACGCCCGATGCGCAGTTCTCGACGTTCCTCTTCACCATCGCGCGCCACTACTGGATCGACGTGGCGCGCTCGCGCGCGGTCCGTCCCGACCTGCAGCGCGGGCTCGGCAGCGACGACCAGGACGATCGGGAGGACCGCTTGAGCCGCGTCGCCGCTGCGGATCCCGCGCCGCCCGCGCAGGTCGTCCAGTCGGACGATCTCGAGCGGATGCACGCCGCGCTCGCGCGCCTGCCGGAGCCGCTGCGCGACGTCGTGCGGCTCGGCGTGATCGAGGCGCTCCCCTACGCGGAGGTCTCGGCGATCCTCGCGATCCCGATCGGGACGGTGAAGTCGCGCGTCCACGCGGCGGTGCAGATGCTGCGGCATCTGATGAGCGACGTCCACGCGACCGGCACGCCCCTCCGTCGCCACGAAGGAGGTCGCACGTGAGCGGATGCGACGAGCTGCGCGGGCTCCTGATCGACCATGTGCTCGGCCAGTCGGTGGGCGAGGAGGCGGCGCGGATCGCCGGCCACCTCGCTGCGTGCGAAGCGTGCCGCGGCGAGGAGGCGGCGCTGCGCTCGACGGTCGGCCTGCTGCGCAGCGGTCCGCTCGCGCTGCCGACGCCGGAGTTCAGGAAGAGCCTCGCGCAGCGGCTCGATGCCGTCGAGCGGCGCGAGCGGCACGTCGCGCGGCGCCGTGGACGGACCGCGGCGGAGGCGGGGCTCACGCTGTTCAGGCTGCGGCTCCTGCGCTCGCCCGCGGCCCGGATCAAGGTCGCGGCGGCGCTGCTCCCGTTCGTGCTCGGCGGCGGGTGGTGGCTCGTTCACTCGACGCGCCCGGCCGAGCGCGACGACGACAAGCTGATCCATGTCGGGCCGCCCAAGGACCGCAACGCGCCTCCGCTCGTGAACGGCTCGGGCGGCCGCGGCGTCCCCGACCGGCTGCAGCCGCCGCCGGCGCCACCTTCGGGCGATCCGGGCGAGGCGTCGTCGAAGTCGATCGTCGACCAGCTCGTGAACGGCGATTCCTCGCCGCTCGACGGCCTGCCGGTGCCGGCCCCGATCGAGGAGCCGAAGCTCGCCGAGGGCGGCAGCTCGAGCGCGAACGACGTCTTCCGCCAGCGCCACGACCTCGAGCTGCCGCGCAAGGGCGGCGGGGTGGCGCCGCCGCCGGTCGCGCCGGTGCTTCCGGCGACCCCGGTCACGCGCGCGCTCGACTGGCTGGTGCGCACGCAGCGGCCCGACGGCTCGTGGGCGCCGGGCGACGGCGAG
This sequence comes from Planctomycetota bacterium, assembly GCA_036732755.1. Taxonomy (GTDB): domain Bacteria; phylum Planctomycetota; class B15-G4; order B15-G4; family SIAN01; genus DASRRB01. The sequence continues at coordinate 10,191 of DAINBU010000158.1, forward strand.
CCGGGCCTCGACACCGGCACGACCGCGCTCGCG
>DAINBU010000159.1:0-10126 GCA_036732755.1 Planctomycetota bacterium
GAGCTGCTGCGAGTCGTGCCCGAATGCGCCGAGCGCAGCGAGCCCCCCGTCCATCGTTGGTTTGGGGCGAGCGTGTCCCGTCCATCGAGCCTTTTTCCCCTCCGCCCCTCGACCCGCCCTCGCCCGTCGCGCGTTCAACCACGAAGCCTCGCTCCCCGCGACCTCTTCACCCGCGTTCTCGACGTCCGCTCCAGTTTCAAGCTCACGGTCGGGCGCCGGGCGGCTCCGCGCAGGGGACGAAGACCGGCAGCGTGAAGCGGAAGGTCGAACCGCGGCCCGGCTCGCTCGCGACCGAGATGCGGCCGCCGTGCGCCTCGACGATCCCCTTCGCGATGGGGAGCCCGAGCCCGATGCCGTGCTTCTCGCCGCCCTCGTTCTGCCAGAAGCGGTCGAAGACGTGCGGGAGCGCGTCGGCGGCGACGCCCGCGCCGCTGTCGGCCACGCGGAACTCGACCGCGCCGTCGCCCGCCGCGGCGGAGAGCGCGAGCTTCCCGCCCGGCGCGGTGAACTTCACCGCGTTGCTGATCAGGTTCTCGAAGACCTGCAGCACGCGCGGCCGGTCGGCGGCGACGTCGGGCAGCCCCTCCGGCACGTCGACCGAGAGCGCGAGCGGGCGCGCCGCGACGAGCGCCTGCTGCGCCGCGACCGCCTTTATGACCAGCGCGCGCACCGGCGTGCGCGCCTTCGTCACCGAGCACTGGCCGGCGTCGATGCGCGCCACGCTCAGGAGGTCCTTGATGAGGCGGCTCATGCGCATCACCGCCTGGCACACGTTGGCGATCGCCTCTCCGCTGCGCCGCTCCGGCGCCGGCGCGCGCCGGCGCATCCCCTCGACCTCGAGCAGGATCGCCGTCAGCGGATTGCGCAGCTCGTGCGCGACCACGCCGAGGACGTCGTTGCGCGCCGCGATCGCGCGCTGCGCGCGGACGTAGAGGAGCGCCCGCTCGACCGCGTGCGAAGCGCAGGCGGCGTACTCCTTCGCCAGCACGGCCCCGCGCTCGGCGTAGCGGCCCGGGTCGCAGGCTCCGAATGCGAGCTCGCCCACCTTCGCGCCGCGCACCTCGAGCGGCAGCGCGAGGAACGCCGCGCACCGGAGCTCCCGCTTCGCGCGCAGCCGCGCGAGCGGCTCGGCGGCCGGGTCGCCCTCGAGTTCGCGCGCGAGCGCGGCGCACGTCGCCGCGTGCTCCTCGACGCACGCCGCGACCGCCACGCGCCGCGCGTCGCCCTCCTGCGGCGCGAGCGTCACGACGCAGGCGTCGGCGAGGTGGCGCGTCGCGTGGCGCGCGATCTCGGAGACCACCGCGTCGAGTTCGAGAGTGGCCGCCATCGTCCGCGCGAAGTCGGCGAAGAAGCGCTGCCCCTCCTCGATCCGCCGCAGCTCCTCGTGCGCGCCCGCGAGCGCACGCTCCTGCTCGCGCAGCGCGGTGACGTCGCGGAAGACCACCGACGCGCCGGTGATCGTCCCGCTCGCATCACGAAGCGGCCGCCCTGTCACCGAGATCAGGACGCCGTCGGGCACGCCTGGATTGCGGACGAAGATCTCGACGTTCTCCGTCTCCTCGCCGCGCAGCGCGCGGATCAGCGGATAGTCGTCGACCTGGAAAGGCGTGGTCCGGTCGACCTGGAAGACGCCGTAGTGGCTCGCCCACGCGTCGGGTCCGGCGTCGGGAATGCTCCGGCCGAGGATCCGGTCGGCCGCGCGGTTCGAGAAGACGAAGCGCCCGTCGACGTTCACGACCATGACGCCGTCGCCGAGACTGTCGAGGACGTCGTGCGGAACGACTTCGTCCCCGGTCTTCGTGTACATCGGAGGGACCCCGGACTCGGAGAAGGACCGGGAGGGCAGCGCGTCCGTTCTTAGCAAACCGACCCGCGTGAAACATCCGTCGCGTTCACGCGAGGAGCGCGGGGATCACCTGCCCGTGGACGTCGGTGAGGCGGCGATTCGATCCGTTGTGGCGGAACGTCAGCCGCGTGTGGTCGATGCCGAGCAGGTGGAGCACGGTCGCGTGCAGGTCGTAGCACCAGGTCGGCACGCGCGACTTCCAGCCCCATTCGTCGCTCTCGCCGTACGCCGCGCCCGCGCGCACGCCGGCGCCGGCGATCCAGCCGACGAAGGTGCCGCCGTTGTGGTCGCGGCCGGCGGTCTGCTGGCTGAAGGGCTGCCGCCCGAACTCCGTCGAGAAGATCACGAGCGTGTCGTCGAACATCCCGCGCGCCTTCAGGTCGGCGAGCAACCCGGCGATCGGCGCGTCGACCGTGCTCGCGATGGCGGGCAGCTCCGTCGAGACGTCGGCGTGGTTGTCCCAGTTGCCCTTGGCGCCGGCCGGACCGCTCCAGACCTGGACGAAGCGCACTCCGCGCTCGAGCATCCGCCGCGCGAGCAGGCAGCGCGTGCCGAACTCCTCGCTGACCTTCTCGTCGAGGCCGTAGAGCGCGCGCGTCGCGGCGCTCTCGCCCTTCAGGTCGAAGAGCTCGGGCACGCTCAGCTGCATCCGGGCGGCGAGCTCGTACGAGGCGATGCGCGCGTCGAGGCGCGTGTCGCCCTCGTCCTGCGCGGCGTAGGCGCGGTCCATCTTCGCGAGCAGCGCGCGCAGCTCCGCCTCGCCCTGCCTTGTGATCGGCGTCGCGGCGGGGGCCGGCTCGAGGTCGTGGATCGGCGTCTTGCGCGTCGCCTGGATCACGATGCCCTGGTTCGCGACCGGCAGGAAGCCCGCGCCGAAGTTGCCGAGGTTGTTGTAGGGGAGCCCGCGCGGATCGGGCAGCACGACGAAGGAGGGGAGGTCGTCGCTCGAGGCGCCGAGCGCGTAGGTGATCCAGGCGCCCATGCACGGGAAGCCGGGCAGCGTGAAGCCGGTGTTCATCATGTAGCTGCCCGGCCCGTGGACGTTCGTCTTCGACGTCATCGACATCAGGAAGGCGAGGTCGTCGACGCGCGTCGCGAGCTTCGGGAAGACGCTCGAGACCCAGCGCCCGCTCTCTCCATGCTGCTTCCACGAGAAGGGGCTCTTCAGGATCGGGAAGCCGTCGTGCGAGCCGGTGACCGACTCGACGTGCTGCCCCGGGTCGAACTTCTGGCCGTGCCGCTTCTCGAGCTCCGGCTTGTAGTCGAAGGTGTCGACCGGGCTCATGCCGCCGTTCATGAAGAGCTGGACGATGCGCTTCACCTTCGCGCGGTGGTGGAGCCCGCCGTTCAGGTCGGCGAGCGACGGGGCGGCCGACTCCTGCGCAAGCAGACCGTGACGGCCGATGAGCTGGGCGAGGGCGATGCCGCCGAGCCCGCCGCCGAGCTGCCAGAGGAAGTCGCGCCGCGTCGGGATCGCTCCCATCGTCACTCCACGAAGACGAATTCGCTGCAGTTGAAGAGCAGGCGCGCCGCGCTCGCGAGACCGTGGCGCGCGACGAACGGCGCGACGTCGGCGAGCTCGGCGGGGGAGGGGTCGCGCAGGAGGACGCGCCGCCAGAGGGCGCGCACGCGCTCCGCGTCGCCGCTCGCCTGCGCGGCGACCGCCTCGGCGAGGTGCTCGCTGCGCCGCACGACGAAGCGGTCGTTCAGGAGCGCGAGGGCCTGGAGCGCCGTCACCGACGCGCCGCGCGTCGGCGCGAGCTGCGACGCGTCGGGGCAGTCCATCGTCTCCATGAACGGGTCGGGCAGCGTCCGGAACAGGAAGCGCCAGATGCTGCGCCGCTTCATCTCGGGGCGGTCGGCGTCGAAGCCGTCGTAGTCGACGTTGGGCGTGACGTGGATGCCGGGGCTCTCGACGAACTGCTTGACCGAGGGCCCGCCCATGGCGAGGTCGAGCTCGCCCGAGATCGCGAGCAGCGCGTCGCGGATCTCCTCGGCGTCGAGGCGCGTGCGGCGCATCCGCCAGAGCAGCGCGTCGTCGGCGTCGAGCGCGCTCGCGCGCGGATCGGCGCGCGCCGACTGGCGGTAGGCGGCGCTCGTGACGAGGAGGCGGTCGAGCGCCTTGAGACTCCCGCCGCCGTCGCGGAACCACGTGGCGAGCCAGTCGAGCAGCTCGGGGTGGCTCGGCGCGGCGCCCATCGTCCCGAAGTCGCTCGGCGTCGCGACCAGCCCGCGCCCGAAGTGGTCCTGCCAGACCCGATTGACGATCGCCCGCCACGTCAGCGCGTTGCGCCGGTCGGTGATCCAGCGCGCGAGCGCGGCGCGCCGCGCTCCCTCCTCGTCGGCCGTGCCGCGCACCGCCTCGTCGACGGCGAGCTCGGGCGGGAGCTCGGCGACGCAGCCGAGCGCGCCCGGCGCGGCCTCGGCGAGCGGCTTGCCGACCTCGCCGCGCGCGAGGACGTGGACCGGCCGCACGCCGCGCGCGGGGACGAAGTTGTTCTCCGGCGGGAAGTCGGTCGTGCCGGCGTAGACGAGCTTTGGCGGCGGCAGCGCCGCGAGCTCGCCGTCGATCCGCCACTGGAGGGCAGCGCGCGCGAGCTCGCCGCGCTCCGCGGCGGTGCGTGCGTCGACGGGCCTGGCGAGCAGCGCGCGCACCTTCTCCGGCGGCACGCTCGCGCGCACCGGAGCGGGCGCCGCGGTCGCCGCGAGCCGCATCCGGCCGATCAGGTGGTGCTGCCCGTGCAGTTGCTCGAGCCGGATCTCGAGCTCGCACGCCGCGCCGCCTTCGAGCACGTCTCGCAACTCGAAGACGGCGTGGTGTGCGCGCCCGACCTGGGGGTGGATGCCCCACGCGGTCTCGGGCTTCCCGTCGACGGCCATCGCGGCGGTCCAGCCGTCCTGGTCGAAGTCGGCGCTCGCGCGCGCGATCGCGACCGGGGTCCGCGAGCCAAGCTCGCCGCGGCGGACGGCCGTGACGGTGATCTCGGAGAGGTGGAGGTTGCCGTTGTCCTGGCGACCCGGGCCGTGCATCGGCAGCGAATCGTCCGGCAGCAGGTCGAGGCGCAGCGCGGTGATCCGCGGCAGCGGCGCGACCGCGCGCACGACGTAGGTGTCCTTCTCGGGCTGCGCACCCGAGAAGAGGAGCGAGCCGTCGGGGAGCGGCGTGGCGGTCGCGCCGCCCGCCGAGATCGCCCCTTCGCCGGTCGCGGCGACGTTCTCGACGGCGAGCACGTTCCAGATGCCTCCGTCGCCCGCGACCTCGCGCTCGAAGGCCGCGACGTCGGCGCGCAGCGCGTCGGACTGCAGCTCCGGTGCCTCCGCGGGGAGGCGCCCGACGTTCAGCCGGCGGCGCAGGATCGCCTGGCGCTTCGCGTGCAGCGCGGGGTCGAGGTCGAACGGGCGGTCGGCGCGGTCGATCCCCGCGAAGACCGACTGGAGCCGGTAGTAGTCGGTCTGCGCGATCGGATCGAACTTGTGGTTGTGGCAGCGCGCGCACTGCACCGTCGTGCTGACGAACGTCGCCATCGTCGTGGTCAGCATGTCGTCGCGGTCGAGGTTGCGGGCGATCGCCTTGTCGAGCGTGTCGTCGCCGATGTTGAGCTGCGAGCTCTCGTCCCACGGACCGGCCGCCAGGAAGCCGAGCGCCGCGATCGCGCGCGGCTCCTCGGGGAAGAGGACGTCGGCCGCGAGCTGCTGCTCGACGAAGGTCGCGTAGGGGAGGTCGCGGTTGAAGGCGTCGACCAGCCAGTCGCGGTAGGGCCAGGCGTGCGGCCGCTCGCGGTCCTGGTCGTTGCCGTGCGTCTCGGCGAAGTGCACCAGGTCGATCCAGCGGCGGGCGCGCCGCTCGCCGTAGCGCAGGCTCATGAGGAGGCGGTCGACGACGCGCTCGTAGGCTTCGGGATCGGGATCGGCGAGGAAGGCCGCGAGCTCGTCCTGCGTCGGCGGCAGCCCGGTCAGGTCGAAGGTGACGCGCCGCAGGAGCGTCCTGCGGTCGGCGGGCGGCGCGAAGGAGAGCCCGTGCTCCGCGAGCTTCGCGACCAGGAACGGGTCGACCTCGTTCTGGAGCGCTTGCGCCTCTGCGACGACCGGCAGCGGCGGCGAGCGGATCGGCTGGTAGGCCCAGTGGTCGGGGCGCGCGACGACCGGCGCGTCGAGCGTGTCGGGCCACGGCGCGCCCGCGTCGATCCACTTGCGCAGGATCCCGACCTCTTCGGACGAGAGGAGCTCGCCGCGTTGCGGCATGCGCAGCGTCGCGTCGACGCCCGCGACGTAGCGGATGAGCGGGCTCTTGGCGGAATCGCCGGGGATGATCGCCGCCCCGAGCTGCCCGCCGGCGAGCGCGCTCGACTTCACGTCGAGCCGGAAGTCGCTGCGCTGCCGCTCCGGCCCGTGGCAGCCGTAGCAGGCGCGCTGGAAGATCGGCGCGACCTCGGACGCGAAGGCGACCTCGTGGTCGGCCGGCGGCGGGAGCGCCTCCTGCGCGGACGCGCCCGGCGCGGCCGCCGCAGACGCGAGCACGAGGACGACGAAACGCGTCGTCCCGACCCGCAGGGGACGATCGATCGAGGTGCGATCGATCAAGCAGCCACCCCGTGCCGCCACCCATCCGGCGGCTGGATTCCGAGGCGGGAGACCTTAGCGGCGGCGGCGCCGCGCGCGCAAGCTCAGGCGGAGTTCAGAGACAGGCTCTCAGACGATCCGCGCCTTCCAGCCGCCGCGCCGAAAGAGGACGCCGCCGACCAGCGCGAGCGTGGAGAAGGCGATCGCGACGGCGATGAAGACGCCGCGCGGACCCATGCCGAGCGGGTGGCTCAGCAGCCACGCGAGCGGGAGCTCGAGCAGCCAGAAGCAGCCGAAGTTCATCCAGGTCGGCGTCCAGGTGTCGCCCGCGCCGTTGAACGCCTGCCCGAAGACCATCCCGTACGCATAGAAGAGGAAGCCGCACGCGATCGTGCGCAGGCATTCGGCGCCGTACTCGAGCTCGGCCGCGCCCGCCTTCGCGCCGTCGCCGAGGAAGGCGGCGATGATCGGCCGCGCGAAGACGACGAAGACGGCGCCGATGACCGCGAGGAAGATCATGTTGTAGAAGCCGGCGATCCAGACCGAGCGCTCGGCGCGGTCGGGCCGCTTCGCGCCGAGGTTCTGGCCGACCATCGTCGCCGCCGCGTTCGACATGCCCCACGACGGCAGCAGCCCGAACACGATGATCCGGATGCCGACCAGGTTGCCGGCGACCGCCTCGGTCCCGAAGTCGCCCAGGATGTAGACGACGCCGGTCCAGCTCGCCGTGTTGATGATGAACTGCAGCACGGCCGGTCCGGAGAGACGTGCGAGGATGCCGAGCGCCTTCGGGTCGAGCTTCAGGTGGTCGCGCCGGATGCGGATGCGACCGCGCCCGCGCGCCAGGAGCCAGAGCTGCAGCACGACGCCCGATCCGCGCCCGATCGTCGTCGCCACCGCCGCGCCCGTCACGCCGAGCGCCGGGAACGGGCCGATCCCGTAGATCAGCAGCGGGTCGAGGACCATGTTGATGACGTTGGCGAAGATCAGCACGCGCAGCGCGACCGAGGCGTCGCCGGCGGCGCGGAACACCGCGTTGATCACGAAGAGCAGCATCACCGTCGCGTTGGCGCCGAAGAGCAGGCGCGTGAAGCCGGAGCCGACGCGGATCACGTCGGGCTTCGCCTTCATGAGCTCCAGGAGCTCCGGCGCGTAGGTCCAGCCGAGGATCGCGATCGGGATCGCGGCGGCGAGGCCGAGGACGATCGCCTGCACGGCGGCGCGATCGGCGCCCTCGGAGTCCTTCTCGCCGATGCGCCGCGCGACCAGCGCGGTGGTCCCCATCATGAGCCCGATCGCGATCGCGTAGACCAGTGCGAACATCGACTCGGTCACGCCGACCGCCGCCGTCGCCTCCTTGCCGAGCCGCGCCACCCAAAAGATGTCGGTGATGGCGAAGAGCGACTCCATCCCCATCTCGAGCACCATCGGCACCGCGAGGAGGACGATGGCGCGCCCGATCGGGATCTGCGTGTAGTCGACCGTGACGCCGCGGACGGCGTCGAGGAGCGTCCCGAAGAGGCCGCGCCGCTCGGACGGAATCTCCGCGAGGACGGCGGGAGCGGCGGCGCCCGGTTCGGGCGCGGGACCGGCGTGCGACATGTCGGCGGCGGCTCGCGAGGGGGGAACGCGGTCGGGACAGAGCGGCGGAGGGCGCGGCGTTGTAGCAAACCGCCGCAGGATCCGCGCGTCGCGGCGCCGCGCGAGCGCGCCGCGGTCTACTTGCCCTTGGGAGCGGGCGGCGCGGCCGCGGGCGAGAGCTTCGCGACGGCCGCTTCGAGCGCGGCGATGCGGCCCTCGAGAGTGCGCGTCCGCCCGAAGCTCGGCGACGAGGCGGCCTCGACGTCGAGCCGATCGCACATCTTCACCAGCGAGGCGAGGTTGGCCGCGAAGCCGGTCATGATGATCGTGTCGGTTCCCTCGACGTTGCGGATCGCTTCGGTCGCCGAGTCGGCGAAGTAGAGCTGCAACGTCGTCACCAGCTCGCGCGCCGGCAGGTTCTTGCACGAATAGGTCGTCGTGACGAGCAGCCAGCGGTCGGCGAGCTGCTGCAGCTCCGCCAGCTCGACGATGCGCGCGAGCGTCTTCAGGGCCGTTTGCCCGCGGCCGCCCTGCCCGCCGAGCTTGCGCAGAAGGTGCACGCGCGTCCCCGCTTCCATCGTCTCGAGCGGCACGAAGTCGGCGCTGTGCGCGCAGAAGTCGAAGAACGCCATGAATTTCGCCTTCGGCACGACCATCTTCCCGGTGAACCGGACGCGCACGTCCTTGAGCTCCCTCTCATCGAAGAAGAACGGCTCGCCCGTCACGTCGCGCGCCATCGTCACCAGCGCGGTGAGCTCGAGCCCCTCGGCGGGGCACTCGATCGTGAGGTCGTCGTTGGCGTGAGCCTGCGACGGCGCTGGCGCCGCGAACGCGGCGAGAGCGAGTCCGGCGGCGGCGAACCAGTTCGTACGCATGGGCAGTTCTCCTCGGAATGGAACTTTCTCAGCGGCCGGCGAGCGCCGCTTCGAGCGCGGCGACCCGCGAACCGAGGGCGTCGAGACGGGCCTCTTCCTTGTCGTCGAACTCGGAACGGATCCCCGACGCGTCGAGCCGTCGGATCAGCGCGACCTCCTGCGCGACGTTCGCTGCGGTTCCGGTGAGGAGCCAGGCCGACGTGCCCTGCATGTGCACGATCGCCTCCGAGGCTGAGTCGGCGTGGCGGTAGCAGAGGGTGTGGCTCATGCCGAGGGCCAGTCCGGACGAGCGGAACGTGACGCCGGTCGTCACGAGCTTCGAGCGATCGGCGATCGTCGCGAGCTCGTCAGGCGTCACGACTTCGGCGGCGGTCTTGAGGTCCGACTGGCTGCGCCCCGGGAAACCACGCGACACGACGCGATGACAGCGCACGCCGGCGACGATCCTCTCGACGATCACGCAGTCGGCCTCGCGCAGCTGATCGTCGAGGTACGGGAGCAGCCGCTTGCGCGGGATCGCCTTCGCCTCGATCGGCCGCGCTCGCAGACCGTGCAGCGCGGCCCGATCGAAGAAGAACGGTTTCCCCGTCACGTCGGCCGCGAGGGCGAGGAGCCTCTCGAGCTCGATCCCGCCGCCGCGCCCCTCGACCGCGATCCGGTCGTCGTCGCCTTCGTCCGTCGGAGACGCCTCCATCCCCGACGAGCCCGGCGCGACGGCCAGCACGGCCGCCAGCATCAACTTCCTCGACGCCCGCATGCGCAACCCCTTCGCGCGGTTCGACGCGGAAACGCGGCCGATCTTCCGGGTCGTTCACGAGACGTGGCGAAATCCTTCGAGGGGCTGGCCCCTCTCCCGGCCGCGCGGGACTCTGGTGGGCCGCCGCGATTCGAATTGCAGCGCCGCGGCTCGCGCGACGCTGAGGAGGCCGATTGGACACGCCGCTCCCGACGACGCCGGAGGCGTTGCTCGCCCAGGTCGAGTGGGTGCGTCGCCTCGCGCGCACGCTCGTCACCGGCGACGAGCGCGCCGCCGACGTCGCGCAGGAGACGTGGCTCGCTGCGCTGCAGCGGCCGCCTGCGCACGAGCGCAACCTGCGCGGCTGGCTCACGAGTGTCGCGCGCAACGCCGCGCGGAAGCTGGTCCGGAGCGAATCGCGCCGACAGCGCCACGAAACGGAGTCCGCTGCCGGATCGGGCGAGATTCCCTCCGCGGCCGCGATGGTCGAACGCGCGGAGCTGCAGCGGCGCGTCGTCGCGACGGTCC
>DAINBU010000160.1:0-9538 GCA_036732755.1 Planctomycetota bacterium
GCGTGAGGCGGTCGACCACGGAACTGCTGCGAGTCGTATTCGAATGCGCCGAGCGCAGCGAGCCCCCCGTCCATCTTTGGTTTGGGGCGAGCGTGTCCCGTCCATCGAGCCTTTTTCTCCTCCGCCCCTCGACCCGCCCGCGCCCGTCGCGCGTTCGAGCACCCATCCTCCTCCCCGCGGCCTCTTCACCCCCGCCCTCGACGTCCGCTCCAGTTGCCAGCCGCGCCCGCTCCGACGAGCCCATCCAGCAGCGCCCCGACCTCGGAATGGACGCGCAACGCCGCGACGTGATGCTCGGCGACGAAGCCGGCGGCGACGCTCGCGCGGAGATGCGCCAGCAGCGGGTCGAAGAAGCCGCCGACGTTGAGCAGCGCGCACGGCTTGTCGTGACGGCGCAGCTGCGCGAGCGCGATCACCTCGAACAGCTCGTCGAGCGTCCCGAGCCCGCCCGGCAGGATCGCGAACGCGTCGGCGAGCTCGATCATCCGCCGCTTGCGCTCGTAGAGGTCGTCGGTCACGAACAGGTCGGCGGGCAGGATCGCCGGATGGCAGAGCTCCTCGGTGCGCAGGAAGCCGGGGATCACGCCGATCAGCCGGCCGCCGCCCGCGAGCGCCGCGTCGGCGACTTCCCCCATCAAGCCCACGCGCCCCGCGCCCCACACCAGCGCCAGGCCGCGCGCCGCGAGCGCGGCGCCGAGCTCGCGCGCCGCCGCGCGCGGGCGCGGATCGACGCCGAGCGCCGAACCGCAGAAGACGCCGACCGACCGGATCGTCACGGCACCGCGACGCGGAACGCGACCATGTGCACGCCGTCGCCGACGCGCACCGCGGAGAAGCCGCCGTCCACGGCGACCAGCGGCGCCGCGAAGCCGTCGACCCAGACCAGCCCGTCGAGCGGCTCCCCCGCCCCGAGCCGCAGCACGGCCCAGGCGTCGCCCTTCGCGACGACGGCGAGCACGACCAGCTCCGAGCCGGGCGGCGCGTGATTCCAGAGCGGCTCGCCCGGGTCGGCGCCGTCGGCGGCGGGCAGCTCGCGCGTGACGGCGTAGCGCGGGACGAGCCGGTGCCCGCCGATCAGCTCGGCGCGCGTCGTGTAGACCAGCCGCCGCTGCCCCGTGTCCCAGCGGTAGTGGTTCACGCCGGTGAGGTCGAGGTGGAAGAGCGGGTCGGCATGGATCGCGAGCGGCGGCCGGAAGACCAGGCCGAGCTCGCGCACTTCCGGTTTCGCGCCGCCGGCGCCGCGCACGCAGAGCGCGACCATGTCGCCGAGCCCCGAGACCATCGCGGGCGGGGCTTCTTGGAGATCGACCGCGATCACGCCGCCGAAGTCCCTGTCGCGCAGCGACTCGAGCGCGCCGCGCGCCACCATGCCGCGCTCGCGCGACCGCTCGAGCGCCGCCGGCAGCCGGCAACCGTGCCACGCCGCGAGCGCGACCAGCGGCGCGAGCGCGAGCAGGCGCAGCCCGGCGCTTCGCTCGCGCACGCGCTCCTCGACCCAGAGCACCAGTCCGATCCCGAGCGGAAGCAGAACCGGCAGCGCGAGCGCCGGCGTCGGCGAGCGGAAGAGGAAGGGGAGCGCCGCGAGCGGCGCCCACGCGAGGTAGAAGCGCGTGCGCGTCCTCCCGCTCGCGAGCAGCGCGATCCACGCGATGCCGAGCGCCGCGACGAGCCAGCGCACCGCGTCGGCGGGCGCCGCCGCGCCGGCGCCGGCGAGATCGCCGAGGAACGCCACGCCGGCGTCCGCCGCGACGCGCAGGCGCGGCGCGAGCGTGAGCTCGATCGCCCGCATCGTCACCCAGTGCGCGTAGCGGACGTAGAGCGGCACCGCGGCGCCGATCAGCACGGCGACCAGCACCACCGACCCCACGGCGCGGAAGCGCGACTTCCCCAGCACCGCGAGCCCCGCGAGCAGCACGAGCGGCAGCGCCGCGCCCGCCTCGCCGAACGCGAACGAGTAGGCGTAGAGCAGCAGCGCGGCGAGGAGCCACGCGACGCGCCCGCCCTGCAGCCACTGCAGGAAGCCGCGCCCGGCCCACAGCACGAAGAGCGCGCACGGCAGCGTCGCGTAGGCGGTCGACGGCGCGCCGACCGTCTCCGCGAGCGGCGGCGCGAGCGCGACGACGAGCGTGCCGGCCGCCGCGAACCACGGCCCCGCCCCCTCCGCCACGAGCAGGGAGAAGAGCGCGACCGCGACCAGCGCGTGCAGCGCGAGCGAAACCTCGAACCAGCCGCGCGGCGCGGGCTCGCGCGCGACGTCGGCGGGCGCGGCCCTCCACTTCTCGACCGCGCCGCCGAGGTCGGCGAGCGCGTGGAAGCCGGGCCGCCACGGCGGCGTCGGCGCCGCCTCGCGCCCGATCGTCTCGCGCGTCAGCGGCCGGACCGAGTGGTCGCGCAGGTGCTCGACGAACGTCCCGCTGCGCACCTCGCGCAGCAACGCGTATTCGCCGAAGGTGAAGTCGTGGTCGAGCAGCGGCCACCACAGCGCGAGCGTCGCCGCGACGACGACGAGCAGGGCGGGCAGCGGATGGCGCCGCGGCGGCTCCGGCGCCGGCGGCTCCGGCATCAGGAGCGGGCGCGGCGACGAGCGCGGGGGCGTGGACTTCAGCGCGAGACGCCTTCGAGGTGGAGCCCGTTCGCGTCGACCCCGAAGCCGACGACCGAGCCGGGCGGCAGGTGCTTGGCCGCGACCGCAGGATCGATCGTGCCGAGCGACTGGATGAACGAGGAGAGCGCGCGCTCCATCGCGTCGCCGCCGCCCCCGCCGCGTCCCTCCTCGAACCCGGCGGCCATCTGCGCGCCGATCGTCTGGAAGAGCTTGGGGTCGACCTTCTCCCACAGGACGAGCGACGCATTCGAGGTGAGCCCCTCGAGCTCGCGCTTGAAGCTCGGGTCGGCGGCGAGGTTCTTCAGCTCCTTGTCGCTCTTGCGGCGCAGCACGTCCTGCAGCAGCGTCGGCGAGAGCGAGACGACCGCGACGTCGTCGACGATCGCGTAGTGGAGCGTCAGCGGCATCACCGGGACGGAGTAGACCTCGAAGCCCTGGAACTCGCTCTTCTTGCGGGCGGCGTGCATGCCGAGCTGGCGCATCGCGCGGTCGAGCGAGGCGCGCAGCGGCTCGGCCGCCTTGACGCCGAACACCATGCAGATGCTGAGCGGCGGCCCTTCGCCGCCGAAGAACGGCAGCGCCTCGCTCGGGTCGACCTGGCCGCCGAAGATCGCGATGCGGCCGTCGAGATGGTCCATGAAGTCCTTGCGCGGGTCGGGCGGCGCGGCCGCGGCGGCGGCCGGATCGGCGCCCGCCGCCGGATCGGCCGGCGGCGCCTCGGGCGCGAGGCCGTTCGCCTTCCGGAAGGCGTCGGTCGCGTCCATCCCCTTCGTGAAGTCGAGGTGGAGCGCGACCGCGTGCTCCGCCTCGGCCGGGATCAGCTTGAAGAGCGACGTGTCGCTTCCGGCGAGCCAGGCGCCGAGGAGCTTCGCGAGCGCGCATTTCTCCGACCAGGTCTGCAGCGCCTCGAGATGGAACTCCTTCGCGTCGACGGTGAGGCGGGCCGACAGCGCGCCGAATTCCTCGAGGCCGAGCATGCCGAACATCGGGGTGGTCGCTCCGGCCGTCGCCGCCTCGGCGCGGATCAGCTTGCCGGAGTCGAACCAGAACTTGACGCCGCCGGCGCGCGCCGCGAGCGACGACTTGAAGGCCGGCACGGCGGAGAGCGGGTCCTTGCCCTCGCCGCGCAGCCGCGCGAGCGCGTCGCGGAAGTTCGGCTTCTCCCGGAACGCCCCGCTCGCGCCATCGACCAGCAGCACGGAGCCGGCCGCGGCGACGCGCACGTCGCCGTCGAAGCCGCCCTTCGCCTCCTCCTTCGGGACGGCGAGCGTGACGTCGAGGTCGCCCTCGGTCTCGTGCTTGAGGACGACCTGATTGTCCTCGCCCGCCTTGTCGAGCACCTTCTGCGCGCGCTCACGCAGCTCGGCGATGTGTTCGGGCGCCTCGAGTCCGGCCGTGAATCCGAAGTCGGAGCCCTCGCGCGCGCCCATGTCGCCGAACATCCCGACGCCGGCGCGTCCGGTGATCCACTGCACCGTCTCGACGAAGTCGAAGCCGGTCTCCTTCTTCGAGCCTTCGCTCAGCCGCTCGAGCAGCTGCGCGAAGGAGGCGCGCACCACTTCGTTCGCGGGATCGGCGAGGAGGCGGCCCCACGCCGACGCCGCCCAGTCGGCGCGCACCAGCTCGACGCTGTCGATGCCGGCGTAGAGGAGGCTGCCGGAAGGCATGAGCGAGTCGAAGTTGACGCGCGCGGCGGTCTTCGCGCCTTCTGCGGGCGCCGGCGGCTTGGGCGGCGCGTCTTGCGCGACCGCGGATGCGGCGAGCATCGCCGCGAGCGCGGCGAAGAGGCGGGTCGGACGCGCGAGGCAGGCCATTCCATTCACTCCTGCGGGTAGACGATCACCCGGTCGTGCACGAGGATCGCGATGTCGGTCTTCTGGTCGCCGGTCACGTCGGAGAGCACGAGCTCGCGCGGCTCCTTCCCGCCGCCTCCGTCGCGCTCGAAGATGCTCTCCTCGTAGATCGGGAAGTGGAGCACGTGGTTCAGCTTCTGGTCGACCCACGCCGAGATCGTGACGACGTGGCGGTTGGTCTCGGTGATCACCGCGTCGAGGATGCCGTCGGAGTTGACGTCGCCGAACGCGATCTCGTCGAGGTAGGCGTTCTTGAGCGGCGTCTCGAAGTCGGAGAGCTCGGCGAAGCCGGCGTCGGTGCGCCCCGCCTGCACGACCGCGAAGCGCTCGGGCGAGAGCAGGACGAGGTCGTCGCGCCCGTCGCCGTCGAGGTCGCCGGCGCGCAGCCCGCGCGGGTCGAAGTCGCCGAGGTCGACCTTCGCGAGCGTCTTGGCGGCGCCCGCCGTCCCGGCCAGCACGCGCAGCGACTTCGTCGTCTTCTCGCCGACGACCACTTCGCGCTTCTTGTCGCCGTCGAGGTCGGCGGCGGCGACGCAGGCGACCTTGGCGCCCGGGTCGTCGAGGTTCCACTGGCCGACGACGGTCGGGACCCCCTTCACGCCCAGCGTGAATGCCCGTGCAAAATTGGCGCTCGGCACGAGCAACTCGTCGTTCCCGTCGCCGTCGACGTCGCCGAACCAGAGCGCCGTCTTGTCGACCCCCTTCAGGATCCCGAGCCCGGGCACGTCCTGCGCGGAGAGCGGCTCGTAGTCGACCTTCCCGTCGCCCTTCTTCGCGAGCAGGATCCTCGGCAGTTCCGTCGGAATGAACGCGAGCACGTCGCGCAGCCCGTCGCGGTTCAGGTCGACGAGCCAGAGGTCGGTCGGGTCGGCCGGCAGCCCCTCGAGCTTCGTCGCGACCGGCTCGCCGCCCGCGGCACTCGGCAGCCGTACGAGCGCCCAGGTCCGCTTGCCCCCCTTGCCGGTCGCGGTGAGCGCGACGATCGCCGGCTTCCCGCTCCCGTCGACGTCGGCGACGTCGAGCGCGAGCAGAGACTCGCCCTGGCTCGCGCGCGCCTCGGGGAAGGCGATGCGCAGCACGCCGGCCGCGGCCGCGTCGCTCGGGCGCTCGCTCGCCACCTTGGCGACGCCGATCGCGCCTTCGTTGGGCGCGGCGACGACCAACTCGACCTTGCCGTCGCCGTCGAGGTCGGCGAAGCGCGGCGACTTAACGCCAACGAAACTCAAAAAGCTCTCCCCACGGCAGGCGAGCCCGTCGGGGTCGCGCCGGTAGACGACGACGCGCGCGGCCGACGGCTCGGTGACGACGAGCTCCGGCTTCCCGTCGCCGTCGGCGTCGGCGAGCAGCTCCTCGCGCGGCTTCTCGTCCTTCTGCGTCGCGTAGGAGACGACGCGCGGATGACTGAGCAGGAGCTCGCCGCCCTTGGGCGGGGCGCCGTCGCCCTGGAACTTGAGCAGCGCGACGCGCCCGCTGCGGCGGCGCACCACGGCGACTTCGGGCTTGCCGTCGCCGTCGAGGTCGCGCGCCGCGTAGCTGCGGATCTCGGTGAACGGGAAGACGCGCTCGGGGCCGAAGTCGCCGCCGCCCCGTGCGATCCGCCAGCGCAGCGGCGCGTCCGACTCGGCCTTCACATAGACGAGGTCGAGTTTCCCGTCGCCGTCGAGGTCGAGGAGGGAGAAGCCGTCGGGCGCCTGGGTCGCGTTCAGGAGCTCGGGCGCGGCGGCGAGCTTGCCGTCGCTCCCCTGCAGGAAGAGGAACGTCCGCTTCTTGCCGAGCACCGCGACGTCGGCGCGGCCGTCGCCGTTCAGGTCCCCGCTGCGCACGGCCTCCGGGACGTTGGAGGGCTCGTCGAGGTCGAAGCGGACGCGCGCCCCGAAGCCGCCCTTCTCGTTGCGGTAGACGACGGTGAGCTTCCCGGAGTCGCCGACGAAGGCGAGGTCGTTGCGGCCGTCGCCGTTCCAGTCGCCGATCGCGAGCGAGCTCACCTTCTGCTCGGTCGGGAAGGAGTCGCGCCTGAAGTGGAGCTCGTCGGGCACCTCGTTCACCGAGTTGCCGCTCGTGCGCGTCGCCGCGTCGTCGCCGAGCGCCTCGCCCGGCGCGCGCTGAAGCAGGAAGTCGATGCGCGCCTTGGCGTTGTTGATCACGACCAGATCCTGGTCGCCGTCGGAGTCGACGTCCGCCGACTGCAGGCCGAGCATCCCCTCGTTGAAGCGCGAGTTGATCAGGTTGCCGAAGCCGTAGTCCTCGGGGCGCGGGACGCCGCGCGGCGCGACGAGGGCGAGGGGGAAGAGGAGGGAGAGGAGGACGCGTCGCATGCGATTCCCCGGAGCTGGCGAGAGCGGCGCGCACCATAGCGGATGCGCCGCTCGATAGACTCGAAGCTCCGACGACGCGCGCGGACGGGCAGCGCGCGCCGCGATTCGCGAGGTCCCCCATGTCGCGTCGCCTCCCCCTCTTCGTCCTCTCCCTCGCGCTGATCCCGGCGGCCGCGCGCGCCGACGAGCTCGTGCTGGCCGGCGGCTCGGTCGTGCGCGGGCCGGTGCTGAAGGAGTCGAACGACGCGCTCTTCGTCGACCTCGGCTTCACGGTGCTGACCGTCCCGAAAGCGAGCGTCCTGCAGCGCACCAGCGACGCCGATGCGGCGGCCGCGAGCAAGGCCGCGGGCGAGACGAGCAGGGGCCTCTACTCGCGCTCCGCGCTCGCCGAGCTCACGGTGAAGGAGGCGGTCGACCGCTTCGGCGAGGGGGTCGTCCTGATCAAGAACCCGAGCGCGCTCGGCTCGGGCTTCATCATCCGCGAAGACGGCCACATCGTGACCAACGCCCACGTCGTGCAGGGCGAGACGCAGCTCACCGTCACCGTCTACAAGAAGGTCGACGGGGCGTTCGAGAAGAAGGTCTACGAGAAGGTGAAGATCCTCGCCGTGAACCCCTTCGTCGACCTCGCGCTGCTGCAGATCGACGCGGCCGAGCTCGGCGACACCAAGCTCACCAAGGTCTATCTCGGCAATGCCGACGACGTGAAGGTCGGCAACTCCGTCTTCGCGGTCGGCGCGCCGCAGGGCCTCGAGCGCACGGTGAGCGAGGGGATCGTCTCGACGACCAACCGCGAGAACAAGGGCATGGTCTACATCCAGACCACGGCCCAGGTGAACCCGGGCAACAGCGGCGGCCCGCTCTTCGACCGCAAGGGGCAGGTGGTCGGCGTCGTCGCGTGGAAGCTCCTCTTCAGCGAAGGGCTCAACTTCGCGATCCCGATCCACTACGTGCAGCACTTCCTCGACAACCGCGACGCCTTCGCCTTCGACCGCGACAACCCCAACAACGGCCGCCACTACCTGCCCCCGCCCAAGAAGGGCGAGAAGCCGAAGGGCTCGCAGTAGGCCGGGCTTCCGCCGTTCATGGTCCGCCTTTCCCCGATCCCGCTCGACGAGCTGCGTCGCCGCGTCGCGGCGGTCCCGGTCTGGTACCACAAGATCGAGCTCGCGCCGGGCGTCGTCACGCCGGGCGAGTTCGACATGCGGCCGTTCGTCGGGCGCTACGGCTTCCCCGCGTCGCTCGCCGGCCTCTCCGCCGTCGACGTCGGCTGCTCGAACGGCTTCTTCTCGTTCCACCTCGAGTCGCTCGGCGCGGCGCGCGTCGTCGCCGTCGAGCTGCGCTCGGTGGTCGACCACGACGTCCCCAAGTGGTACCTGGAGCGGGAGGTCGCGCGCCTCGGCACGCGCGAGATCGAGCGCATGAACCGCGAGCAGCTCGAGGCGGGCTTCCTCCTCGCGCGCGACGCGCTCGGCTCGGGCGTCGAGTTCCGCCGTCACCACGTCTACGAGCTCGAGCGCGCCATGCCGGCCGAGTTCGACCTGGTCTTGTGCAGCAACCTGCTGCACCACCTGCGCGACCCGGTCGGCGCCCTCGAGAACCTGCGTGCCGCCGGCAAGCCGGGCGCGCGCTTCATCCTGGGCTGCTCGTGCGACCTCGACCACGACGCGAGCTACGCCGTCTTCGCCGGCGACTTCCAATGGGTGATGTGGTGGACGATGAGCCGCGAGGCGATCCTGCGCATGTGCCGCTTCGCCGGCTTCGAGCAGGTCGAGTGGATGGGCCACTTCGAATTCACGCCGGCGCGCTTCCCGAAGCACGTCGGGAAGATGGGGATCATCCACGCGCGCGTCCCGGCGGAGGCGTGAGCCGTGGCCGCGACGTCTGCGCTCGCCGAGGCGCTCGCGCGCAGGAAGGAGGAGAACAGCCTCCTGCTGCGCGAGGACCTGGCGCGGCGCGCGACGGAGTTCCGCGGGCTGCCCGAGGTGGTCGCGCTCCACACCACCGAGCGCTGCAACCTGCGCTGCGTCATGTGCCCGCGCGCGCTCGGGCAGGGGAAGCTGCAGCTGTCGCGCGACCGCATGGCGGCCGTCTGCGACGAGCTCTTCCCGACGGCGAAGAAGGTCGCGCTGTCGGGCGCCGCCGGCGAGCCGCTCCTCTCCGACTTCGACCTCGTGCTCGAGCGCGCGCTCGCCCACGGAGTGCGCGTCGACGTCGTCACCAACGGCACCGAGCTGACCGAGGCGCTTTACCGGACCGCGGCGCCGGCCTTCGACCACGTGAACGTCTCGATCGACTCGCACCTCCCCGAGGTCTACGAGCGCATCCGCGTCGGCAGCCGCTTCGAGCGCGTCGACCGCAACCTGCACGCGATCGTCGCGGCGCGGCGCGCGCGTCCCGACGGCGTCCTCCTCTCGCTCAGCGCGGTGGTGATGCGCTCGACGCTGCCCCACCTCGACGGCCTGGTGCGCTACGCGCGGGAGCTCGGTGTCGATGGCCTGATCCTGCAGCGGCTGAGCCACTCGGCCAAGCCGACCCCCGAGGAGGATCCCTTCGCGAGCCCGGGTGCGGCGGCGGTCGGCGCGGCGCTGCTCGGCGCGCGCGCGACCGCGGCCGAGGTCGGACTCAACCTGTTCGCGAGCGAGTTCACCGCCGAGTTCGGCGTCGCGAACCTGCTGGTCGCGCCGCCGCGCGCGAAGGTACCGGACGAGCTCGCCAACGGCCCGCTCTGCTCCTACCTCATCCAGCACTTCGGGGTGCAGCCG
>DAINBU010000160.1:9548-9947 GCA_036732755.1 Planctomycetota bacterium
ACCCGTGCTGCTACCCGACCGACTACGTGATGGGGAACGTCCGCTTCGAGTCGCCGCGCGCCATCTGGAACTCGCGCGCCGCGCAGCGCCTGCGCGCGGCGCACTACGCGCGGCGGCCCGCGCTCTTCTGCGCCGGCTGCCTCCACGCGCCCCACCTGCCGCCGCGCGGACCGCGCTGGTGGGTCGACGCGCTGCGCAAGGGCCGCATGGCGGTCGCCTACGCGAGGAACCGCCGGCGGCGCGCGCGCCTCGAGTCACGCGACGTCGAAGAGCGTCGGCGCGTCGCTGCACAGAGTGAACAGCCGCGCGGGTGAGTCCGGCGCGCGCGGCCCGCGGTCGACGCGCAGCAGCGCCTCGGGCGCGTCGCTCCAATCGGCCGCGAATTCGTGCGCAACCACC
>DAINBU010000161.1:0-9705 GCA_036732755.1 Planctomycetota bacterium
CTCGTTTCGAGGAAACGGCTTGCGTCGGGTTTTCCAGTGGGACAAACGTGCCGCTCGATGGGACACTACGGCACTCGGGTTGCCATCGCGTGGCCGGCTCGGCATCGGTTGGCCGCGACTCGAACCTGGGTACCGGCAAGACTCTGGAACGGGACGCTCGAGAAAACAGGACTGCGCTCGAAAGAGTGCAGCGGACAGGGGTCGCCTGGGCAAGGGCGGCCCCTGATCGTTTTCAGGCCGCTTCCGTTCCTGCGTCGCGCGCTCAGCTCCCGAACGCGAACCGCATCGGCACGACGCAGATCCCGCTCGGGGAGACGGTGAAGCGCGCGCGGTCGAGCTCGGCGTTGAAGCCGACGCTCTCGCCGCCCGGCACCACGGTCCACTTGTCGACGATCGCGCGGCGGACGCGGGCGCCCGGGCCGATCACGACGCCCGCGTGCAGGATCGAGTCCTCGACGACGGCGTGCTCCTCGACGCGCACGCGGTACGAGAGGACGGAGCGCTCGACGCGTCCGCCCGACACGATGGCGCCGGGGCAGACGATCGAGTCGAGCACCTCGGCGCGGCGCGCGTTCGCGTGGCTGCCGAGCACGTCGGCGAAGACGGTCTTGGCCGGCGGCTCGTTGTGCTGCAGCGTGAAGATCGGCCAGTGCTGGTCGTAGAGGTTGAACTGCGGGTCGACGCGGCAGAGGTCGAGGTTCGCCTCGTAGAACGAATCGATCGTCCCGATGTCGCGCCAGTAGGGCTCCTTGCCGGAAGCGGTGCCGTCGGCCGCGTTCTCGTCGATGAAGCGGTGCACGAAGACGCGGTGCGACTGGATCGCGCTCGGGATCACGTCCTTGCCGAAGTCGTGCGTCGAGCCGGCGCGAACGCCGTCGGCGCGCAGGAGCTCGTCGAGCGCCTTCCACTCGAAGAGGTAGATGCCCATCGAGGCGAGCACCCAGCCGGGGCGGTCGGGGATCGGCTTGGGGTCGGCCGGCTTCTCGTCGAAGCCGGCGACGCGTCCGTCCGACGTGGTCGCGATCACGCCGAAGCGGCGCGCCTCCTCGATCGGGACGGGGATCACGCCGACCGTCACGTCGGCGCGGTTGCGGACGTGGTCTTCCAGCATCCGCCCGTAGTCCATCTTGTAGATGTGGTCTCCCGAGAGGATCAGGACGCGCTGCTTCCTCTCCGCCTCGATCGTGTCGAGGTTCTGGTAGACGGCGTCGGCGGTGCCGAGGTACCAGCTCTCCTTGGTCGCGCGCTGCGGCGGCAGCGGCGAGATGAACTGCGCGAGGCGGCGCGGCAGGAAGTTCCACCCGAGCCGCAGGTGGTCCTCGAGCGAGCGCGAGCGGTA
This sequence comes from Planctomycetota bacterium, assembly GCA_036732755.1. Classification (GTDB taxonomy): domain Bacteria; phylum Planctomycetota; class B15-G4; order B15-G4; family SIAN01; genus DASRRB01. The sequence goes on from DAINBU010000161.1 coordinate 1,340, forward strand.
CTGCGTCAGCACGTAGATGTGGCGCAGCCCCGAGTTGATGCAGTTGCTGAGCGTGAAGTCGATGACCCGGTAGAGGCCGCCGAAGGTGACCGCGGGCTTCGCGCGCTCGGCCGTGAGCGGCATCAGGCGCTCGCCCTGCCCGCCGGCGAGGATCAGCGTCAGCGTGCGCTGCAGCGGTTCGGTGATCAGCATCGCGTCCCCCGTCTCCCGGCTCGCCGATGCTACGCCCGCGGCGCCGCCGCGCGCGCGGCGCGGAACGACGCGACCGCCGCGTCGCTCACGTCGACCGCGCGCAGGTGGCGCGCCGCCTCCTCGGGCGGCGTCGAGTTGATGTAGAAGCCGGTCCCCCACTCGAAGCCGGCCACCGGCGTGAGCCGCGGGTAGACGATGATCTGCCAGTGGAAGTCGTCGCGCAGCGTGTCCCAGAAGCCGCTGCGGCGCGGCAGCGCGTGGAGGTTCGGCTCCGCGTGCAGCACGAAGTTGAAGGGCGGGTCGCCGAGCCCGAGCCGGACGCGCAGCAGCGCGTCCTTCAACGCCCGCGCCAGCGACTCGGCCTCGTGGCGCGAGAGCTCCGCGAAGCTGAAGCGGTGGTCGCGCGGCGCGACCATGAGCTCGAAGGGGAAGCGCGACGCGTAGGGCGCGAAGGTGACGAAGCCGCCTTCGTCCCGCACGATGCGGCTGCCGTCCTGGCGCTCGAACTGGAGCAGGTCGCAGAAGAGGCAGCGCTCCTTGCGCTTGAAGTGCTCGCGGAACGCCTCGAGCTTGCGGCTGATGCGGATCGGGTTGACCGGCGTCGCGATGATCTGGCTGTGCGCGTGGTCGAGCGTCGCGCCCGCCGCCGCCCCGCAGTTCTTGAAGATCAGCACGTACTTGAGCCGCGTGTCGCGGTAGAGGTCGATCAGGCGGTCGCGCCAGCAGGTGACCACGTCGCGGATCTGCGCGACGTCGAGGTCGGCGAGGTCGCGCTCGTGCTCGGGCGACTCCACCACCACCTCGTGCGCCCCCACGCCCCGCATCGTGTCGTAGGGCCCCTCCGCGCGCTGGTTCGCCGGCCCCTCCACGGTGAGCGACGGGAACTGGTTGGCGAAGACGCGCACGCGCCAGCCCGGCCCGTTGGCGTGGCTGCCCGGCTCGCGCAGCGCGAGGATCTCCGGCGGCGTGAGCGATTCGTGCGTCGGACAGAACGGACAGGGGTCGACCGGCTCCATGGCGCGCGGCATCTGGCCGAGCGCGCCGCGCGGCCGTCGCGCGCGCTCCGGCGCGACGATGATCCAGCGCTGGTCGAGCGGATCGCGACGCAGTTCCGACACGGGTTCCCTCCCTGGAGTCCGTCCCTGATCAGAGGCGGCGCAGCCGCGCGAGGAGCCGCCACGGCTCGCCCGCCTTCGGCGCGACGTCCCAGGCAAAGACGAGCGTCGTCCCCTGCAGGCAGGTGTCGACGCCGCCTTCCGAGCGCGACACCGTCCGGATCGGCCGCAGCGCCGCGCGCGCGCGGCGGGAGACGTCGATCCGGTAGCGGCCGCGCTCGTCGGCGAGGGTCACGCCCTCCGCCTCGAACTCGACGTTCTCGCCCGCCGCGACGCGCCGCCCGTCGTCGAGCTCGAAGCGCCTCTCGTCGAGCCCGCTCCCGGGCACCGAGAGGTCGAAGCGCAGCGCCGCGGTGAACGGCGCGACCGCCGCCGCGCGCCCTCCCGCCGCCGCGGCCGGCTCGAGCGCGAGCGTCGCCTCGACCGTGCCGTCCTCCTGGATCTCGAAGGTGCGCTGCACGGCGAGCCGCGCGCCGCCGCCGGCGTCGAGCTCGGCGGCGAGGTCGACGCGCGCGCGATCGGCGACGAGCGGGCGCGCCAGCCGGAACGGCGCCGCCGCGGCGCCGTGCAGGTCGGGGCCGCGCAGCTCCGCGAGGGCGCCGGACAGCGTCCCCTTCGGCGCGAGCTCGAGCGCGAAGCCGCCGCGCGGCCGCGCGTCGTAGCGCAGGAGCTCGTCGATCTCGCCGTCGAGGTGGAACTCGAGGTCGTGGATGCTCTTCGGTGCGGCGTCGCCCTTCGCGCCGCCCTTCGCCGCGCGCAGCGTCGCGTGGTAGGCCTCCTCGCGCCGGCCGATCACGTTCAGGAGGTTGCGGCGGCTCGGCCAGTGGTCGATCGTCTCGGCCATGCCGCCGCGCGCCGGCGCGATCGCGAGCGACCAGCCGCGCCCCTCCAGCGCCACCTCCGGGCTCCCGTCGGCGTCGAGGTCGGCGAGCTCGGAGCGGGGCGAGCCGGCCTGGTCGCCGCGCAGCGCCTCGAGTCGGTCCCTCGACTCGAGGAGCTCGTCGACGATCGCGTCGCGCAGGAACGGCAGGTAGAGCCCGCCGAACACGCCGTGCCAGTAGGCGCAGTTGCACTGTCCGCGGAAGAGGGCGCGCACCGCCGGGTGGAGCTGCGACGGCATGGTCAGCCCGTCGGTGGGCCGCAGCCCCATGCGGCGCGTCAGCTCGCTCGTGCGCACCATGCGCTGCTCGAGGCGGCTCGCCTCGGGGTAGCGCGCCAGGAAGTTCCGCCACGTCGCGCCGTGCACGAAGGGGCGCACGTCGGCGAACTCCTCCCCTTCGAGCTGCTTCACCGCCGCCTCGAGGCGCTGCTGCGCCCGCGGCGGCAGCGCCCAGTGCTCCATCTCGAAGTAGGAGGCGGTCGGGAGGTAGACGCGGCCGGCCGGCGGCAGCGCGCGCGCCGCGGCGGCGACGGTCGTGACCGCGAGCCAGTCGCCTGCGCCCTCCAGGAAGGCGAGGAACTTCTCGAGCCAGCGCTCGCCGTAGACCCACTCCTGGGTGCCCGGCCACAGCCCGAACTTCTCGCCGTCGTCGCCGAAGACGAGGAGCTTGCGGCCGCGCGCGTGCTCGGCCTTCAGGAACGCCTCGATCTCCGCGACCGGCCGGAACGGGATCAGGTAGCGCAGCCGCTTCGCGATCGGGAAGAGCCGGACGACGCTTCCTTCGTCCTCGGTCGCGTACCAGCCGTCGAGCTCGTCGGCGGGCAGCCCCGCCCCCTCGAAATGGGTGTCGTCGACGAGCACGCTCTCGATGCCGGCGAGCGCGAGGTCGTGCGGCAGCTGCGGCTCCCAGACCCGCTCGGTCAGCCAGAGACTCGTCACGTCGGCGCCGAAGAGGTCGTGCAGCCACGCCCGGTGGAGGCGCACCTGGTCGACGCGGTCGAGGCGCGGGATCGCCGGGAGGATCGGCTCGTAGAGGCCCGACGCCTGCAGCTCGACCTGCCCGCGCGCGACCCCCTCGCGCACCAGCAGGACGAGGTCCTTCGCATGTTCGAGCCACCACTCGAGCAGCGGCCCGCTCACGTGCAGCACGTAGGGGAGCTTCGGGTGGGCGTGCAGCGCCTGGAGAAGAGGCCGATACGAAGCGGCGGTCGCCTTCTCGATCACCCAGCCGAAGTTGCCGATCGGCTGGTGGCAATGGACGTCGAGCACGAGCCGCAGCGGCTCGCGCGCACCCGTCCTTGGCTGCTGCTTGCCCTCCTCCATCGCCTCACACATACCAGCGCGCGGCCGTGAACTCTCCGGTGGGCACGCGCACGCGCGCGAGGCGGCCGCCCGGCCAGTGCAGGAGCTCGCCGTCGTGCGTCTCGAGCTCGATGCGGAAGCGCAGCGTCGCGCCCGGCCCCGCCGCCATCTCGTCGAGGTTCACGTCGAAGCGCAGCCAGGGCAGCTTGAGCTCGGGGGCATCGAGGACGCAGTCGAAGCCGCGCGGCCGCGGCGCGAAGAAGTAGACCCGCCCCTTCTCGATGCAATCTCCCTCGCATTCGACCGCGAGATGGAGGCAGCCCGGCTCGAAGCCGTAGAGGAGGCGGCGCGCGACCCGGCGCGCGCGCACCATCGCGCCGCCCGCCGCCGACAGGTCGAACCAGCCGGCCGACTGCCACTCGAAGAGGTCCTCGGCCCGCCCCTGCGGCCGGATCGCCTCGATCGGCTCGCGCATCGGGCGCAGGTCGGTGCGGCGCGCGTCGGGATCGGGAAGCGGCGGCGCATCGCGGCCGGCCGCCCGGAAGACGCGCCGCAGGTGGGCGTGGAAGAGCTCCTCGAACTGCTCGCGGTGCGCCGTGAAGTGGTCGTCGCCGAACCACCAGAACCAGTCGCTCCCCTCGAGCGCGCGCAGGCTCTGCGCGACCGTCTCGTCGAGGTCGTCGAGGGGGCGCCCGGCGAAGAGGCCGCGCGCCTGCGCGAGCAGCCGCCACCCCTCGAGCTTCTCGCGCTGGCCGGCCCAGGTGTCGAGGTTGCCGTCGATCCAGGAGCCGCGCGCGAGCCGGCGCAGCCGCGGCAGCGACTCGCCGCGCTTGCGCGCCTCGTCGCCGCTCCTCTGCAGCGCCTCGCTCATCGTCGCCATCTGCAAGCGGGGATGCGCGGCGATCTCCTGGTAGAGCGCGCGCAGGAAGGGCTCGCCGGCGCCCGCGTAGTTCTCCCACGGGTTCTCGCCGTCGAGGATCACCGCGACGACCGGCTCCTCGAACGGGACCGCCGCGCGCACCTCGTCGAGGCGGCGCAGGAAGTCGCGCACCGCCGCCTCCGCCGGCCACGACGAGTAGGTGAAGCCGATGCGGTCGGAGAGCTCGTGGTCGCGGAAGAAGATCGGGAGCTCGCCGTCGGGGGTCGCGAAGGCGAGGGGACGGAAGAGGTCGTCGCGGCGCACGGAGTCTTCGCCCGCGCGTGACGAGAAGAGCAGCGCCTCGTCCGACGCGATCCAGGAGAGCTTCGCCGCCGCGAACTCGCGCGCCGCCGCTTCGCCGATCGCCCCCTCGGCCGGCCACATGCCGCGCGGCGGCCCGCCGAAGAGCCGCGCGAAGGTCGCGACGCCGCGCCGCACGTGGTCGGCGGCGTCGCCCGCCGGCGCGAAGGTGAAGGGCGCGTCGGCGCCGCCGGCCTGCGGGAACTCGGTCGACTCGAAGCCGCAGACGAGCGGCAGGATCGGGTGCTGATCGGGGGTGGTCGAGAGCTCGACGCGCCCCGCCTCGGCCAGCGCGCGCGCCCGCGGCAGGATCGTCGCGATCTCCTCGTGCTGGATGCGCAGCAGCAGGTCGCGGTCGGCGGTCGTGAAGTCGCGCCCCTTCCTCGCCAGCTCGAGCACCTCCGGCCGGCGCCGCACGCGGAAGCCCGACCACGCCAGATGGAAGAGCACGGCGAGGTCGAGCAGGTCGGCTTCGGAGAGGGGCGACGGGGCGCCCGCCTTCTGCGCGGCGTCGACGCGCTCGGCGAGCTCGCGGTAGCGCGGCAGCGGGGCGATCATGTGCTGGCGGTTGGCGCAGAGCAGGATCGAGACGAGGAAGGCGCGCTCCCCCTCGCGCAGCGGGCCGGGCAGCGCGCGCACCAGCCGCAGCACGCGGTCCTCCTTCGGGGTGCCGAAGTCGGCGATCGCGGCCTCGAGCTGGCGCATCAAGATCGGCGTGAAGTTCAGGGTGACGCGCGCGGCCGGCTGCTCCTCGAGCATCGCGAGCATGTCGGTGTAGCCGCGCACGCCGTGCATGCGGACCCACGGGAGCACGGGCACGCCGTCGTCGGGATGCGCGTAGTCCGGCTGGTGGAAGTGCCAGAGGAAGGCGACGTGCAGGCGCGACGCCATCGCTCACGCTTCTCCCGGCTGCTTGTCGGCGATCTTGTACTTGCGCATCCAGTACCGCACCTGGTCGCGGTTGAGCCCGAGCAGGCGGCCGGCGGCGGTCTTGTTGTGGCGCGCGCGCTCGAGCGACTGCATGAGCAGATCTCGGTGGACGTCGTCGAGGTCGCACCCCTCCTTGGGGAGCAGGAAGGTGGCGGGCCGCGCCGCCGTCCCGCCGCCCGCGCCCGCCTCGCGGATCTCGATCGGGAGGTCGTCGATCGTGAGCGTGTCTCCGTCGGCGAGCAGGATGGCGCGCTCGATCGTGTTCTTGAGCTCGCGGATGTTGCCGGGCCAGCCGTAGCCCGCGAGCGCGCGCGTCGCCTCGGCGTCGAAGCCGCGGATCGGCTTCTTGAACTCCTCGGCGTAGAGCGAAACGAAGTGGTGCACGAGGTCGGGGATGTCCTCGCGACGTTGCACCAGCGGCGGGATCGGGATCGGGATCACGTTCAGGCGGTAGTAGAGGTCGGCGCGGAACGCCCCCTGCTTCACCGCGGCCTTGAGCTCCTTGTTGGTCGCCGCGACGACGCGCACGTCGACCGAGATGTCGCGCGTGCCGCCGAGCCGCCGGAACGTCTTGTCCTCGAGGAAGCGCAGGAGCTTCCCCTGCAGCTGCAGCGGCAGGTCGCCGATCTCGTCCAGGAAGACGGTGCCCGAGTCGGCCAGCTCGAGCAGCCCCTTTTTCGCACTTCGGGCGTCGGTGAAGGCGCCGCGCTCGTGGCCGAAGAGCTCGCTCTCCAGCAGCGTCTCGGGCAGCGCCGTGCAGGTGATGTTGAGGAACGGCGTGTTGGCCGTCTCGCTCTCGAAGTGGATCGCGCGCGCGACCAGCCCCTTGCCGGTCCCCGTCTCGCCGCTGATCAGGATGGTGCGCGCGCCCGACTTGCCGACGCGCTGGACCAGACGCCGGATCTCCTGCGTCTTGGGCGAGGAGCCGACCAGGTTCGCCACGCTGAAGCGCGCGCGGTCGAGCGACTGGTAGCGCGACACCTCGGCGCGCAGCGTGACCGTCTCGATCGCCTTCTCCACGTCGAGCAGGAGCTCGTCGAGGTTGAACGGCTTCTTCACGTAGTCGTAGGCGCCGAGCCGCATCGCCTCGACCGCGTTCTGCACGCTCGCGAAGGCGGTCATGAGGATCACGGCGGGCGCGGGCTTGCGCTCCTTGGCGACCTTCAGGATCTCGAGCCCGTCGGTGTCGGGCAGCTTGAAGTCGAGCAGCAGGAGGTCGAAGTCCTCCTGCCGCATCGCGTCGAACGCGGCGGCGCCGTGCTCCGCCTCGACGACCGAGTAGCCGGCGCGTTCGAGCCGCTCGCGCAGCGTCCATCGGATCAGCTTCTCGTCGTCGATGACGAGGATGCGGCGGTGACGGGCGACGCTGTTCATCCCTTCCTTCGTACCCTCCCCGTTATCGTGCGCCGCGTGAAGAAACCGCCGCGACCCGCCGCGCAGTCCCCGGTCGATCCGCTGAGCCAGGAGCTCCTGGTGCGGATCATGCAGGAAATCTCGCGGGATGCCGTCATCTCCCTCGATCCGGAGGGCCGGATCACGAGCTGGAACCTCGGCGCGCAGGAGCTCCTGGGGTATTCCGCGGCCGAGGTCCTCGGTCGCCACTTCGAGTTCCTGCTCCCCGACGACCTCAAGCAGTCGGGCGAGGTGGAGAAGCTGCTCGAGGCGACCGAGCCCCTGGGATTCCTGCGCGACTACGAGACGCGCCGCGTCACCCAGGACGGGCGCGAGCTCCACGTGCTGCTCACCCGGATGCGGCGCCTCGACCGGCGCGGCCGCCTGCTCGGCTCGACGGCGATCGTGCGCGACATCACGGCGCGCAAGGAGATGCAGGAGGAGCTGGTGCGCGCGCGCACCCTCGCCGCGATCGGCGAGGCGGCCGCCCGCATCGCCCACGAGATCCGCAACCCGCTGACCGGGATCAGCAACGCGCTGTCGATCCTCTCGACCGACCTCGCGCCCGGCCACCGCCACCGGCTCATCTGCGACGAGATGCAGCACGAGATCAAGCGAGTCGACCGCGTCCTCGACGACCTGCTCACCTTCGCGCGCCACCGCCCGCTCTCGCGCCAGCGCACCGACCTCGTACGCATGTGCGAAAAGGTCTTCGCGACTCTCGAGGCTGCCGGCGAGCTCGCCGGGGTCGCGCTGCGCCGCTACCTGCCGCCAGAGGTCGTGGTCGACGTCGACCCGAGCATGATCGAGGACTCGCTGTTCAACCTGGTGCAGAACGCCGCGCACTCACTGGCCGGCCACGCCGAGGCGGAGCTCACCGTCGCCGTGAAGCCCGGCCCGAGCGGCGTCGCCATCACCGTCACCGACAACGGCCCCGGCATCCCGCGCGACGTCCGCCGCAAGATCTTCGACCCCTTCTTCACCACGAAAGCGCACGGCACCGGGCTCGGCCTGCCCATCACCAAGAAGCACATCGAGGCGCACGGCGGCCGCCTGCGCGTCCGCTCCGCCCCCGGGCGGCGCACGACGTTCGAGATCCTGCTCCCGCTCTCGCTGGTGAGCGCGTCGGAGCCGGCGCGCTGAGGGGCAACGCGTCGTCACGGAATCGCGGGCGCGGCATCCTCTTCGGCATGAGCACCGCTCCCGACGATCGCGGCCCGTCCGCCCGCTTCGACGCCGAGGAACTGCTGCGCCATGCGACGTGGCTGCGTGCGCTGGCGCGCGCGCTCGTGCGATCCGACGAAGTCGACGACGTCGTGCAAAAAACATAAACGGC
>DAINBU010000162.1:0-9592 GCA_036732755.1 Planctomycetota bacterium
CGAGCCTTTTTCCCCTCCGCCCTCTCGACCCGCCCCCGCCCGTCGCGCGTTCAACTACCCATCCTTCTCCCCGCGCCCTCTTCACCCGCGCCCTCGACGTCCGCTCAAGTTTTCAGTCCCGGGTCGCTCCCCAGCGCTGGACGACGAGCACGAAGAAGGCGCGGCACGCCTCTTCGCGTACCGCCGCGTCGGCGTCCGAGAGCCGCGCGATCACTTTCGGCACGAGCGCGCGCGCGTCGGCGCCGATCGCCGTGAGCAGCGCGAGCCCGGCGCGGCGCGTGCGGACGTCGCGGCCGTCCAGCAGCGCCTCGATGGCCGCGACCGGCAGCGGCCGGAAGCTCGCGAGCGACTCGATCAGCGCCGCCGCCACCTCCTCGTCGGTCTCGCCGCCGTCGCCGAGCCGCTTCAGCAGCGCCTGCTGCGCCGCCGCCGCGTCGGGGCTGTCGGAGTCGAGCCAGCTCGCCGCGGCGCCCCGGATCTCGCGGTCGGGGTGCGCGAGCGCGGCGACGAGCGCCGCCTCCGCCGCGCGGTCGAAACGGTCGAACTCTTCGCGCGCGAGCGCGAGCGCGACGGCGTGGCGCGGGTCGGCCGGGCGCGACAGCGCGTCGAAGAGCGCCGCGACCGTCGCGGCGGTGAGCGGCGGGAGCTCGGTGCCGCCGTCGGCGTGCTCGCGGTCGACCTGCGCCGCGAGCTCCGCGACCGAGAGGTCGGCCGGCCGCGAAGGCAGCGCTGCCGCGAGCGCCTCGGCGGGCAGCGCCCCGAAGAGCGCCGCGAGCGCCTCGCCCTTCGCGAGCTGCGCGTCGTGGTCGGGGTCGTCGAGCGCGGCAGCGAGCCGCTCCAGGAGCGGGAGCGCCGGCTCGCCGATCTCGTGCACGGCCGATGCGGCGGCCTTGCGGACGGCCGGGTCGCCGTCGGCGAACGCGGCGGCCAGCGCGTCGAGCACGCGCGGCGGCGGACCGGCCGCCGCGGAGAGGCGCTCGAGCGCGGCGGTGCGCACCTCGGGCGCCGGGTCGTGCGCGGCCGCGAGCAGGAGGTCGAGCAGCTTCCCTTCGCGCGCGAAGGCGTCGTCGCGCCGCATCTTCAAATCTGCGTCGCGCGCGTCGGCGTCGAACGGGTCCGAGTCGGCCAGGAGCTGCGCCGTGCCGAGCTGCTGCGCCGCCATCGTGACGAGCTGCGCGCGCAGCTCGGCGTCGCCCTTCGCCTCCGTCACCTGCACGAACAGCGTCATGTGCTCGGGCGCGACGTCGCCGAACGCCGAGACGGCGGCGAGCCGGACGTTCTCGTCGCCGTCGCGCAGCCCGCGCACGGCCGCCGTCGCCAGCTCCTCGGTGCGCGGCGCGATCGCGGTCAGCGCGTGCAGCGCCGCGACGCGCAGCTCAGGCTCGGGGTCGGAGACGAGCGGGACGAGCTCGGGCACCGCGGCCGCCGCCGCCGGCCCGAGCGGTGCGAACGCCTCGACCAGGCGCAGCCGCGCCTCGGGCACGCCGTTGCGCAGCGCGTCGAGCAGCGCCGGCGCCAGGACCGGGGCGGCGCGCCCGTCGAGCCGCTTGACCAGCGCCGCCGCCGCGTTCGATTCGATGCGCGAGTCGCTGCAGAGGCGGGCGACCACGAAGCGCGCGAGGTCGGCGTCGAGGCCGACGCGCGCGAGCTGGCCCGCCTCGGCGAGGCCGAGCTCCTCGCCGCGCGTGACGAGCCGCTCGAACCAGTGGCGGCGCAGCGCCGGCGACTCGGGCGCGATCTCGATCAGCAGCTCGACCGCCGCCTGCCGCACCAGGGCGTCGGGATGGTCGATGCCGCGCGCCAGCGCCTCGACCACGGCCGGGTCGCGCGCATAGAGGGCGACCGGCCGCAGCGCGAGCACGCTGCGCGCGACCGCCTCGGGCTTCCCCGACCTGCCGAGCGCGGCGAGGCGCGCCGCGAACGGGCGCGCCGCCGGTCCGGCCGCGGAGAGCAGGGCGATCGCGCCGTCGTCGAGCGGCGCGCCCGCCTCGAGCGCCGCGATCACCGGCTCGAGCAGCCCCGGATCGGCGCGCACGCCCGCCGCCGCCGCGCCGAGCAGGGCGCTGCGCACGTCCTCGTCCGCCGTCGCGGCGATCTTCGCGCACGCGGCGCAGGCGCGCCGGATCGCCGCGGCGTCGACCTTCGCGGCCGCGGGCGCCGGCGCGGCCGACTGCGCGTGCAGCGTCGGCGCGCAGAGCAGGAAGGAGAGCACGAAGCGGCGGACGGGGCGGCACGCCATGGTGGACTTCCTCGTTTCGTCGGGCGGGCAGGCGACGCGGCTCGTCGGCAGCGACGGTGGCGAGGATATCCCCGCTTTCGTACCTTCCCGCGCGATGCAAGGAAGGGTCGTCGCGCCGCGCTCCCTCCGTCGGCGCCTGCTCGCCGCCGCGCTCGTCCTGCTCGCGCCGGCGTGCCAGCGCGAGAAGACCGCGCCCGACCCGGCGAGGAATCCCCCGCCCGCGCGCTACGTCGCGGTCGTCCCGAAGGGGACGTCGCACGAGTTCTGGAGCTCCGTGCACCGGGGCGCCGAGCAGGCGGCGAAGGGGACGGGCGTCGTCCTCGACTGGAAGGCGCCGCCGCGCGAGGAGGACCGCGAGCTGCAGATCGCGGTGGTCGAGAACTTCATCACGCGCGGAGTCTCGGGCATCGTCCTCGCGCCGCTCGACGCGCACGCGCTCGTCGGCGTCTGCCGCGCGGCGAAGCGCGCCGGCATTCCCGTCGTCGTGATCGACTCGCCGGTCGAGTGGGACGGCATGGTGAGCTTCGTCGCGGCCGACCCGCGGCGCGGCGGCGCGCGCGCGGCCGACCGGCTCGGCGAGCTGCTCGCAGGCAAGGGCAAGGTCCTCATGATGAGGTACCAGGAGGGCTCGGCGACCACGCGCGAGCGCGAGGCCGGCTTCCTCGACGAGATGGCGGCCAAGTACCCGGGGATCGAGCTCGTCTCCACCGACCGGCGCGGCGGCGCCACGGTCGACACGGCGCGGAAGTGCGCGGAGGACCTCCTGCAGCGCCACCCCGAGCTCGACGGCGTCTTCACTCCCAACGAGTCGACCACCGTCGGAATGTTGCGCGCGCTCGACGGCGCGGGCCGCGCGAAGAAGACGAAGCTCGTCGGCTGCGACGCGAGCAGGAAGCTGGTCGAAGCGCTCGCGGCCGGCAAGCTCCACGGCCTCGTGGTCGAGGAGCGGTTCCGCATGGGCGAGCTCGGCGTGAAGGCGCTCGTCGACCACCTCGACGGCAAGCCGGTGGAGAAGCGGATCGAGGTCGGCTGCGTGGTCGCGACGGCGGAGAACCTCGGCGATCCCGCGGTGAAGGCGCTGCTCCCGCCGGACGCGGCGAAGTGACGGGCGCGCTCGAGCGACGGCGGCGCGCACGCCAATTTCTTCCGATCGCGCGCCGCGGCGTGGCGCCGCTCCGGCGGGTTTCCCCGCTTCAGAGGCGTTCTCCCCTAGTCCGATAAGGGACCTGCCTGAGTTCCGGTGTCCGCTCTCGGACCGATGAGCGGCGGGGGGGCGAGCCGAGATGCCGAGCAAGACGTTCGAGGAGCTGAAGGCGACGGGAGCCCTGCCGTCGCCCCCCGGCGTCGGCATGGAGATCCTCCGGATCATCCAGAACGAGAACTGCTCGGTCGACGAGCTCGCGAAGGTCATCCAGTCCGACCCGGCGCTGACCGGCCGCCTCCTGCAGATCGCCAACTCGGCGCTGTTCGGCTCGGGCCGCGCGTGCGCGACGATCAAGGAGGCGACGATGCGGCTGGGGCTGCGCTCCGTGCGCAGCGTCGCATTGGGATTCAGCCTCGTCTCGGCCCATCGCGCCGGCGCGTGCGAGGGGTTCGACTACGGCGTGTTCTGGTCGCAGTCGCTGGCGCGCGCCGTCGCGGCGCACGCCCTCTCGGCCCGCTTCAAGATCGGCGTGCCCGCCGAGGTCTTCGTCGCCGCGCTGCTCTCCGACCTCGGCTCGCTCGCGCTCGCGACGGTCCACCCGCGCGACTACACCGAAATCCTGCGCACGCGCGAGACGGAGACCGCCGCCGGGCGCGCCGTGCTCGAGCAGAAGCGCTTCGGCATCGACCACCGCGAGGTGACCGCGGCGATGCTGCGCGAGTGGCGCCTCCCGGAGAGCTTCGCGGTCGCGGCCGCGTCGGTCGGCGCGGTCGAGCCGCCGCCGCCCGAGCGGCGTGGGCCGTCGCTCACCCACGTGACCTGGATCGCGGCGCGCTTCGCTACCGCCTTCGTGCTGCCGGAGGACCGGCCGCTCGAGCCCGAGCTCGTGCAGCGGGCGCTCAGCCACTTCCCCGAATGGAAGGCCGACGACCTCTCGGGCTTGTGGGCCGAGATCGCGGAGAGCTGGTGCCGCTGGGGCAACCTGCTCGACATCGTCACGATCGCGGTGCCGCCGTACGGCTCGGGCGTACCGCCGCACTCCAAGCGCGGCGATCCGATCGCCATGCGTGCGACCGCGCCGGCGATGGCCGCGGCGGGCGAGGCGGGCGAGGCGGGCGAGTCCGGCGCGCCGCCGCGCGCCCGCATCCTCGCCGTCGACGACGACCCGACGTCGCTGCGCCTCCTGGCCGCGCAGCTCGAAAAGGACGGCCACCAGGTGATGCGCGCCTCGAACGGCCGCGAGGCGCTCAAGCTCGCGATGCAGGTGATCCCGCAGATCGTGATCGCCGACTGGCAGATGCCGGAGATGAACGGCGTGGCGCTGTGCCGGTCGCTGCGCGCCTTCGAGGCGGGCCGGCGCGTCTACATGATCCTGCTCACCGGCGAGCACGACGAGGACTCGATCGTCGAGGCGTTCCACGCCGGGCTCGACGACTACGTGATCAAACCGTTCAAGCCCAAGCTGCTGCTCGCGCGCGTCCGCTCCGGCATGCGCGTCGTGAAGATGCAGGAGCGCATCGACGCCGACAAGGCGACCATGCAGCGCCAGGTGGCGGAGCTCGGCGTGCAAAAGCGCCGGCTGCAGGAGATGGCCGACACCGACGTGCTGACCACGCTGCCCAACCGCCGCTTCGCGATGAACGCGCTGCGCGAGGCGTGGGAGCGCTCGCTCAAGGAGGACGACGCCCTCTCGATCGTGATGGTCGACGTCGACAAGTTCAAGCGCGTCAACGACTCGCACGGCCACGACGTCGGCGACCAGGTGCTGCGCGAGACGGCCGACGTGCTGCGCCTCGCCGCCGAGCCGCCCGCCACCGTCTGCCGCTACGGCGGCGAGGAGTTCGTCGCGATCCTGCCCGGCCTCGACGGCCCGGCGGCGCGCGATTTCGCCGAGAAGCTGCGCCGCAACGTCGAGTCGCACGCGATCCGCTTCGGCGGCTTCGACGGCCGCATCACCGCGAGCTTCGGCGTCTCGACGCGCCTCCCCGGCGTCTCCGGCTTCGAGCAGATGCTGAAGCTCTCCGACGAGGGGCTCTACCGGGCGAAGGAGAGCGGCCGCAACCAGGTGTGCTCCGTCCAGCTCGAGGGGCTGCAGGCGCAGCCCGTCGCGCCGCTCCTGCTGCGTTCGTAGCGCGCGTCAGCCCGCGAGCGCCGCCGCCACGCCCGCGCCCGCCGGGACCTTTGCGCCCTGCGCCGCGAGGCACTCCTCGAACGCCGCGAGGAAGCGGATCGCCGCGCCGCGGTTCGCGTTCACGCCCATGAGGCCGACGCGCAGGATGCGGCCCTTCAGCTCGCCGAGGCCGGCGCCGACCTCGATCGCGTGTTCGAGCAGCAGCCGCTTCCTCAGCGCCGCCTCGTCGATGCCGTCGCGCAGACGCACGGCGTTCAGCATCGGCAGGCGCGCCGCGGCCGGCGGCAGGAGCTCGAAGCCCATCGCCTGCAGGCCGGCGGCGAGGGCGCGGTGCGCGGCGACGTGGCGCTGCCAGCGCTGCTCGAGCCCCTCCTCCAACACGAGCCGCAGCGCCTCCTCGAACGCGTAGACCATGTGGATCGGCGCGGTGTGGTGGTAGGCGCGCTCGCTGCCCCAGTACTTCTCCAGCCAGAGCGCGTCGAGGTAGATGCTCGGCACCGGCGTCTTGCGCGCGGCGATCTTCGCGAGCGCGCGCTCGCCCAGCGTGACGGGCGCGAGCCCCGACGGCGCGCCGAGGCACTTCTGCGAGCCGGAGAAGGCGGCGTCGACGCCGAAGCGGTCGACGTCGACCTCGAGCCCGCCGAGCGACGTCACGCAGTCCATGAGGACGAGTGCGCCGTGCTTCCTGCCCGCCGCCGCGAGCGCCGCCGCTTCGTTGCGCACGCCGGTCGAGGTCTCGGCGTGCACGAAGTAGAGGAGCGCCGGCTTCGCGGCGGCGAGCGCCTTCTCGACCGCGCCGACGTCGGCCGGCTCGCCCCACGGGAACTTCGCCTCCACGACCTCGCCGCCGAGGCGCTTCGCCATCTCGACGCCGCGTCCGCCGAAGAAGCCGTTCACGACGACGACCACCTTGTCGCGCGGCTCGACGAGGTTGGTGAGCACGAGCTCCATGCCCGCCGTGCCGGTGCCGCTGGCCGCGAGCGTGAGCTGGTTCCGGGTGCGGAAGACCTGCTGGAGGCGCTCGCGCACGCGCTGCATGCAGGCGAGGAAGTCGGGGTCGAGGTGGCCGAGCGTGGGGCGCAGCATCGCCGCCATCACCTCGGGCGGGACGTTGCTCGGTCCGGGTCCCAGGAGGAGGCGCTCGACCATGTTCCGATCCTCGTTCGGGAGAGGGGGCGGGGGAGTGTAACGGCGCGGCGGCGTCGCTACGCGCTGCGGCGGCGCTCGGCCGCGCCGAGCGCGAGGACGAACGCGAGCGCGCCGCCCGCCGCCAGCACGGCGCAGTCGCGTGGATAGTCGCCGACTCCCGCGAGCACCTGCGCCGGCTCGTAGTACCCGAACGGCGAGAGGTACTTGAGCGCGTGGCCGTCGCGCCAGATCGTGCCGGCGATCTCCGCGAGGAGCGACCAGAGCACGAAGGCGGCGAGTCGCCACGTCGCCCCGAAGAGGTCGTCGCAGAGGACCGAGAGGAGCTGCGCGACGCCCGTGAAGAAGAACCCGAGCAGCGCCGCCGCGAACGCGACGCGCGCGAACCTCGGGAAGTCGAGGTCGCCGGTCGCGTGCGAGATCGTCGCGCCGAGCCAGACGCCGAGCAGAGGCGCGCACCCGACCAGGATCGCGAAGGGGAGCGCCGCGCAGGTCGTCGTCGCGACCAGGCTCCGGCGCGTCAGCCCGCTCGCGAGCAGGAGGTCGAGCGAGCCGCGCCCGCGCGCCGCCGCCGGCAGCGAGAGCGTCGGCACCGCGACCGCGAGCAGGAGCGCGAGGATCGTGAGCGGGTGGACGAACGGGAGCTGGAAGAAGAACGAGGCGGAGTCGGGCGCGAGCAGGTCGGAGCGCATCAGGTTCATCGCGAACTTGAAGAGGCTGCCGAAGGCGCGCGCCTGCGCGCGGTACTCGGGCCAGACGCCGCCGGCCACGACGCCGATCAGGATCGGCGCGAGCGCGCAGGCGAGGCAGGGGCGCACGCTGCGGCGCCAGAGGTAGCGCAGGAGCGGGCCGTTCATGCGCGCCGTTCCGCGGCGTCGGCGCTCCCGACGATGTCGCGGAAGATCTCGTCGAGGGCCGCGGCGCGGATCTCGACGGAGCGCAGCGCCTCGCCGTGCGCGCGCAGGCGCTCGAGCAGGCGCGGCGCCGGCTCGTCGCTGGTGAAGCGCTCGACGCGGCCGTCGGCGAAGGCGAGCGTCACGTGGCGGCGGCTCGCGAGGCGCAATTCCGCGATCGCGGCCACCTGGTGCAGCCGGCCCTGGTGGATCACGCCGACGCGGTCGCAGAGGCGCTCGACCTCGTCGAGGACGTGGCTCGAGAGGAAGACGGTCTGGCCGCGCGCGCGCGCGTCGCGCAGGAGCCCGAGCACCGCGTCGCGCACCAGCGGGTCGAGGCCGGAGGTCGGCTCGTCGAGGATCAGGAGCTCGGGCTCGTGCTGCAGCGCGCAGGCGAGCCCGATCATCTGGCGCATCCCGGTCGAGTAATTCTTCACCTTCCGGGGGAGCGCCTGGCGGGGGAAGCCGATGCGGTCGAGCGTCTCGTCGCGGCGAATCGGGGCCCGGCGCGCGAGCGCCGCGAAGAGGTCGAGCGCCTGCGCGCCGCTGAGCCCGGCCGGCAGCGCGAGGTCGCCCGGCAGGAAGCCGATGCGGCGGCGCAGCTCGCCCGATCCCGCGCGGACCGGCTGCCCGAGCACGCGCGCCGCGCCGCGGTCGGGCCGCAGGAGGTCGAGCAGCATGCGGATCGTGGTCGTCTTGCCCGCGCCGTTGGGGCCGAGGAATCCGAAGATCTCGCCACGCTCGACCGTCAGGTCGACGTCGCTCACGCCGACGCCGCCGGCGTAGTGGAACGTGAGCCCCTCCGTCTCGATCGCGCGGCCCGCCATGGTCCGTCGCTTCTACATGAATCGCGCGGCAGAATGCCGCGACCATGCGCATCGAGGAGCTCTTCCGCCGCGGCCGGCCCGTCGTCAGCTTCGAATTCTTCCCGCCCAAGTCTCCCGAGGCCGAGAAGCGTCTGGTCGAGGCGATCGAGAAGCTGCGCCCCCTCGAGCCCGCCTTCGTCTCGGTCACCTACGGCGCGGGCGGCTCGACGCGCGAGAAGACGGTCGAGCTGGTCGGCCGGATCCGGCGCCAGTGGTCGATCGAGGCGATGGCCCACCTCACCTGCGTGGGCGCCACGAAGGCGGAATTGGAAGCCGTCCTCGGACGCCTCGCCGACCAGGGAGTGGAGAACGTGCTGGCGCTGCGCGGCGATCCGCCGAAGGGCGAGGCCGCGTTCGTGGCGACGGCGGGGGGGCTGCGGTACGCGAGCGAGCTCGCCGCCCTGGTCGCGCGCACCGGCCGCTTCTGCATCGGCGGCGCCTGCTACCCCGAAGGCCACGTCGAGTGCCGCGACCTCGCCGCCGGCGTCCAGCACCTGAAGCAGAAGGTCGACGCCGGCGCGAGGTTCCTGATCACCCAGCTCTTCTTCGAGCCGAAGGTCTACTTCGACTTCGTCGCGCGCGCGCGCCAGGCCGGCATCGCCGTGCCGATCGTCCCCGGGATCATGCCGGTGACCAACGTCGAGCAGCTCGAGCGCTTCACGTCGATGTGCGGTGCGTCGATCCCGGCCGATCTGAAGGGCCGCCTCGAGCGGGTGCGCGACGACCCGCAGGTCGTGATGAACGTCGGCATCGACCACGCGACGGCGCAGTGCGCCGAGCTCCTGCGCGGCGGCGCGCCGGGGATCCACTTCTACACGCTGAACCAGTCGCCCTCGGCGCGGGCCGTCTTCGAGAACCTGCGCCACCGCAAGCTGCTCTAGGAGCCTATCCCAGCAGGCCTCCCGTCGTCGTTCGGGCGGCGGACCCGCATCCGCTTCGTTGCACCTCCTCTCCGAATCTCTCCATTGATTCGCGTCGTCGGCGCGCCTCGCGTCTGCGGGTCCGGCGCTCCGAACGACTCGGTCCGGCCTACTGGGATAGGCTCCGACGCGCGCGGCGGGTCGCCGTCGCGGAGCCGGATGCGACGCCGGCGTCCAAGAAACGCGGGGGGCGGCGCCTTCGCGCCGCCCCCCGCAAAGTATCCGATCACACCTGCTCGCACGCGTCCCCGCG
>DAINBU010000163.1:0-9561 GCA_036732755.1 Planctomycetota bacterium
CCGTCGCACCATGTCCCGAAAGCGCGGCGCGCCGCCCCGACCCCCCATCGCCTCCGTCGCGGCGCAGCGCGGGAAGCTCCTCGCCTGGTACGCGCGGAGCCATCGCGACCTGCCGTGGCGGCGCACCTCGGATGCGTGGCGGATCTGGGTCTCCGAGATCATGCTGCAGCAGACGCGCGTCGAGACGGTGGTCCCCTACTACGAGCGCTTCGTCGCGCGCTGGGACGGTGCGCGCGCGCTCGCCCGGGCGCCGCTCGACGACGTCCTCGCCGCCTGGTCGGGACTCGGGTACTACCGGCGCGCGCGCATGCTCCACGCCGCGGCCGGAGAGGTCGTGCGCGACCACGCCGGCGCATTCCCGCGCGACCTCGAGCAGGCGCGCGCGCTGCCCGGCATCGGCCGCTCGACCGCGGGCGCGATCGTCTCGATCGCGTACGGCGTGCGCGCGCCCGTGCTCGACGGGAACGTCAAGCGCGTGTTGGCGCGCCTCTTCGCCCTGCGCGGCGACCCCGACGCCAGCCCCCTGGAAGAGGAGCTCTGGCGCCTCGCGCAGGAGTTCGTCGACTGCGCGAGTCCGGGCGACGTGAACCAGGTCTTGATGGAGCTCGGTGCGACGATCTGCCTGCCGGCGGCGGCGGCGCGCTGCGACGACTGCCCGGTCGCGTCGCAATGCCGCGCGCGCGCGCAGGGACCCGCCGTCGTCGCCGCGCTGCCGGAGAAGCGCCAGAAGGCGCGCCTCGTCGCCGAGACGTGGCTCGTCGCGGTCGCCGACCGCGACGGCCGCCGCCTGCTGCACAAGCGCCCCGGCGGCGGTCTGCTGCACGGGATGTGGGAGTTCCCGACCTTCCCGCAGCCCGACGACGCCGCCGTCGACGAGCGCGCCGCGCGGACCCGCCTCGCCGGCGACCTGCGCGCGCGCTTCCGCGCGCCGTTCCGCATCGGCGACGAGCTCATGATCCACCGCCAGGTGATCTCGAACCGGCGGGTGACGCAGCGCGTCTTCTCGGCCGCGACGGACGGGCGCACCAATGATCGGGCGAGCTGGCTCGCCGACCACGAGATCGGCGGTCTCGGCATCACGACGGCGACGCGCCGCATCCTCGCGCGGCTCGCCGCGCCGGTCACTCCGGCGGGAGAAGCTGCTCCGCCGCGCGCGCGACCGCGGCCGCGACCTCGTTGATCCGCCCGAAGAAGAGGTGGCCGGCGTCGGGCACCACCTCGATCGCGCGCAGGTCGGCGAAGCGTTCCGCGAGCTGCGCGTCGGTCGGAATCGCGACCAGCTCGTCCCGCTCCGCCAGCACCAGCGCGGCCGGCCGCTCGAGCCGCGGCAGCGGCGAGCGATGGGCGAGGTCGAAGGGCGGCGCCACCCCGAGGAAGGCGTCGGCCGCCCCCTTCGCCGCCGCCTCCAGCGCGCGCAACGAGCCGAACGAGAAGCCGGCGGCCAGCAGCGCGCGCGTCCCCGGCCAGCGCGCGCGCAGCCACGCGGTTACTGCGAGGAAGTCGGAGAGCTCGCCGCGTCCCTGGTCGTAGTGCTCCTCGCTGCGGCCGACGCCCCGGAAGTTGAAGCGCGCCACCGCCCCGCCGAGCTTCGCGAGCGCGCGTGCGCCGTGCACCACGACCGAGTTCTGCATCGAGCCGCGGTGGTTCGGATGGGGATGGCCGAAGACGGCGAGGAAGCGCGGCACTCCGGGCGCGCCGCCGCGCGCGGGCGGCCACTCGAGCCGGCCGTCGATGCGGCCGGCGGGGCCGGGAATGAGGAAGGCTTCGAGCGGGGGGAGCAGTTCCATGGGCTCGCGCGGGGGCGGAACTCCGTAGGACGATCCCCGCAGTTTCGCAGATCGGGAGTTGAGACGGGCGCGCTCCTTCCCAAACTGAAGTTCCGCCGGCCGCACGCCCGATCCCTTTGCAGGAACCTGTAGAGCTTCGGGCGCGGCCGCGCCGGCGTGGAGGGGGCGACCCGGACCTCATGACGATGCGCGTCCACGAATTCAACGTTGCGCCGCGGATGCCCGAGCCGCTCGGCCGCCTGCTCGAGCTCGCCCACAACCTCTGGTGGGGCTGGCATCCCGAGGCGGTCGACCTGTTCCAGCGGGTCGACAGCGCCGGCTTCGCGCGCAGCGGCAGCAACCCGGTGAAGATGCTCGGCGAGGCGTCGCCGCAGCGCCTCGAGCAGCTCGCCGCCGACGCCTCCTTCGTCGCCCACTACCGGCGCGTCCTCGCGTCCTTCGACGACGACCAGAAGCGCGTCGCCTGGTTCGAGCGCGAGTACCCCGGCTTCCGCGGGCGCCGCGTCGCCTACTTCTCCGCCGAGTTCGGCGTCCACGAGGCGCTCCCGCTCTACTCGGGCGGACTCGGCGTGCTGGCGGGCGACCTCCTGAAGTCGGCGAGCGACCTCGGCGTCCCGATCGTCGGCGTCGGCATCGCCTATCGCTTCGGGTACTTCCAGCAGCGCATCGACGGCGACGGCTGGCAGACCGAGCACTATCCCGAGAACGACTTCTCGCGCATGCCCATGGAGCTGCTGCGCGGCGGCGACGGCACGCCGCTCCTGATCGCGGTCGACGTGGGGAGCCGGCGCGTCCACGCCCAGGTCTGGCGCGTCGCGGTCGGGCGCGTGCCGCTGCACCTGCTCGACACCAACGTCCCGCAGAACTCCGAGGCCGACCGCCGCATCACCGCCCGCCTCTACGACGGCGACAAGCGCATGCGGCTCGAGCAGGAGATCCTGCTCGGGATCGGCGGCGTCCACCTCCTGCACGCCCTCGGGATCGAGGTCGACGCCTACCACATGAACGAGGGGCACACCACCTTCCTCACCCTCGAGCAGACGGCGCGTCTCATGGAGCGCGAGCAGATCCCGTTCGACGAGGCGCGCCACCTCGCCGCCGCCTCCAATACCTTCACGACCCACACGCCGGTGCCGGCGGGCCACGACGAGTACGACCCGCAGTGGATGCGCGAGTACATGGCGCCCTACGCGGAGCGCCTGCGCATCCCGATCGAGGAGGTCGTCGCGCTCGGCCAGGCCGGCGGCGCGACCAAGAGCTTCGGCATGACGACGCTCGGCCTGCGCATGGCCAAGCACAAGAACGCGGTGAGCCGCCTGCACGGCGAGGTGAGCCGCGACATGTGGAAGGGGCTGTGGCCGCAACTCCAGGTCGACGAGGTCCCGATCACCCACGTCACCAACGGCGTGCACACGCAGAGCTGGCTCTCCGCCGAGATGCGCCGCCTCTACGACCGCTACTTCTCGCCTGACTGGCTGGCGAACGCGGCGCGCACCGCGACGTGGGAGAAGGTGCGCGAGATCCCCGACGCCGAGCTCTGGCGCAGCCGCTGTCGGCTGCGCCACCGCCTCGTGAACGAGGTGCGCGCGCGCCTGCTCCACCAGGCGCAGCGCGGCGCCGTGTCGCCCGCGCAGCTGCGGCGCGCCGAGCGGGCGCTCGACCCCGAGGTGCTGACGGTCGGCTTCTGCCGCCGCTTCGCCACCTACAAGCGCGCGACGCTGCTCTTCCGCGACCTCGAGCGGCTGAAGCGGATCTGCCGTCACAACGAACGCCCGATCCAGTTCGTCTTCGCCGGCAAGGCGCACCCGCTCGACGAGCCGGCCAAGAAGTACATCCGCGAGATCGTGCGCGAGAGCTGGGGCGAGGCGCTGCTCGGCCGCCTCGTCTTCGTCGAGAACTACGACGTCGGCCTGGCGCGCATCCTGGTCCAGGGCGTCGACGTCTGGCTCAACACGCCGCGCCGCCCGTACGAGGCGAGCGGCACGTCGGGCATGAAGTCGGTCCTCAACGGCGGGCTGCACCTCTCGATCCTGGACGGCTGGTGGGCCGAGGGCTTCCACGGCGACGACGGCTGGGCGATCGGCAACGGCCACGTCGCCGCCGATCCGGAGATGCAGGACCAGCTCGACGCGCTCTCGCTCTACGACCTGCTCGAGCACGAGGTCGCGGCGGCCTTCTACAGCCGCGACAAGGACGGCACGCCGCAGCAGTGGTGCGCGCTCATGAAGAACTCGATCGGCACGCTCTGCCGCGAGTTCTCGAGCGATCGCATGCTCGAGGAGTACGCCACCCGCTTCTACGCCAGCGCGCTGCGCGTGAAGAGCGAGCTCACCGGCGAGAACCGGCCGCGCATGCGCGCGCTCGCCGACTGGTGGCGCATGGTCAACGCGAGCTGGGACCGCGTGCGGATCGCCGACGTGCAGGCCGACCTGAGCGCCGTCCACGCGCTCGGGGAGCAGATCCCCGTCGCCGTCAAGGTCGAGACCGGCCCCATCGACCCGGGCCACCTGGTCGTCGAGGTCGTGCACGGCCCCACCGACGGCGACGGCCGCATCGTCGAGGGGACGGTCGCCCACGCGACGCTCGCCTCCGGGGACAACGGCACCCACCGCTTCGACGCGGTGATCCATTGCGCGCGCTCGGGCCGTCAGGGGATGGCAGTGAGGGTTCGTCCCGGCCGGCCCGGTTCGGAATGGATCTTCGACCAGACGCTCGTCCGGTGGGGTTGAGCTCGATCGCGGCGTCGCCTGTCGACGCCGGCAGTCTCGGGATCGAGCTCGCGCCAGCCGACATTCGCGACGAAGAGATTGGCCCGACGCCGCGTTTGGTCCCGACGGCGCGAACGATGAAGATGGCGCGGATCGACTGCGCGGACGCTTCGGTCCGTCGGACCCCCGCTCAGCCACCCTTCGGGAGGAGTGCTCGCTCATGTCGAACGGCATCGCGGAGCCCGTGCGCCCGGCCGCGCATCCCCCTCGGCTCCTCCGCCTGACCGCCGCGCTCGCCCTTCTCTTGGTGCCCGGCTGCTTCACCTTCACGCACACGGTCGGCAACGGCCCGGTGAACGCGAAGGCGCCGGTCGTGACCGAGGAGACGCGCTGGTTCGCGCTCTTCGGGGTCGTCCCGTTCGACGACGTCGATTCGAAGAGCCTCGCCGGCGGCGCGCGCGACTACCGCGTGACGACGAAGTTCACCGTCCTCGACTGCGTCATCACGGCCTTCACGAGCTTCGTCACCCTCTATCGCCAGACGATCATCGTCGAGAAGTGAACATGCGCCGACTCGCGCGGGCCGCGTCCCTCCTCCCCCCCATCGTCCTCCTCGCCTGCGCGACCGGTTGCTGGCCGGGGATCCCGATCGCGGCGATCGCCGCCGCGGCCGGCGGCGGAGGCGGCGGCGGCGGATCGAACGGGATCGTCCTGGTGCAGGGCAACATCGTGACCGACGGGTCGGCGTTCGCGACGTCGCTCGTCGTCGACCACGAGCCCAACGACCGGCTCGGGATGGCGGTCGAGGTCGGTCCGGCCGGCGCGCCCGCGCACGTCGCCGGCAGCGCGGCGACGACGGCGACGCTGCACGCGCTCGTCGACGACGGCGTCCGCCGCTCGATCGTCGCGCGCGAGCTGCTCGCCGACGACGGCCGGACCTTCGCGGCCGACGTCGCCGCGGCCGGTTCGCCGAGCCAGATCGCCCGTATCGACCGCGAGCTCTTCGTCCTCGACGCCGCCGCCCGCGGCCTCGCGCCGGTCGTGCGCGTCACCCCGCTCGAGAGCGCCTTCGTGAAGCGGCGCTTCACCTTGCCGCGCGAACTTTCGCCGGTCGGGTTCACGGCGCTGCTCGACGTGCTGCTCGTGCTCGACGCGGGGAACGGGACGACGCGCTTGCTGGCGGCCGATCCGGCCGACGGCGCGCCGCTCTTCATGGCCGACCTCGGCCTGCCGGGCCTCGTCCATCTCGCCGGCGCCGAGGAGATCGCGAGCGGGGCGCCGCGCCTCTTCACCAGTGAAGGCGGCCGCGTGCTCGAGATCGCGATCGAGCAGACCGGCGACGACCGCCGCTTCGGCGCACTCTCGACTGCGTTCACTCCCGAGGGCCTCGTCGGTGGCATCGCGGCGCTCGCCTACGACGGCGCGCTCGTCCACGTCGTCGACGGCGGCGGCACGCTGCGCTCCTACGAGCCCGGCGGTAGCGCGGTCGCGACGCGGCCGCTGCTCGCCGCGGGCACGCGCGCCGTCTCGCTCGTCGCGCGCTGCGACCTCGGCTTCGACGGCTACCACGTCGAGGTCCCGGCCGGCGCTCGTACCGCGGTCGACGTGCGCGTCGCGGCCGGCGACGGCGCGCGCCTCTTCGTCTTCGCGCTGCCGCGCGCCGACCTCGAGCGCCCGACCGCCGGCCCCGCCGCCTTCGCCTTCGACCTCGCCGGCGGCACGCGCCACGCCGAGATCGACAACACGGCCGGCGCCACGCCCGCCGAGTACGACCTCGTGGTCGGCGCGCGGGCCGGTGCCGGCCGCTACGCGTTCGCGCTCGGCGACGGCCGCGTCGGCCCGCTGCCGGCGCAGCTCCCGCCGGCGCGCGACGACGCGGCGCGCCAGCTCGGCGACTGGCTCGAGACGAATCTCTTCGCGCAGCTCCCGGTCGCCCGCCTCGTCGCGCTCTACCGCGACCCGCGCCTGCCCCCCTTCGACCCGGGCCGCATCACGGTCGGAACGTCCGACGCGAGCGCCGGCGCCCCCGCTCTCTCCGTCCCCGCGGTCGGCGGCTTCGCGCTCGGCCGCGACGCGCGCCACCCCGGCGGTTACGAGGTCTGGAGCCACCGCCCCGACGCGACCTGGAACGGGCCGCACGCCGCGACGCTGCACGGGACGCGCCCGCGCGCGAGCCGCGAACGCGAAGAGTCGCGCGCGACGCTCGCGCTGCTCGCGCGGCTGGCCGGGACGCCGGGGATGGCGTGGCGCGAGCCGGTCTATTACGCGCGCGCCTGCAGCGGCATCGCGGCCGTCACCCCCGACGACCCGCAGTTCCAGAGGCAGAAGTGGGCCTTCGACGAGATGCACGTGCGCGACGCCTGGGACGTCACGACCGGCGACGCGGCGACCGTCATGGCGATCGTCGACACCGGCATTCGCACCGACAACAGCGACCTGGTCGGCAACTACACGACGGGCACCGGCTTCGACGGCTTCGACTTCGTGTCGGCGACTTTCGGCGAGGGCTCGTCGGGCGACGGCGACGGGATCGATCCCGACCCCTTCGACGACGGCAGCTTTCCCGGCAACTCGCACCACGGCTCGCACACCGCCGGCACGATCGGCACGAAGGGGAACAACAACTTCGGGCTGGCCGGCATCAACTGGGACTGCACGCTGCTGCCGGTGCGCGCGCTCGGCGTCGACGGCGTGGGCACGACGACCGACATCGCGCAGGCGATCCTCTATGCGGCGCGCCTCGCCAACGTGTCGGGGACGCTGCCCGCGGCCAAGGCGGCGGTGATCAACCTGAGCCTCGGCACGCCGTCACCGAGCACCGCGATCCACAATGCGCTCAAAGCCGCGGTCGCCCAGGGCTGCATCGTCTGCTGCGCCGCCGGCAACGACGGGAACGGCGCCGCGCTGCTCTTCCCGGCGGCCTTCGCCGAGGCGATCGCGATCGCTGCATGCGACATCGGCGACGGCTTCGGCAACAACATCCAGATCGCCGCCTACTCGAACACCGGCCCGGAGCTCGACGTCACCGCCCCCGGCGGCGGCGGGAACCTCACCGACCTGAACGGCGACGGCTTCGTCGACGAGATCTGGTCGACGGTCGGCGCCGACAGCATCGCGGCGCTGTCCGGGACCTCGATGGCGTGCTCCCAGGCGTCAGGCGTCTGCGGCCTGCTGAAGACCCTGAATCCGTCTCTCACGCAGAGTCAGGTGCTCGCGCTGCTTACATCGACGGCACAGGACATCGAGACCCCCGGATTCGACGACCTCTCCGGCCACGGGATCATCGACGCGAACGCCGCGGTCGCCGAGGTGCTGGCGGTGCTGCAACTCAGCGCCGACGAGGTCGACCTCGGCGCGACCGGCCGTTGGACACTGGTACAGGCCCAGAACACCGGCCCGTCCCTCTCGAAGCTGAGCGTCACTTCGCTCCAGGCGACCGCGATCATGGGCGGGACCACGAGCTGGCTCACGACCGCGGTCGGCGCCGACGGCAAGACCATCGTGCTCGACTCCGACCGCACCGGCCTCGCCAACGGCGACTACCAGATCCGGGTCGACGTCACCACCAACGGCGGCACCGGCTCGTTCCTGGTCGACCTCACGGAGACTGGCGCCACGACGCCGACCGAAAAAGGCACCGTCAAGATCCAGCTCCTCGCAAGCGACGGGACGACCGTGGTCGCCACGACGACCGCAACCGCCGCAAACGGATACGCCTACGCGCTCCCGCTCGTCCCGCCCGGGAAGTACTTCCTGCAGGCGGGCGTCGACGGCGATGATGACGGGGTGCTGGGCGAGTTCGGCGAACTGTTCGGCGCCTATCCGCGCGGCGGCGGCACCGGGAAGCAGCTCCTCGAGCTCGACCACCTGACCCACTTCGAGATCGACTTCGTCGTGAAGTGATCGCCGCGGCGCCGCCGCGCTCACCGCATGGAGACGCCCGACGTGAGCCACTGCGCCCCGCCGTCGCCGCTTCATCCCGCGCCTGCGCCCACCGTCGCCGACGTGGAACGGCTCCTCGCGCGGCCGCTGCTCGACCTCGTCTTCGAGGCGGGCGCGGTCCACCGGCGCCGCCACGACCCGGCGGCGATGCAGTGCTCGCAGCTCCTCTCGATCAAGACGGGCGCCTGCCCCGAGGACTGCTCCTACTGCAGCCAGAGCGCGCGCTACAAGACGCCGGTCGAGCGCGAAGCGCTGCTCGACGTCGACTCCGTGCTGGCCAGGGCGCGCGAGGCGAAGGAGGCGGGCGCCGACCGCTTCTGCATGGGCGCCGCGTGGCGCGAGGTGAAGGACGGCGCCGAGTTCGACCGCGTGCTCGCGATGGTGCGCGGCGTGAAGTCGCTCGGCCTCGAGGCGTGCGTCACGCTCGGGATGCTCGACGACGCACAGGCGGCGCGGCTCAAGCAGGCGGGGCTCGACTTCTACAATCACAACCTCGACACGGGCCGCAGCCATTACGGCGAGATCGTGACGACGCACACGCTCGACGACCGGCTCGCGACGCTCGGCCGCGTGCGCTCCGCCGGCATCCGCGTCTGCAGCGGCGGCATCCTCGGCATGGGCGAGTCCCGACACGCCCGCGCGGAGCTGCTGCACGAGCTCGCCTCGCTCTCGCCGCAACCGGAGAGCGTGCCGATCAACACGCTCGTCCCGATCGCCGGCACCCCGCTCGAGGCGAGCGCGCCGCTCGACTGGAGCGAAGTCGTGCGCACCGTCGCGGCGGCGCGCCTCTTGATGCCCGACGCGGTGATCCGCCTCAGCGCCGGCCGGACCGGCATGACCGAGGAGGGGCAGGCGCTCTGCTTCCTCGCCGGCGCCAACTCGATCTTCGTCGGCGACGAGCTGCTGACGACGCCCAATCCGGAGCCGAAGAGCGACGCGGCGCTGCTCGCGAAGCTCGGCCTGCGGTCGGTCGCCGGCTGCGACGCGCGCGCCGCCTCCGGCGGAACGTGAGCCGGGAGCTCGACGAGCAGCTCGCGGCCGAGCTCGCCGCCTGGCGCGCGCGCAGGCTCGAACGGACGCTCGACGACGGCGGCGCGCCGCACGACCCCGCGCGCGACTTCGTC
>DAINBU010000164.1:0-9482 GCA_036732755.1 Planctomycetota bacterium
CCGAATGCGCCGAGCGCAGCGAGCCCCCCGTCCATCTTTGGTCTGGGGCGAGCGTGTCCCGTCCATCGAGCCTTTTTCCCCTCCGCCCTCTCGACCCGCCCCCGCCCGTCGCGCGTTCAACCACCCATCCTTCTCCCCGCGCCCGCTTCACCCCCGCCCTCGACGTCCGCTCCAGCTACTTTGCAAGCGCGGGGCGCCAGAGCTCGACCGTCTCGCCCACCGACGTCGCGATCACGACGTCGAGCCGCGCCGGCGAGCCGAGCTCGAGGCCGGCCGGCTCGGAGAGGCCGCGCGGGATCAGGCGCGCGAGGCGCGGACGATCGTGGCGCAGCACGACGTTGTAGGAGCCGCTGACGCCGCGCGCGCAGGCGCGGCACGCCGCGGCGACGGCGGCGGCGGCGCGCGACCACGCCGCGGGCGGCGCTTCTTCCCCGGGCAGCGCGATCCAGAGCTCGGCCGTCATGCCGGGCCGGCGCGGGACGACGGCGACGGCCGCGTCGAGCGGGAGCGCGCGCCCCTCGTCGGCCGCCGCGGCGAGGTCGTCCGCGAGCGCCGCGCCGTCGGCGGCGCGCTCCGCCGGCGACATTGCGCCGGCGCGCTCGAGCGCGTCGCTCGCGAAGCCGACGATCTGCAGGTGGGGATGGACGCGCGACTGCGCGCCGCGCACGCCGACGTTCACGAACGCGGAGAGCTCGAGGCCGCGCAGCCCGAAGCGCGCGGCGAATGCTTCGTCGAACGGCGCGCGCAGCAGCGCCGCGAGCAGCGAAGGGTCGAGGTCGGCGGGCGTCGCGAGGTGGAGCCGCTCGTCGGGCGGCGCGAGCAGGAGCGCGGCGTCGGCGATCGAGAAGGCGTTCCCGACCACGTGCAGCGCGCCGCCGCTCTCGGGCCACGCGCCGCGGTCGAAGCGGTCGCGCTCGGGATGGCAGAGGAAGCACGCTGCCGGCGGAACGTCCGAGGGAGGTTCCGCCGGCAGCGGCAGCTTCAGTCTCTGGAGACGGCCCGCGATGCGCAGGCAGCGCCGGCCGTCGATCGGCGCCCGATAGAGCTCGGGCGTCGCGGACATCGTCGCGATCCCGGCGCGCCTACTTCCCGCCGGCCTTCGCGAACGCCGCGTCCGGGTCCTTCTTGAAATCCGCCGGACAATCGGGGCAGCACATCCGCACGATCTTGCCCTTGTAGATCACGATGTGCTCGCCGTCGTACTCCATGTCGTCCTGGATCGGGCACTTCGCGTTCTTCAGGTCCTCGGCGCCGTACTGCGCCTTCGCGACCATGATCAGCGGCTCCTTCAGGAACGCCTTCTCGCAGTCGCCGCAGCAGAGCGACAGCGTGTGGCCCTGCCACGTCATCGCCTTGACCTTTTCGCCCGCGATCGCGTGTCCGCTCACCGGGCAGGTCTTGTTCTCGATCTTCTTGGCGTCCTTGTAGGCGGTCGCGGCCATCCCCTTGAAGTCGGCCTTCACCTTGGCGACGCAGTTCTTGCAGCAGGTGTAGACGCGCTGGCCGTCGACCTCGACCGACTGGTTCTTGTCGACCGCCTTGCCGCTGACCGGGCACTTCTCGTTGCCGAAGAACGGCACGATCACCTCGGCCTTCTTCGCATCGGGCTTCGCGGCGTCCTGCTTGGGGGCGTCGGCCTTGGGCGCGGCGGGCTTCGCGCCGTCCTGCGCGACGCCGGACAGCGCGAGACCGGCGAACGCGCCGGCGACGAGGGCGGCCGCGAGTGCGGCGCGACGAACGAACGACATGGATCTCCTCCGCTTCGGGTTTCGGTGGGGAAAAGCGGAGGGAGACTACGCGGGAACGGGCTCCGGCACCAGTTCGTCGGCCGTCTTGCGCGCGCCGTGGTCGGTCGACGAGGGAGCGGCGGCCGCGGCCGCCGCGAACGCGCCGCGCTGCGCGCGGAAGACCAGCCCGGTGCCGTCGCGCCGCGCGTCGATCTGCACGGTGTCGCGCTCGCGCACCTGGCCCGAGCCGATCAGGTTGGCGACGGCGAACAGCACCTCGCTCTCGAGCAGCCCGCGCAGCGGGCGCGCGCCGTAGCGCGGGTTGGTCCCCTTCTCGAGCAGGTAGCGCCGCGCGCCGAGCGTGCAGCGCAGGTCGACGTCGAGGCGCTTGCGGACGCGCCCGCGCACGTAGCCGAGCTCGAGCTCGAGGATCCGCTTGAACTCGGGCTCGCCGAGGCTGTTGAAGATGATGCGGCGGTCGATGCGGTTCAGGAACTCGGGCGAGAAGATGCGGCGCGTCGCCTCGAGCACCGACTCCTGCACGCTGCTCATGTCGGGCGCCGCCTCGCTCGCGCCGCGGAAGCCCATGGGCGAGTCGTGCAACTTGTCGAACTGGTCGGCGCCGACGTTGCTCGTCATGAAGATGAGGCAGCGCGTGAGGTCGACCTGCTCGTTGGTGCCCAGCGTCAGCACCCCCTTGTCGAGGATCCCGAGCAGCAGCATCCAGAGCGCGTCGTTGGCCTTCTCGATCTCGTCGAAGAGCAGCAGCGTGATCGGGTTGTCGCGCGTCTGGTGGCGGTCGAGGTTCTCCTGCGACAGGTAGGGCGGCGTGTCGCGGTGGCCGAGGTAGCCGGGCGGCGAGCCGATCAGCCGCGCGATCTCGTGGCTGTGGCTGAACTCGGCGCAGTCGACCTTGAGCATCGCCCGGCGCTCGCCGAACAGGTGCTCCGCGAGGGCCTCGACCACGCGCGTCTTGCCGGTCCCGGTCGGCCCGAGCAGCAGGAAGCTCGCGATCGGGCGGTTGGGGTCGGAGAGGCCGGAGCGCCAGATCTGGTGGATGTTCGTCAGGGCGTCGACCGCCGGCTCCTGGCCGACGACGCGCGAGAGGATCCCGTCGCGCAGCCGACGCGCGTCGAGGCTCAGCTTGTTCGGGTCGAGTTCACGCCATCTCGTGCCGCGTGCCACGCTCGTCTCTCCCCTGGCCGAAGCCCCACGGCGCTTGCGGTCCGTCCCTGCTTCGTCCCGGGCCGGCCCCCCGACTTGAGCCCGCCGCGATTCCCGGGCGCGCGGCGGCCCCGGAAGGTCCGGCAAGCGTTGCTAGGATCGTCCCGCTTCGTACCGGACGACGGCGCAGCGCGCCGCCGGAGCGCTCCGGGAGAGGCCCCCTCCACCGCATGAACGACCCCGAGCACGACATCTACGACCGGGTCGCCTTCCTCCTCGACGAAGTCGACGCCCGCCTCGACGAGGGCCACGCCGACGAGGGGCTCGAGCTCGCCCTCCAGGCGCAGAAGCTGCTCGAGCGCAATCCCGAGGTGAAGGAGAAGGAGGTCGATCTGCGGATCGACACGCACTACCTCCTCGCCGCGAGCCAGTTCGAGCTCGGCGACGTCGCCTCCGCGCTGCGCGAGTACGAGGTCGTGCGCAAGCTCGACGCGAAGGACCCGGAGATCGACTACTGGCACGCGCGCGCGCTCTTCCACGCGTGGCGCTTCGACGAGTCGGCGGCGATGCTCGCGCGCCACAAGGCCAAGCCCAAGACGCGCGCCGGGCTCTACTACTACCAGGCGCTGCTGGCCGACTTCCGCGGCGAGCGCGCCGACGCGGAGAAGCTCTTCGCGCGCGCCGCCAAGGAGAACCCCGACGAGTTCCCCGAGCCGGTGCGCCTGCCCGAGAGCGAGGTGCACTCGATGCTCGAGAGCGTGCTCTCGGCCCTGCCGCGCGACGTCCGGTCCGCGCTCGAGGGGGTCGACCTCGCGCTCCTGCCGCTGCCCGACCCGAAGATCCACGCCAGCCCCGACGTCGACCCGCTCGTGCTGGGGCTCTACCGCGGGGTCAACCTGCTCGAGAAGTCGCAGTTCAGCACGGGCGCCGAGCTCGACCGGATCGAGATCTTCCAGCGCAACGTCGAGCGCGTCGTCGACGACAAGGACGAGCTGCGCGAGGAGCTGAAGGTGACGCTGCTGCACGAGATCGGGCACCACCTCGGGTGGGATGAGGATGATCTCGAGAAGCGGGGACTCAACTAGCGCTTGCAGCTGACGGGGCGCCGCGGGCGCGGGTCGGGCCGAGATGGGATTCGAACGGCGCCCCGCAGCTGAACCTGTCCATCGATCGGCGAGCGGAGCTCGCCGTCGAAAGGACGATGGAGCTGACGAAGGGCCGGGAGCGTGGCGCGCAAGCGTCGGAGGGTGATCGACGGCCCTTCGCAGCTCATCGGGCCACGCATCTTGCGAGAGCGGTCGAGACGACGTGCGTGCGCCGTTGCATGGACGGTGCGGGCGCGAAGGTGCGACGGAAGTCGTGGTCGCTCGATCGTGACGTGATGGGATTGAAGAGATTCGAATCGGGCGTACGGGGCGGGACTATTGCGGCTCGACGATCCGGTGGCAGACGTCGAGGTCGAGGTCCTTCAGCTCCTGCACGCGGCCCGACGGCCAGACGATCTTCGCGGCGGCCTTCGACGTGCGCGGGCCCACGCCGAAGGTCATGCGCAGGTCCTGCCAGCTGAAGTAGGACGCGGTGGGATGGAGCTCCTGCAGCTGCGTCTTGTCGCCGCAGGTGAGGTAGATGCGCGCGCCGATCGGGTCGCGCGGGCTCTTCGTGCCGACGAGCCGGAAGGTGACGCGGTGGTTTTGCGTCGCGAGGACGTTCTCGAGGACCTGCACCGGGTGGTCGTTCTCGAGCACGACCACGTCGTCGTCGCCGTCGCCGTCGAGGTCGCCGACCGCGAGCCCGCGCCCGACGTCGGGGCGCTCGAAGAAGGGCGAGAGGCGCGGGCCGACCTGGAGGAAGGTGCCGTCGCCGCGGTTCTCGAAGAAGTGGGGCAGCTGCTCGTAGGTCTGGTTGGGGTCGACGTCGTGGACGTCGTCGACGGCGGCGCCGTTCACGACGATCAGGTCGGGGTCGGCGTCGAGGTCGTAGTCGAAGAAGCGCAGCCCGAAGCCGGTCGTGAGGAACGAAGGGCCGCCGAGCCCGCTCGGGAAGCTCTTGTCGTCGAAGAGGTGGTCTTCGCACTGGACGTAGAGGACCGTGCCCTCCTTGCCGAGGTTGGCCGAGACGACGTCGAGGCGCAGGTCGCCGTCCACGTCGGCGATGTCGCTTCCCATGCACGACTGCGAGCGGCCGCGCCCGTCGACCGCGACGCCGACGGCGCTCGCGACCTCCTCGAATCTCATCTTCCCGTCGGGGCCGGTGACGTTGTGCCAGAGGTGGTTGGGGTCGGCGTCGTTGGCGACGTAGAGGTCGAGCCGGCCGTCCTCGTCCCAGTCCCAAGGGATCGCCGCGAGCGCCTTGCCGCCGAGGTCGGGCTCGACGATGCCCGCGTCCGCCGTGACGTCGGTGAAGCGCAGCGCGCCGTCGTTGCGGTAGAGGCGGTCGGGCGCCGACGCGAGCGTGTCGGGATGGCAGTAGCTGATCTTGTCGCGCGTCCCGCAGACCTTGTAGGTCGCGTAGTCGATCTGGGCGTAGTTGCCGAGGTAGAGGTCGAGGTCGCCGTCGCGGTCGAAGTCGGCCCACGCGGCCGGCCCGCTCCAGAGGTCGTCGGCGATCCCCGAAGCGGCGGTCACGTCGGTGAAGGTGCCGTCGCCGTTGTTGCGGCAGAGGACGTCGCGCCCGACGCGCGTCACGAAGAGGTCGGGGTCGCCGTCGTTGTCGACGTCGGGGCAGGTGACCGCCATGCCGTAGCCGACGTCGCCGAGCCCGAGCGGCGCCTCGCGCGTCGTCCCGCCGTCCGCCTTCACCGTCACGACGTCGGGCACGCGCCGGAAACGGAAGCGGCCGTCGACCACGCCTTCGTTCCTGTAGAGCGCGTCGCGCGGCGCGGCAGCGGGCTCGGGGTGGCCGGGCAGCGGGCAGCCCTGCACGCAGTAGACGTCGAGCCGCCCGTCGCCGTCGTAGTCGAGCAGCCCGACGCCGGCCCCCATCGTCTCGGGCAGGTACTTCTTCCCCGGCGTCAGGAAGCGGCGATGGACGAAGTCGATCCCGCTGTCCGCGCGGTGCAGGAAGGCGGGCGCGGCGCGCTTCGCGGCGGCGCCCGACGACGCCGCGGGCTCCTGCGCCGCGGCGCTCCCGCCGGCGCCGAGCGCGAGCGCGGACGCGAGCGCGAACGACCGCTCGCGACGATGCGAGGAGTGGCGGAGCCGGCGCCGCCTCATTCCGGTTCGACGATCCGGTGGCAGACGTCGAGGTCGAGGTCCTTCAGCTCCTGCACCCTTCCCGACGGCCAGACGATCCGCGCCGAGGCCTTCGCCGTGCGCGCGCCCACGCCGAAGGTCATGCGCAGGTCCTGCCAGCTCAGGTAGGACGCCGTCGGGTGGAGCTCCTGCAGCTGCGTCTTGTCGCCGCAGACGAGCGTGACGCGGGCGCCGACCGGATCGCGCGGGCTCTTCGTGCCGATCAGCCGGAAGGTCACGCGGTGGTTCTGCGTCGCGACCACGTTCTCGAGCAGCGCGACTTGATGATCGGCCTCGAGCACGACCACGTCCTCGTCGCCGTCGCCGTCGAGGTCGCCGACGGCGAGCCCGCGCCCGAGATCGGGCCGCTCGAAGAACGGGGAGAGGCGCGGCCCGACCTGGAGGAACGTGCCGTCGCCGCGGTTCTCGAAGAAGTGGGGCACCTGCTCGAAGGTCTGGTTGGGGTCGATGTCGTGCGCGTTGTCCAAGACGTGGCCGTTCACGACGATCAGGTCGGGGTCGGCGTCGAAGTCGTAGTCGAAGAAGCGCAGGCCGAAGCCGGTGAAGAGGTAGGAGGGGCCGCCGAGCCCGCTCGGCCAGCTGCGGTCGTCGAAGAGGTGCTCCTCCCCCTGCACGTAGAGGACGGTGCCCTCCTTGCCGAGGTTCGCCGACACGACGTCGAGGCGCAGGTCGCCGTTCACGTCGGCGATGTCGCTCCCCATGCACGACTGCGAGCGCCCCTTGCCGTCGACCGCGACGCCGGCGCCCGCCCCGACCTCCTCGAACTTCATCTTCCCGTCGGGGCCGGTGACGTTGTGCCAGAGGAAGTTGGGGTCGGCGTCGTTGGCGACGTAGAGGTCGAGCCGGCCGTCCTCGTCCCAATCCCACGGGATCGCCGCGAGCGCCTTGCCGCCCTGGTCGGGCTCGACGATGCCGGCCTCCTTCGTCACCTCGGTGAAGCGGAAGCCGCCGTCGTTGCGGAAGAGGCGGTCGGGCGCGGACGGGAGCGAGTCGGGATGGCAGTAGATCAGCCGTTCGTGCAGGTGGCAGATCTTGTAATGCGCATAGTCGATCAGCGCATAATTGCCGAGGTAGAGGTCGAGGTCGCCGTCGCGGTCGAAGTCGGCCCACGCGGCCGCCGCGCTCCAGAGGTCGTCGGCGACGCCCGCCTCGGCCGTGACGTCGGTGAAGGTGCCGTCGCCGTCGTTGCGATAGAGGACGTCGGGACCGACGCGCGTCACGTAGAGGTCGGGGTCGCCGTCGTTGTCGACGTCGGGGCAGGTGACTCCCATCCCGTAGCCCGCGTCGCGCAGGCCGAGCGGCGCGTCGCGCGTCTTCCCGTCGGCCGTCTTCACCGTCACGACCTCGGGCACGCGCCGGAAGCGCAGCCGGCCGTCGACCACCCCGACGTTTCGGTAGAGCGCGTCGTGCTGCGGCGGAAAGCCCTGCGGGTTGCCGGGCAGCGGGCAGCACTGCACGCAGAAGACGTCGAGCCGCCCGTCGCCGTCGTAATCCAGGAGCGCGATGCCCGACCCGACCGTCTCGGGCAGGTACTTCTTGTCGGGCGTCGGGAAGCGGTGGTGGACGAAGTCGAGCCCGCTGTCGTCGCGCAGCACGAAGGCGGGGGCACCGTGCTGGGCGGCACCGTTCTCGGCGGCGCCGCGTGCGGCGGCATCGCGCGCGGCCGGCTCCTTCGCGTAGGGCGCCTGTGCGACCGTCCGCCCGGCGAGCGCGCCGACGAGGAGCGCCGCGGCGGCGGTCGGGAAACGGCGCACGCCTCGCCGAGCGGATGCACGGAGAGGAACCGCCGGGGCTTGCGGTCGGGACGGCATGCGGCTCCGGAGAACCTGGCGCGAAGACGCTAACCGGGCGGCCGCCCGGCGGGAATGCGCGATCCGGCGCGCGCTCACTTCGGCTCGACGACGCGGTGGCAGACGTCGAGGGCGAGGTCCTTCAGCTCCTGCACCCGGCCCGACGGCCAGCGGATCGTCGCCGTCGCCGGACCGCCGCGCGCACCTACGCCGAAGCGCAGGCGCAGGTCCTGCCAGCTCAGGTACGACGTGGAGCCGTGCAGCTCCCGGACCTGCTTCTTGTCGCCGCAGACCAGCGTGACGTGCGCGCCGATGGCGTCGCGCGGGCTCTTCGTGCCGACCAGCCGCAGCGCGACGAAGTGGTTCCCGTTCGCGACGACGTTCTCGAGCACCTGCAGCGCGTCGTCGTTCTCCTGGACCACGGCGTCGTCGTCGCCGTCCTCGTCGAGGTCGCCGATCGCGAGGCCGCGCCCGACGTTCGCGCGCAGGAAGAACGGCGAGAGGCGCGCCCCCACTTCGACGAAGGTGCCGTCGCCGCGGTTCTCGAAGAACTGCGGGAGCTGCTCGAAGGTCTGGTTGGGGTCGAACTCGTTCGCGTCGTCGAGGACGTGGCCGTTGATCACGAGCAGGTCGAGGTCGGCGTCGTGGTCGTAGTCGAACAGGCGCAGGCCGAAGCCGGTGTTGAGGTAGGAGGGGCCGGCCAGCCCCGAGGCGAAGCTCGCGTCGTCGTAGAAGTCGCCGTCGGTGCGGCGGTAGAGGACCGTCCCCTCGCGCGAGAAGTTGGCGGAGAGCACGTCGAGGCGCAGGTCGCCGTCGACGTCGCCGATGTCGCTCCCCATGCACGCCTGCGCCGTCCCCTGGCCGTTGACGGCGAGTCCGATCGTGCCCGCGACCTCCTCGAACTTCATCCCGCCCGGCCCGGAGAGGTTGTGCCAGAGGAAGTTGGGGTCGGTGTCGTTCGCGACGTAGAGGTCGAGCTTGCCGTCGCCGTCCCAGTCGAACGGGATCACGGCGTACGCCTTGCCGCCGTGGTCGGGCTCGACGACGCCAGCCTCGCGCGTGACCTCCGTGAAGCGGAAGCCGCCGTCGTTGCGGTAGAGCCGGTCGGGCGCGGCGGCGAGCGTCTTGGGCATGCAGTAGCTCACGCGCAACCCGGTCGCGCAGACCTTGTAGTGCTCGAAGTCGATCAGCGCGTAGTTGCCGAGGTAGAGGTCGAGGTCGCCGTCGCCGTCGAGGTCGGCCCACGCGGCCGGCGCGCTCCAGTAGTCGTCGAGGATGCCCGACGCTTCGGTCACGTCGGTGAAGGTGCCGTCCCCCTCGTTGCGGTAGAGGACGTCGCGGCCGACGTTGGTGACGAAGAGGTCGGGGTCGCCGTCGTTGTCGACGTCGGGGCAGCTCACCCCCATGCCGTAGCCGACGTCGCCGAGGCCGAGCCGCTTCCTCTTCTTCGTCCCGTCGGGCGCCGTGACGACGACCTCGTTCTCGACGCGGTGGAAGCGCAGCCGGCCGTCGACGACCCCGTCGTTGACGGCCGGCTGCGCTTCCACCGC
>DAINBU010000165.1:0-9445 GCA_036732755.1 Planctomycetota bacterium
TCGGCCGGCTGTTCGAGCCAGCACGCGTCGACGCCGAAGGCGTAGGGCAGCGACCACGCCGAGATGTCGTAGAAGGTGGTGCGCTCGACGGTGGCACGCGGCTCGAGCAGCGCCTTCGCGAGCCGCTTCATCGGCTGCGCCATCGGGACGAGCACCGTCCCCTCGGGCAGCACGCGCTCGGCGGCGTCGCGCCCGTCGAAGCCGTGCACGCCGCGCCCGACGAAGGCGGCGTTCGCCACGTCGACCTCGATGCCGTGCAGCAAGAGGAGGCGCACCAGCCGGCGCAGCGTCGCGCGGTCCTCGGACGGCAGGAGCGCGACCTCGCGCAGCGAGCCTTCCCGTCCTTCGCGCAGCGCATCCGCGAAGAAGCTCCACCAGTCGAGCAGGAGCTGCTCCCTCCCCGCGCGCGCCGTCTCGATCGTCGCGAGCGACGCGATGAAGTGGTGCGCGACGCGGTCCTCGAGCGTGAGGAGCGCGCCGTCCTCGCGCTTGAAGGCGAGCCCGCCCGCCGCGTGGCCCGCCTGCTCGTAGGTCATCCCGATCGCGCCGCGCAGCGACGGGAAGCTGTCGCCGTAACCGGGGTAGAGCAGGTCGAACTGCTCGCCCGTGTAGTAGGACCAGCCGAAGCGGTCGAACGCCCGCGCGTTGCCCCGCCCGAACCGCTCGCCCCACTCCAGCGTGCTGCGCGGCAGGTTGGCGTTGCGCGGCAGGTCGGCCGGGAAGAAGAAGTAGGACGAGTTGGCGTACATCTCGTGGAAGTCGACGTGCACCTGCGGCGGGCAGCGCGCCAGCCACGCGAGCCGCGCGCGCGTCTCGTCCTGCGTCGCGAAGCACCAGTCGCGGTTCATGTCGAAGTAGTAGTGGTTGACGCGGCCGCCGGGGGAGGGCTCGTCGTGCTCGCGCGCCGCGGGCTCGGGGTCGGGCTCGGCGCCGACCACCGACGAGAACCAGTGGACGTAGCGGTCGCGCCCGTCGGGGTTGAGGCACGGGTCGATCACGACCAGCGTCTGCTCGAGCGTGCGCGCCACCGCGTCGCCCTCGCCCGCCGCGAGGTGCCAGAGCACGGCGAGCGCCGCCTCGCTCGAGGACGGCTCGTTGCCGTGCACGTTGTAGGAGAGCCAGACGACCGGGAGCTGCTCCGCGATGCGGGCGCGCGCGGCCGCCTCGTCGGGGACGATCCTCGCATCCGCGAGTTCGCGCAGCCCGCGCGCGCTCGCGTCGATGCGCGCCAGGTTGGCCGGGCTGCTCACGAAGCAGAGCAGCAGCGGCCGCCCCTCCGTCGTGACGCCGTAGTCGACGACGCGCACGCGGTCGGTCGCCTTGGAAAGAGCGCGTACCACCGCGATCAGGTCGCGGTGCTCGGTGAAGCGGGCGCCGAGCGGCGCGCCGAGCAGCTTCTCGAGCCGGGGGACGTC
Organism: Planctomycetota bacterium; assembly: GCA_036732755.1. Classification (GTDB taxonomy): domain Bacteria; phylum Planctomycetota; class B15-G4; order B15-G4; family SIAN01; genus DASRRB01. The sequence goes on from DAINBU010000165.1 coordinate 1,416, forward strand.
GCCGCGGTAGCCCGGCGCCGGCGTGAAGGTGAAGCCGTCGGGGCGCGTCGACGCGAAGAGGTCGGCGGCCGGCCGCGCCTGCGGGAGCGGGCGGGCGAGCCCGTCCGGAACGCTCGCGAGGGAAAAAAGGATGCAGCCAGCGGCCGTGAGACCGGACGGACGGTTCATCCCGCGACTTCCTCCGCTCTTTTGTTCGCGAGGCGGGGCGAAGGAGGCCACCTTACTTCAGGCGGCGTGCCGTTTCCGTCCGATATCCCTGACCCATGTCCCGCCGGTCCGACGAGAAGAACGCCCGCCACGCGCCCGGCCGCATCGGCCTCGCGCCGCACGCGCCGGAGACCAACGGCCACGCGCCGTCGGGACGCGCCGATCCGATCTTCGCGGTCGATTCCTTCGACCTGCCCGCGCACGGCGCCGACCGCCGCTCGGCCGAGTTCGTGAAGGAGCCGTGGCGGATCTTCCGCATCCTGTCGGAGTTCGTGGACGGGATCGACGAGATGCGCGACGTGAAGCCGGCCGTCTCGATCTTCGGCAGCGCGCGCACGCCCCGCAGCCACGCGAACTACCGCGCGGCGCGCCGATTGGCGCGCGACCTGGCCCGGCGCGGCTTCTCGATCGTGACGGGCGGCGGGCCCGGGATCATGGAGGCGGCCAACCGCGGCGCGAAGGACGGCGGCGGCCGCTCGATCGGGCTCAACATCAACCTCCCCCACGAGCAGAAGCCCAACCCCCACCAGGACGTCGCGCTGCACTTCCGGTACTTCTTCGTGCGCAAGTTCCACTTCGTGAAGCACTCGACCGCGTTCGTCAACTTCCCGGGCGGCTTCGGGACGATGGACGAGATGTTCGAGGCGCTGACGCTGATCCAGACCGAGAAGGTGCGCGAGCTGCCGGTGGTGCTGATCGGCAAGCGGTACTGGAGCGGCCTCGTCGAGTGGATCAAGCAGACGATGCTGCTGCAGCGCAACGTGAGCCACGGCGACCTCGACCTCTTCCACGTCACCGACGACCTCGAAGAGGCGGCCGACCTGATCGAGACCTGCTGGCGGAAGAACCTCGTCCTGAGCGAGGGGCTCGCCGAGGTCCGCCGCGTCCATTCCGGCCGCTGAGCCGACGCACGGCTTCGTCGGCCGAGCCGGCGCGCGCGCTACCATCCCGGGCCGCGACGCCTCGTCGTCGCGCTTCCTCGCGTCCCGCGGAGAGTCGACCGGTGCGCGCCGCACTCCTGGCCGCGATCCTCGCGCTCCTCGGGGCGCTCGCCTGGTTCGCGCCCTTCCTCGCGCCCGGCCGCGCGCTGCTCGGCACCCATCCGCTGCTCTACCGGCCGTTTTCCTCCGCGCGCGACCTGCTCCCGGCGGCGCAGCGCGAGGAGATCGCGCGCGCGGCGCGGCCGCTCTACGGCGACAAGATGCTGCAGCACGATCCCGAGGTGCGCTACAGCTGGATGCGGCGCGGCGATCCGCTGCCGCCGACCTGGAATCCGCAGGTGCTGGGCGGCGTGCCCCACCTCGCGACCGGGCTCTCCTCGTCGCTCGCGCCGTGGATGTGGATCGCGGCCGCGGTCGAGCCGCCGCGCTGCTACGCCGTCATCGCGGCCGTGATGACCGCGCTCGGCGGCTGGTTCGCGTTCCTGATGCTGCGCGCGTTCGGCGTCGCGCCGGCGGCGGCGGCGTTCGGCGCGCTGCTCTTCGCCGGCTCGGGCTGGATGTCGATCCACCAGGAGTACTTCCAGCTCACGGGCGCGGCGATCTGGCTGCCGCTCGCGCTCTGCGGCGCGAAGCGGATCGCCGACGCCCCCGACGCCAATGTCGAGCGGCCGTGGCGCGGCGTCTTCGCGCTCGGCGTCGCGATCGGCGGCGCCTTCCTGTCGGGCTTCCCGCAGATCGCCGTCTACGCGCTGCTCGTCGCCGGGCTCTGGATCGGGCTCTCGCTGCTCGTCGGGCTCGCGCGGCGGACGTGCTCGCTGCGGAGGGCGGGCCGGATCGTCGCGGCCGGCGCCTTCGCGGCGGTCGGCGGGCTCGGGATCGCCTCGCCGCAGCTCCTCTCGACCGCGGAGTTCGTCCGCCTCTCGTCGCGCCGCGCGCTCGATGCGTCGGTGGTCGAGCGCCAGGCGCTGCCTCCGGGCGCGCTGCTCGGCTTCGTCTTTCCGGGACTGCTCGGCCGCGCGCCGACGCAGGCCGAGATCGAGACGGAAGCGAAGGTCGCGCAGGACGAAAAGCGCCTGCCGCGCCTCGAGTCGCTCTTCGGTCTCGCGCTCGCCGACACGGCGCGTTCCGACGTCCGCAACAACCCCTTCGAGATCGGCTGCGCGCTCGGGCCGGCGGCGCTCGCGCTCGCGCTCTTCGGCGCGTGCTGCGGTCGGCGCGGCGCGCGCCTCTTCTTCGCGCTGCTCGCGGCGCTCGGCTTCGCGCTCGCGCTGCCCGGTCCGCTGCTCCACGCGAGCGTCGCGCTGCCCGGGCTCGACATCGGCGACCCCAAGCGCGCGCTCTTCCTCGCGCAGGCGGCGCTCGGCGTCCTCGCCGCGCTCGGGCTCGAGCGCGCCTTCGCCGACGAGCGCTCCGGCCGGCGGGCGACTGCACTGCTCTTCGCGTGCACGCTGCTCTTCTTCACGCTGGCGGCGGCGGCCGGATTCCTCGCGACGCCGGAGCGGCTCGCGGAGTGGGCGGCGCCGCGCATCGCCGCGAGCCTCGGCCTTCCCGAAGCGGAGGTGCGCGCCGGCCTGCCGGCGGTCGTGGTCGGGCGCGGCCGCGACCTGCTGCTCCTGGAGCTCGCCGGCGCCGGACTCTTCTCCGCGCTCGCGGCGCTCGCGCTCGCGTGGCGGCAGCGCTGGCGCGCGCGGCCGCTCGCGCCGACGCTCGCGCTCTTCGGCGCGATGGCGCTCCCGCTCTGGCTCTTCTGGCGCGACGCGACGACGCCGATCCCGACGGCGGGGCTCGACGCGCGGCCGCCGCTCGTCGACCACCTGCTGAAGGAGCCGCCGCGCGGGCGGATGATCCACGTGAACACCGCGGGGTCATTGCCGGCGCTCCCGCCCAAGCTGCCGATGCTCTACGGCGTGCGCGACGCCCACGGCTACGTCGCGGCGTTCCTGCGGAGCTGGCAGGATCTGTTCGAGGCGATCGAGCCGGGCTCGACGCTCTCGGTCGGGATCCTGCCCCTGAAGGACCCCGCGAAGCTCGCGCTCCCGCTCTTTTGTCGGCTCGACGTCGAGTACGCGCTGGTCGAGCTGCCGGCCGGCGCCGCGCCGCCGAGCGTCGCCGGCTGGTCCGAGGTCGCGATTCCCGGCGCGACCGAGCCGGACGATCCGGCGGAGCCGCGGCTGCACTGGTGGAAGGCGGCGGCGCCGTTGGGGCGCGCGAGCTTCGTCGCGACCGTGCGCCTCTTTTCCGACGAGGACGAGGTGGTGCGCCGCCTCGTCGACGATTCGCTCGATCCCGAGCGCGAATGCTGCGCGAGCGAGGCGGCCGCGGCGCCGCTGCTCGCGAGCGGCTTCGTCGACGCGCCGGCCGGTCCGGGGGAGGCGCGCCGGCTGGCGTGGCCGGGCGATTCCGCGGCGCCGGCCCGCGCCGCGCGCGCGACGCCGCTCGAGCTGCGGCCGGCCGCGCTGCGCTTCGCGACCGAGGGCGGCGGCGGGCTGCTCGTGCAGAGCGACGCGTGGTACCCGACGTGGCGCGCGCGCGTCGACGGCCGCGAGGTCCCGCTGCTGCGCGTCGACCACGCGCTGCGCGGCGTCGTCGTCCCGGCCGGCGACCACGTGGTCGAGTTCGTCGACGTGCCGCGCCCGCTGCTGCTCGGCCTCTTCCTCGCGCCGGCGGCGTTCGTGCTGCTGCTGCTGCTCGCGCTCGCGCGCCTCGATCCGGCCGACACCGCTATCGTCGAGCCGTGCCCAACCCCTTCCGACTCCTGAAGCAGGACCCGTCCGGCGCCCGTCTCGGCGAGCTCGCGCTCGCGCGCGGTACCGTCCCGACCCCGACCTTCATGCCGGTCGGCACGCTCGCGGCCGTGAAGGGCGTGACGCCGGTCCAGGTGGCGGAGACCGGCGCCGGGATCTGCCTCGCCAACACCTATCACCTCGCGCTGCAGCCGGGCGCCGACAAGATCGCCAAGCTCGGCGGGCTCCACGCCTTCATGGGGTGGAAGCGGCCGATCCTCACCGACAGCGGCGGCTTCCAGGTCTTCTCGCTGCCCAAGCGCGAGGTGAACGAGGAGGGCGTCACCTTCACCTTCGAGAAGGGCGACGCGCCGATGAAGCTGTCGCCGGAGCGCTCGATCGAGATCCAGGAGCAGCTCGGCTCCGACATCGCGATGGTCTTCGACGAGTGCATCGAGTACCCGTGCACGGAGGCGCGCGCCGCCGAGTCGATCGAGCGGACGTACCGCTGGGAGAAGCGCAGCCTCGCCGCCCACAAGCGCGCCGACCAGCTCCTGTTCGGAATCGTGCAGGGCTCGACCTTCCCTGCGCTGCGCAAGCGGAGCGCGCAGCAGATCGTCTCGCTCGGCTTCGACGGCTACGCGATCGGCGGCGTGAGCGTCGGCGAGGGGCTCGAGCTGCTGAAGAAGATCGTGAGCGTGACCGCGCCCCACCTGCCCGCCGACCGCGCGCGCTACCTGATGGGCGTCGGCCTGCCGGAGGACATCTTCGCGGCGGTCGAGCGCGGCATCGACATGTTCGACTGCGTGATCCCGACCCGCTACGGGCGCGGCGGCACGCTCTTCACCGTGCGCGGCCGGATCCGCATCAACCACCGCAAGTACCGCCGCGACGGCTACCCGGTCGACAAGAGCTGCGACTGCTACACCTGCGCGACCTTCCCGCGCGCCTACCTGCAGCACCTCTTCACGGCGCGCGAGCCGCTGGGAGAGACGCTCGCGACGATCCACAACCTGCGCTTCTACCAGCGCATGATGGAACGCATCCGCGAGTCGATCGAACAGTCGCGCTTCGCCGAACTCCGCGACGCCTTCCTCGGCGAGATGCACGCGCTCGACGCCGACGACTCCGAAGAACCGGCGCCGCCGAGCACCGGCGAGCCGCTCCGCGAACGCGGCTTCGACGACGGACGCTCCGCTCGAACGAAGTCCCGCAGAGGACGCCGCTGACTCCCAGCTCGTAGCGCGAAACCGTTTCGGTCTCGAACGCCGTCTCCACCACCCTCTGGAGACTCCGCACGCCCCGATGACGTCACGCCCACTCCGGTTCGGTTCCACGCCCGATGGCGCAGCAATGACGTCGGACGTCGTGCGAGGACCGTGGCCGCCACCGAGGCGTGACTTTCATGCGCAGACCTGCGGCCTCGCCGCGAGCCGCGCCTAGTTCTTGAAGTGCTTCCTCATCCGCTTGGAGCGGCGCGGATTCGCGGGTCGTTTGCCGTGGTTGGCTTTCTTGGTCCGGCGGCGGGGCTTGGACATCTCTCGATCTCTCCCGGTCTCGTCCCGTGGTCGTGGCGCGGCGCTTGGCGCGCTCAGGTCGTCTCGTCCGCCGCGAACGCGTCGAGCATCTTGTGCACCATTTCGAGGCACGCCGCCTGGCGCGCCTCGAGCGAAAGGATCCGGTCGGCGATCTTGCCGACGACCGGCGGCAGCAGCGCCTCATGGCAGAAGTCGTAGATCAGGTCGAGCGTCGCGGCGTTCGACGCGTCGACCTTCTGGTGCAGGTGGAAGCGCGACTTCTCGTCGAGGATCTGCGAGACCACCTTGTGCACCTGCGTCTTGCGCTGCTCGACCAGCTTGGGGTCGTGCTCGATCTCGAAGACGCGCCTCTTGTAGTCGTGCAGGAACGACCGGATCTGGGCCTTGAGCACCTTGGGCATGGGGCCTCTCCGTGGAAAAGCGTCGCCGCCGAAAAACGGGCGCGGGAGGTTAGCGCGCGCCTCGAGGCGGAAAAAGACTCGGCGCAAGGAACCTCGGCCGCCCAGTCTCCGCGTCGTCGGCGAACGGCGCAATGGCTTGCGGGAAGGTCCTGCGGCGCCTACTTCGGCGACGACCCGACGGTACGAGGCACGAGAGCGAGCACGCGCAGCGGCGCCGACCCCTTGGCGTCGAGCGGGGCGCCGAGGAAGGCGAGTGCGCGCCCTCCGACGACCTGGTCGAGCCCGGCGAGCCCGGTCACCACGAAGCGGCCGGCGCTCAGCGCGGCGTCATGCGCGATCGGAGCCGCCGCGGAGGTCGGGTCGAGCGCGGCCGCGTCGCTGCCGAAGCCGACCGCCCCCCGCTGGCGCGCGAGCAGGTCGACGACCGCCGCGCTGAAACCGGGGTGGCGGTGGGCCTCCTCGGGCCGACCCGTCTTCACGGGCGCGCCGGCGCCGGTGCGCAGCACGACGAAGGAGCCGGCCGGGATCGGCCGCTCGCGCCCCTCGTATTCGGCGAGGTCGTCGGCCGAGAAGGCGAACTCGGCGGACTCCTTGCGGCGCAGCACGACGTCGATCACGACGATCGGCACGACGAGGCGGCCCGGCTCGAGCTGCGCGACGGAGCCCTGCGCGGCGATCGTCGTCGTCGCGCCCTCGCTCGCGCGGCTCAGATCGACGATGCGCCCCTCGTCGGGGACCCAGAAGCCGCCCTCGTGCGTGGTCGGCGTCGGGCCGCCGCAGCCCGCGCACAGCGCCGCGAGCGCGACGCCCAGCCCTCCGATCGTCCGAGCCATGGCTGCTCCTCTCCCCTCCGGACCGTCCGGTCCGCGCCGGCGCCGATGTTATGGTGCCGCGCCCCGATCCCTGGGTGCGCCACCCCTCCCATGCTCGCCGTGGCCTTCGCCGCCGTCCTGGCGCTCTCCGCCGCGCACGCCGACACCGTCTCGGTGGCGACCCTCACGATCGGGCGCGACGCCGTGCGCCTCTCGCTGGTGGTCGACGCCGACCGGCTGATGGAGGTCTGCGGCTCGCCGCCGCCGCTCGGCGAGGAGTGGACGCGCACCGAGATCGAGGAGGTGGCGGCGCGCGCCTACGCCTACGTCGCCGGCCGCTGGCGGCTGCGCTCCGAGGGGCGCGCCGTCGCGCTCGCCCCCGAGTCGATCGGGCCGGCACCGGCGAAAAACCCCGTCACCGGACGTGAAGCGCCGCGGCGCGTCGAGCTGCGCTTCCGCTTCGAGGCGCCGCGCGACGCCGCTCTCGAGCTGACCGAGAAGCTCTTCGAGGAGCTCGAGCCGTCGCACCGCCACTTCGTCGTGCTGAGCGACGGGAGCGAGCCGCCGCTCGCCGACTTCGGCGTGCTCGGCGCCGTGCCGTGCCGCTTCGTCCTGCCCGACTCGGGCGAGGGGGCGGCCGCGCGGCGGCTGCGCGCGCGCTTGTGGGCGGGGGCGCGCGCGGCGGTCGCGGAGCCGTGGCTGCTCGCGTTCCTGGTCGCGCTCGCCGCGGCGCCGGCGGCGGCGCGCGCGCGCGCGACGGCCGCGGGCGCCGCGCTCGGCGCGGCGGCGCTCGCCTTCGCGGCGGCGCGCGCCGGCTGGATCGAGCCGGCGCCGTGGGCCGCGCGCGCCGCGGCGGCCTTCGCGCCGGTCTACCTCGCCGTCGAGAACCGGCGCAGCCGCCGGCTCGACCTGCGCGTCGCGACGGCGCTCCTCTTCGGGCTCGTGCACGGGATGGCGCTCGCCCCCGAGATGGAGGCGGTCGGCCGCATCGGCGGCGCGCTCGCGGCGGGCGCCTTCGCGGCGGCGACGATCGCGACGGCGGCCGCGCTCGCGGCGCTGCTCGCGGCGGCGCTCGCCCGCTGGCGGCACGGTCCGCTCGCGCTCGACGTCGCCGCGCTCGCGACCGGGGCGACCGGCGTCGTCGTCGCAATCCGGTCTTCGAGCCTGTTCCAGTAGGCGGATCCGAATCGTGCGGCGCACCGCGGCTTGAAACTGGAGCGGACGTCGAGGGCGCGGGTGAAGCGGGCGCGGGGAGAAGGGGGCGTGGTTGAACGCGCGACGGGCGGGAGCGGGTCGAGAGGGCGGAGGGGAAAAAGGCTCGATGGACGGGACACGCTCGCCCCAAACCAAAGTTGGACGGGGGGCTCGCTGCGCTCGGCGCATTCGAATACGACTCGCAGCAGCTCCG
>DAINBU010000166.1:0-9441 GCA_036732755.1 Planctomycetota bacterium
ACCGTTAAGGACCTGATCCTTTGGATCCTCTGGAAGTTCGCGCGCGAGCAGAAGACGCTCGACCGCGTGATGGAGTTCGGCGGGCCGGGGCTCTCCTCGCTCTCGATGGACGAGCGCGCGACGCTGACCAACATGGCGACCGAGTGCTCGGCGTTCTCCGGCATCGCCGAGTGCGACGAGAAGACGGTCGGCTGGATCGCCGCGCGCCAACCCGGCACCGATCCTGCGAAGCTGCGCGCGACGGCGGTCGCGCCCGACCCCGACGCGCGCTACGACGGCGGCGTCCACCTCGTCGACCTCGCCGCGATCCGGCCGATGGTCGCCCACCCCGGCGAGCCCGACCGCGGCATCCCGTCCGACCCGACCAACGGCGCCTTCGTCGCCGACCTCTCCCCCGTCCCGATCCAGATCGCGTACGGCGGGAGCTGCACGGCCGGCAAGGACGACGACATCGACTTCTACGCCGCGGTCTGCCGCGACGCCGAGGCCGCCGGCCGCAAGGTCGCCGCCGGCGTCGAGTTCTTCCTGCAGTTCGGCTCGGTCGACGTCGAGGAGCAGGCGAAGCGCAAGGGCTGGCTCGACCTCTTCCGGCGCGTCGGAGTGAAGGTCATCCACCCCGGCTGCGGCGCGTGCATCGGCTGCGGGCCGGGCGTCTCGACCGGACCCGGCCAGGTGACGGTCAGCGCGATCAACCGCAACTTCAAGGGGCGCAGCGGGCCGGGGAAGCTCTACCTCGCCTCGCCGCTCACGGTGGCGGCGTCGGCCTTCGAGGGGCGCATCACGGCGTGGCTGCCGGGAATGTTCGCGAAGACGCCGGTCGGCGCGAAGTGAGCCGCCGCCGCGCCGCGCGCGCCGCGGCGCCTCGGCGCTAGCGCGTCGGGAGCTCGACGACGGCGGAGCGGAAGCGCTGCGGCGTCCAGCGGACGTCGAGGATGCGCGGCGTGAAGACGTCGCGATAGGGCTGGCAGAGCGTCATGCCGAGCGTCGGCCGCAGCGACCGCTCCGACGAATAGACGACGTTGCCGCCGCGTGCGGCGAGCCAGCGCAGCTCTTCGTCGTAGTCGAAACCGAAGTTCTGCGCGAAGAGGTCGCACAGCACGACGTGGCGGGCGCCCACGGCGAACTCGCGGCGGTAGGACAGGGACGGGACCGCGGTCCACCAGCGGAGATGGACGGGGTCCATCGCGACGACGAATCCGGACGGCGCGGGCGCCTCGGCCTGCCGCCGGTCGCGCACCCAGAGGCAGCAGTCGTGGTAGTCGGCGAGGACGCGCCCGTACTGCGTGATCTCGTACTCGCCGAGCGGCAGGTTGACGGCGACGGCGACGGCGAGCCCCGCCGCGACGACCGCGCGGCGCGGCGGCGCGTCGTATGGCCTGCCGAGCCGCGCCAGCCCGTCGAGTCCGTGCGCCGCGAGCGCGAGCGCGACCGGGAGGAGCGTCAGCAGGTAGATCGTCGTGAAGTAGGGGTAGCTCGCGAGACCTGCGAGCAGCGCGACCACGAGCCAGCCGCCGACGAGCGCGAACGCGCGCGCCCGCGCGTCGAGCCGGCGCGCCCGTGCGGCGGCCACCAAGCGGACGAGTCCGGCCGCCGCCAGCAGCGCGGCGGGATACGAGAGCAGCGACGGGAGCGCGCGCAGGTAGGCCGTGAGGTAGCTCGCCGCATGCGCGAGCGGCCCCTCGCGCGCGAGCGTGGTCACGACGGCGCGCGCGTACCAGGCGTGCGTCGCGAACCACCAGGCCGAGAGGAGGATCGTCGCCGCCGCCGCCGCGAGCCCTGCCGCCGCGCCCGGCCGCGGCCGCGCGTCGCCGCGGCGCATGTACGCCCTTGCGTCCAACCAGAACGCGAGCGGCGCGAAGGCGAACCCCTCCGGCCGGGTGAACCCGGCCAGCGCGACGAAAACGTTGGCGAGGGCGAGCGCCCCGATCGACCCCGTCCGCAGATGGCGCGCGAGGCACCACGCCGCGAGCGTCACGAGCAGCGCGAGCGGGACGACCGGGTGGACGATCGCCGCCGACGCGAGCGCGAGCGGGCAGGTGGCGAGCAGCAGCGCGGCCACGAGCCCCGCCGCCGCGCCGAACGCCTCGGACGCGAGGCCGGCGAGCGCGAGCAACGTCCCGGCGCCGAGGAGCTGCGTCGCGAGGCGCGCCGCGACGCTCCAGTCGGGCAGGACCGGTCGCACGACCGCGCGCACTGCCGCGATCGCGAAGGAGAAGAGCGGGAGGCGCTTGTCGGAGTCGACCATGTGGCCGGTCGCGAGCTTCTGCGCGCCCTGGATGAACTCGATCTCGTCCCAGCGATCGAAAAAGCGGACCGAGCGCGCGAGGTGCGCGACGAAGAGCAGCGCGATCAGCGCGAGCGCGACCCGTCGGAACCGCAAGCGAGCGCCACCCCTCCGGCTGCGCGAACGGGCTCGAGGGTCAGCGGAGCTGACCCTCGACAAAAGGTACCTCGTGCACCTTCGGATGCATGATCGGCCCGTGCCCGAAGAAGCCCTCCTCGCCGAAGAGCTCGCCGTGGTCGGCGGTGATCGTGACGAAGGTGTTCTTGGGGCAGAGGTCGAACAGTTTCTCGACGACGCCGTCGAGGTACTTGACCGTGTCGATCTGGCGCTGGCGCAGCTCGTCCATCTGCTTCTGCTCGAAGAACGTCTCGTCCTTGTGGATGAGCTTCCCCTCGACGATCTCCTTGTCGAGGTTCTTCAGCACGCCGTTCAGGCCGCTGATGCGCGGCCAGTTCTTCGGGTCCTCGGTCGGCAGCGCGAAGGGGTAGTGCGTCTCGCCGACGTTCAGCATGTAGAAGCTCGGCCGCTCCTCGCTGAACTTCATGGTCGGCAGCATCGCCGCCATGTCGTTGTGCTTGTCCATGAGCTGGAACGAGTCGAAGTCGCGGTTGATGCAGGTCGCGGGGTTGAGCACCGGCAGCGAGACGCGCGCATGGGTGAAGTAGCCGAGCTCGCGGCGCAGGTAGGTCGGCATGAAGAGCGACGGCACCAGCTTCCCGAACTCCATGCCGTCGGTGCCGAAGCGCTTGTTGTAGTTGAGGAAGTCCTCCTTGTAGTACTCGGAGGCGAACACGTGCGGCGGCGACTTGTGCGGCACCAGGCCCATCAGCAGGTTGTAGTGCGACGGCGCGGTCCAGCTCGCGTAGCTCCAGCGCTTCTCGACGGCGCCGAGCTTCAGCATCGTCTTCGGCTGCGCCGCCACGAACGAGTCGAACCGGCACGAGTCGAGGATGATGATGACGTAGTTGTTGCGGCCCTTCGGCGGCGGGCGGACCAGCTGGCCGAGCTTGGGCGGCAACTGCTTCGGCGGCAGCTTCTTCGGTTCTTCCTTCTTGCCGAACATGCCGCCGAAGAGGCCCATGGTGCGTTCCTAGGGGGATGCGAGGAGGGACGCGCGCGGCGATCGGAGGCGCGATGGCGCGTCCCGGGAGGACGGGAATCGTCCCGAAGTACCTGCGGGGACGCAAAGCGTCAAGGAAACGGCGGCGCGGAGCTTCCCTCTGCGGGCGGCGTCGCCGTGGCGGAGCCCGGTAGAGCGCCGCCGGCCGCGGCCGCGCGCGGGCGCAGTCGGGGCAGCGTGGCGAGCATCGCCTCGGTCCGCTCGCACGAGGCGCGTTCGACGCGGCGGGCCGGGTCGAGCTGCGCGCGCAGCGCCGCGAGGTCGTCGGGCGCGTCGACGTCGAGCCAGCGCGGCGCCTCGTGCACCGCGAGGCCGAGCGAGCGCGCGCGCCGCCGCGTCTCCTCGAGCACCGACGTCGTGCTCGCCGCCATGCCGCGGAAGAGCTCGGGGTGCGGCCGCTTCATCCCGACCAGGTAGTACCCGCCGCCGAGGTCGGGGCCGAGCGCGAAGTCACGCCCGCGCTCGAGCGCGTCGAGCGCCTCGCCGACGATGCGCGCCGGCAGCGTCGGGCCGTCGGCATTGCGCATCACGACGGCGCCGTAGCCGCGGCGGAAGAGCTCGGCGAAGGCGGCGATCATCCGCTCCGACAGCAGCGTGCCGGTCTGCGGCAGGTAGTCGAAGCGCGCGTTCCCGTTGGCGCGGAACCACGGGATCGCGCCGGCGGGATGCACGAGCGCGAAGAGGTCGGCGCGCGCGACCTGGGCCGTGGTGTCGAGCACGTCGAGCAGGAAGGCGCGGTAGAGCGCTGCTGCCATCCCCGGCGAGAGCTCCGGCGCGAGGCGCGTCAGCACGCGTCCCGGCTGCGGCTCTTTCGCCATCACGACCACCGCCCGCCTCGACTCGCCCACCGTCCCCCCTCCGCGGTCGCGCCCCTCGTTCCGGTTCGAGCCTACCCCTTCCCGCCGGTTCGCCGGGCGCCCCGGACGGCGCCCGCCGCACCCCTCCCCCCGGGAAGAATCCCATGGGGCTCGGCGCCGGCCCGTGCTACATTTTGAGACCGAGTCTAAAGATCAGTTCCGACGTGAGAGCGCCGACAGGTCTTGGGACGCTGGAGACGGGTCCGCGATGAACCTCATGCCGCTCGCATCCCTGGACCGGAACGAGGAGGCGGTGATCCACTGCCTCGACGAGGCCGGCCCGCTGCAGTCCCGCCTGCGCGAGCTCGGCCTCCTGCCGGGCGCGCGCGTGCGCATGGTCGCGAGCGGCTCGCCCTGCATCCTGCTGGTCGGCGGCACGACGCGGCTCTGCCTGCGCGGCGCCGAGGCGGACGCGATCCTCGTCGCCCTGCGCTGACCCCGATGCGGACGCTCGACCAGCTGCGCCCGGGCATGAGCGCGCGCGTCGTCCGCCTCGCCGCGCGCGGCGCGATCGGACAGCGCCTGAGCGACATGGGCTTCGTCGAGGGGACCGCCGTCAAGCTGATCCGCGCCGCGCCGCTCGGCGACCCGCTCGAGGTCGAGATCCAGGACTACCTGCTCTCGCTGCGCCGCGCCGAGGCGCACCTCGTCGAGATCAGCGACGCCTGACGGGCGCCGCCGCCGCGTCATGCTCCGGTCGAGCGTCGAGGACGGGTCCGCGCCTGCGAGCCGCGAAGGTGCGACGAACGGCGCCGCACACGCGCCGCTGCGGGTCGCCGTGGTCGGGAACCCCAACGCGGGGAAGAGCACGCTCTTCAACGCACTGACCGGCCTCGCGCAACGGGTCGGCAACTACCCCGGCGTCACGGTCGAGCGCAAGAGCGGCACGTTCGAGGTCGCCGGACGGCGCATCGAGCTGATCGACCTGCCCGGCACCTACAGCCTCGCGGCCCACTCGCCGGACGAGATGGTGGCGGTCGACCTCCTGCTCGGCCACGTGGCGGGCGAGCGCGCGCCCGACGCGGTGCTCGCGGTGATCGACGCGAGCAACCTCGAGCGCAACCTCTACCTCCTCTCGCAGGTGGTCGACCTCGGCCTGCCGGTCGTCGTCGCGCTCAACATGTCCGACGTCGCCGAGCGGCGCGGCATCCACGTCGACGCGGAGCAGCTCGCCGCGCGGCTCGGTGCGCCGGTCGTCCCGACCCGCGCGAATCGCGGCGCCGGCGTCGACCGGCTGCGCGAGGCGCTGCGCGCCGTCGCCGACGCGCGCGCGCCGACGCGTCCGCCGGTCGCCTACGCGCTGCCTGATCCGCTCGCGCAGGGGGTTGCCGCGCTGCGCAGCGGCGTCGCGGCGCCGGCGCGCGCGGCCCTCAGCCGCGACCTGCACGAGTTCGAGCTCCTGCGCGCGCTCGTCGACGAGGAGGGCCACGCCGAGGCGCGGCTGCGCGCGCTCGACGGCGGCGCGGCGGAGGCGCTCGCGGCCAGCCGCGCGCGGGCGCGCGGACCGTCGACCGTCCCGCTCTCCGCGCTCGAGGCGCAGAGCCGCTACCGCTGGATCCGCCAGCTCGTCACGGGCTGCGTGCGGCGCGACGAGCGCATGCCGGCGACCTGGACCGACCGGATCGACCGCGTCCTCACCCACAAGGTCTCCGGCACGCTCGTCTTCGCGACGGCGATGCTGGTCCTGTTCGAGTCGATCTTCGCGTGGGCCGCGCCGGCCCAAGAGGCGCTCGAGGCGGCGATGGGATGGGTCGGCGGCGCCATCGGCGCCTGGATGCCGGAGGGCGCGCTGCGGAGCCTCCTCGTCGACGGCGTGGTCGGCGGCGTCGGCAGCGTGGTCGCGTTCCTGCCGCAGATCCTGCTGCTCTTCCTGTTCCTCGGGATCCTCGAGGACTGCGGCTACATGGCGCGCGCCGCCTTCCTGATGGACAAGGTGATGGCGAGCGTCGGGCTCTCCGGCAAGTCGTTCATCCCGATGCTGTCGGGCTTCGCGTGCGCCGTGCCGGCGGTGATGGCGACGCGCGTCATCGAGAACCGCCGCGACCGCCTCGCGACGATGCTGGTGACGCCGCTCATGACCTGCTCGGCGCGGCTGCCGGTCTACGCCGTCATGATCTCGGCGTTCGTGCCGCAGCGCACGGTGCTGGGCGGCTGGGTCCGCCTCTCCGCGCTCACGCTCCTGTCGCTCTACCTGCTCGGGATCGTGACGGCGGTCGCGATGGCGTTCCTGCTCAAGCGGACGCTGCTGCGCGGCCCCGCGCCGCCCTTCGTGATGGAGCTGCCTTCCTACAAGGTGCCGAGCCTGCGCGTCCTGCTGCAGCGGCTGCGCGAGCGCGCCGTCGCCTTTCTTGCGCGTGCAGGCACGGTGATCCTCGCGATGAGCATCGTGGTCTGGGCCCTCGCCTACTTCCCCCACGGCGAGCGGCCGGCCGTCGCGCCGGCCGCCGCGCACGCCGCGGCGGTGTCCGCCGGCGACGACGTCGCCGCGCGCGCCGCGCAGCTCGAGGGGAGCGCGCTCGGCCGCGTCGGCCACGCGCTCGAGCCGGTCTTCCGCCCGCTCGGCTGGGACTGGCGCATCGCGGTGGCGACGCTCGCCTCGTTCCCGGCGCGCGAGGTCGTCGTCGCGACGCTCGGCACGATCTTCAACCTCGGCGACGCGGAGAACGATCCGGAGGGGCTCGAGCGCGCGCTCGCGAAGGCGCGCCGCGCCGACGGCTCGCCGCTCTTCACGCTGCCGGTCGCGCTCTCGGTGATGGTCTTCTTCGCGCTCTGCTGCCAGTGCGGCGCGACCGTGGCCACGATCCGGCGCGAGACGAACTCGTGGGGCTGGGCGTGGTTCACGTTCTCCTACATGACGCTGCTCGCGTACGGGGCGTCGTTGGTCGTCTTCCAGGGGAGCCGCTGGTTCGGCGCGTGAGGCGCGGCCGACCGGCCGCCATCCAGGAGCAGCCCATGGAACCCCAGACGATCGGCGCGCTGGTGATCACGGCCGTCGCGGGCGCCTGGCTGGTGCGGCGCTTCTGGCGGCGCGGCTTCGACGACGACGCCCACGGCTGCTCGAACTGCCCCGTCGACGCCCCGGCGAAGCCGAAAGAGACGGGCCTCGCGCGCGGCCCGACGCCGCCCGCGAGGCCCGGAAAAGTCCCTTCCGACTCGGATCGGCTCAGAGGTCCTTGAACGAGAACTTGCGCGCCACGGCGTCCTTCGCCGCCTCCTTGCCGTCGATCTCGCAGTAGGGGTAGATGAAGAAGTTGAGCGGCGCGCCGGCCTGCTTGGGGACGAGCGGCACGTCGCGGCCGAGCGTGAACTCGATGCGGTCGGTGTTGAGCCCGCCGAAGTAGTAGTCGACCATCTCGGGCGACTTCGGGGCGGCCTTCGACGCCTCCGAGACGTCGACCGGCACCCAGCCACGGCCGTCGACGAAGAACTCGGCCCAGCAGTGGTAGCCCGGCACGTCGGTCATCGTCGCGACGGGCGGCTCGGCCTTCGCCGGCAGCGACACCCCCATCGTGAAGCGGCACGGGATGCTTTCCGTGCGCGCGAGCGACATGAAGTAGGCATGGAAGTCGGTGCAGTTGCCGAAGCCCTCCTTGCACGCCCACTCCGTCGAGCCCTTGCCC
The DNA here is from genome assembly GCA_036732755.1 of Planctomycetota bacterium. Lineage (GTDB taxonomy): Bacteria > Planctomycetota > B15-G4 > B15-G4 > SIAN01 > DASRRB01. The sequence goes on from DAINBU010000166.1 coordinate 7,882, forward strand.
CAGCCCGAGTTGGCCGGCTTGTCGTACTTCATCTTCGCCATGACGTGGTCGTAGGCCTGGCGCGCGACCTTGAGCGCGTCGCCGCCGCTCGACTTGAAGCCCGACAGCGACCCGACCGTCGCGCCGACCGGCACGAGCGGCGTCGGGGCGAGGTCGGCGGCGCGCTTCGACGCGCTGAGCGAGGCGTCGTTCAGCCCCGCGCTGAAGTCGGTGCGCCGCTCGCTCCGGTCGATGTCGTAGTCGATCGCGACGGTGAGCGGCAGCGCGGACACCGGCACGCGCACGTGGAAGATCTTGTTGCCCTGCGTCGGCTCGACCGCGATCTCGTGGTTCGCGGGCGCCGAGACCGTGGTGACCTTCACCTTCTGGAAGTCGGAGTCCTGCGCGACCGGCAGCCAGAGATCGACCTCCTTCGCGCCGGCGGGCGCCGACTTGACGGTCGCCTCGTAGCGGAACGCGATGTGGCGCGACTTGGCGCCGCTCTTGGTCGGCGCGGCGCGCTCCTTCTCCTTCGGCGCCGCCGCGACCGTGGAATCCGCGGTCGATTCGTGCCCGCTCGCGCAACCCGACGCCGCCGCCAACAGCCCGAACACGATCGCTGCACTTCGATTCACGCGCAGGTCCTCCAGGAATCTTCGATGGCCCAGGGCGCGCGGAATCTATTCGCCGGCATCGCTCGTGGGAATTTCTGGAATCCGGGGCGCCGATCCGTGACCAGTTGTGTGCCTTTAACGCACCTACCCTTCCCTGGGGAGTGTTCGGGTTTTTGCGATCGTGCGGAAACCTTCAGGGCGTCTCTGTAGTAGTTCGGGTCTCCTTCCGAGATCCCGCAGTGATGAGTGATGGAGGATCGGGCAGCAGCCCGTGCGGAACGCGCGCCACACACCCCCTGTCCGACGCGCGTTCGCTGGAGGGGAATGGTCGGTCCCGAGAGGGTCCGTTTCCCAGGTCTCAAGTGGTCCGAAGAGACAGAGGCGAAGTCGAATGATGAACGAAACGCCCATTTCGAATGTCGATCGTCGTCCCGCGACCTCCGAGCTTCCGGTCCCCACCTTCCCGTGGCCCGAGAACATCGAATACGTCCTGGCACGCTACGAACGGCAGCTGATCAACCACGCCCTCGCCCACGCGGACGGCGTGAAGCGGCGCGCCGCCCAGCTCCTCGGCATCTCGCGCTACGCGCTCGAGCGGCGGCTCACGCGAGTCGCCGGCCTCCTCGATGGAGAGGCCGCGCTGAAGAACAAGGTCGCGACGTCGGGCGGGCCGTCGACCTGACGTCCCGCCTCGCCGACTCCTTGATCGGATCGGTGCGCACCGCTTCAATCGCGCGCTCTGCATCGAGCGGGCGGGTGTAACTCAGCTGGTAGAGTGTCAGCTTCCCAAGCTGAATGTCGTGGGTTCGAGCCCCATCACCCGCTCCATCCGCTTTGCCGTTCCTTGCGCGTCCTTGCGCGACGCTTGGCAATCGGGCGCGTCCTCGACCTCGCGCGGATCCTGCGCTTGAGGTGCGACGAGCTGCAAGGAAGTGGCGCCTGACAGGGACAGTGGCAGGGACAGTGG
>DAINBU010000167.1:0-9421 GCA_036732755.1 Planctomycetota bacterium
GCGAGGCGGAATGAAGGGAGCGCCGCGCCTCCCCGGGCCGGAGCGGGTGCCGTCAGCCCCCCGACGTCACGACGCCGCTTCGACGTGGAGGCGGAAGAGGGCGCGCCGCTCGCCGTCGCGCTCGAGCAGCTCGAGCGCTCCCGTCAGCGGGCGCCACACGAAGTCGAGCGCGCGTCCCGCGGCGCCGCGCGGGTCCCACCGCGGCGGCACGCCGTAGCCGACGCCCCAGTCGATCAGGTCGAGGTCGCCGACGCTCTGGTGGTCGCAGACGTTGAGCTCGACCCAGCGCTGCGGCTGCGGCGCGCGCAGCTCGCCGCGCATCAGCCGCAGCGCGGCGGAGAGCAGCGACTCGGTCGGTCCGACCTCGGTCGGCAGCGGCGTCCAGTCGAACTCGACGGTCGGGCGGCGCCGCTCGAACAGGTATTCGATGCCGCCGGCGCAGCGACGGAACGGGAAGACGAGAAGTCGATGCTCGAGTGCCACATCCGATGAATACTGCGCCTGCGCGGGAGCGCAAATCGAAGCGGAAAAAAGCACGCGCCCGGCGCGCGGTCGCGCGCCGGGCGCGGAGAACTCCTGATGGCGCAGGTCGAAGTACCTGCTCAGCCGCCGGTCACGACCACGAGCTTCTCGCCGTCGACCTCGCGGATCTCGTACTTGAAGCCGGCGACGCCGCTCAGCTCCTTCAGGATCGTCGCGAGGTCGCCGCTGCGCGGCGCGAAGGTGACCTCTTTCTTGCCGAGATCCTCGGGGAAGTCGATCGTCGCGCCGGTCGCCTTCTCGATGCCGGCGAAGAGGTCGGCGAGGGTGCGCGACTTCGACGGGCTCTTCGTGTCGGGGCCGCCGAGCTCGGTCGGCGCCTCCGTCTTCACGGGTGCTGCGGTCTTCGTGCCGGCCGCGCGCGCCTTGCGCGGACCCGCCGGCGCCGGCGTGGCGGCGCCGAACGTCGCGGGAAGCGGCTGGTGGACCTGACCGACCGCGACGCCCGCGCCGCACGCCGCGAGCAACGGCAGGACACCGGTCGGAGTGAACGTGCTGAGCGTCAGCCCCTTCGCGTCGCTCTTGCCCGCGATGACGAGGGCGGAGAAGTGGCGGGAGATCACGTCGGGCTCGGGGAGGTTGGCCGGGTCGAGCTTGCCGTCGGTCGCCTGCTGCATTTGCCCGGCGACCATCGGGACGAAGCCGTAGCTGAGCTCGACCGCGCGCTTGAGGTCGAGGAAGACGAGCAGCGAGAGGCCGTCGGCCGTCTTGGCGCCGGTCGCGCCGGTGAGTCCGCGCTGCAGGCTCTCGTTGTCGGCCGCGCTCTTGCCGGCGCCGGCCTTGAGGCTCTTCAGGGCGGACTTGAGCGCGAGCGGATCCTTGGCGATGCACAGCGTGTCGCCGCTGATCGCCATCGCCGGCTGGATGGGGGCGTCGGGGATCACGACGGTCCACCCCTTCACGCCTTCGGGGAGCGACTTCATCTCGTTGAAGGCGATGCCGCCGTTCTTGCTCGCCTCGGTGAAGCCGCGCTCGAGCACCTTCTCGAACTGCTGGCGATCCCCGATCCGCAGCAGCACCATGCCGTCCGGGAGCATGCTCCCTCTGCCCGGCGGGATGAGGTAGAGGCCGATCTCGTTGCCGAAGGCGGGGAGCAGCTCCTTCCTCAGGTCCATCCCGAGCTCGTGGTTCGCGTGCACGAGCCCCTTGTCGAAGGCGGCGCCGCTGCCCGGGAAGAGCTCCTCGGTCACCTTGGCGAGCTTCTCGACGAACGCGGCCAGGTCGACGCGCGCGCCGATGTAGAGGCCGGTGTCCGCGGGCGCCGTCTTCAGGAACTTGAAACCGCCGTCGCAGCAGTCGAGCAGGCTCAGGAAGCCGGTCGGCGCGCCGTTGTAGGTGAGCGCGAAGGTGTCGCGCACGCCGCCTTCGACGTAGCTCGACGCGTAGCCGAACGACTCGACGCAGGAGAGGCCGAACAGGTCGCACTCCTCCTTCGCGATCGGCGGGACGCAGTTCGCGAAGATGCGCCCCGCGTTGGCGACGTCGAACCAGGCGACGAGCGCGGGGTCGCCCGCCGTCACCTGCGCCTGGAAGGCGCGCCACGCCGGAGCCGAGGCGAGCGTGTCGTGCGTGCCGGCGCCGAGGCACTGCTCGAGCGTCGACTGCGAGCCGCCGAACCACCAGCGCTTGCCGTCCTTGACGAGCAGCACCGTCTGGCCGGGCATTTCCTGGTGCGGGGCGATCACGATCTTCAGCGCGTCGCGGCCGGCCACCTTGCACGGCTCGGAGCTGATGTCGACGCCGAGGTGGTGCGCCTCCTTCAAGTGCTCGTCGAAGAACTGCGGAAAGCCCTCGCCGACGTCGATCGCCGCCACGAAGTCGAGGGAGACCGAGACGTTCGGCTTGCTGCCGTCGGCGTAGCGCGTGCTCGCCCCGATCAGCCGGTTGAGCGTCCGCGCCGAGATCGGGTGCGCGGGCGAGACGTCGAAGCCCTGGCCGTCGAGCTCGATGTGGACGCCGCGCACGGCGAACTCGACCGCGCCGTTCACGAAGCGGCGCCACGGCACCGAGTCGATCACGCGCCGCAGCCCTTCGCCGTCGACCGGGACTGCTTCGCCGAGCGGCTTCAGGAAGTCGCGCACCTGCGGCTCGTCGAGCAGCTTGACGAGGTCGAGGCTCATCGCGCCGTCGACGAGCTTCGTCGTGTCGGCGTGGAAGTAGACGAGCGCGTCGGCCGGGAAGCGGTCGGCGAGCGACTGCGCCGTGATGCCCGGCGCGACGGAGAGAAGGAACAGCAACGCACCCGACGCGACTTTCGACTTCACGGCGACCTCCTTCGCGACTTCCCGATCGGCGCCAGGGGCCGGCGCCCGATCCTGCTCGCGGTCCGTGGGATCCGGACCGGTCACCTTACCGGTCCCCGCGGCGCCGCCGTTCACGGCGGGTCGCGCGCGAAGGGCGGCCGGACATGGGGCCGCCCGCGGACGTTGCAGCGAAAAACCAAATGGGGTCAGCCGTTGAAGCGACCGACCCCTTTGCCCCAAAAGCCGGAAGGGGTCGACCGCCGAGGCGGCCGACCCCTTCCGCGGGGGGGGACTCCCGAGCAGGGTCTCGGGATTTGGATTTGAAAGAACCCCTTGGTGCGAGAGAACCAGCCTCAGTGCCGCAAAGGAAACCGGGCTAGCTTTGAACCTGATCCAACCGAGAGACCGATCCTCACTGGCCGAGGGGTTGGAGTCCGGTGACAACAAGGCACGTGCCGTTCGGTTTTCCGGGCTTCTGCGGCGGACGACGTCCCTAACTCGCTTGCCGGCAACGGATTGAAACGCGGGCTCCGGTCGGGGCTCCCCGCGCGCCGGAGTGGCCGGCTCCGAGCGATCGCACAGCACTCGGGCGTTCGTGGGTGGCCGCGCACGCGCGCGCAGCGGATCCGCGCCTCCGCGCTCAGCCGCCGAAGTACTTCGGAAGCAGGACCTTCAGCCGCGCCCGCGTCCGCGCCGGCTGCAGCTCGCGCGCCGTGATGATCGCGAACTTGCAGGCCTCCCCGCATCCGCATGCACGTCCCGCATTCGCGATCTTCGCGACGAGCGATGGCACGAGGCCGTGCGCGCGCTCCGCGTTCGCGAGGAGGTTGCGGATCACCATCTGGATGTCGACCTCGGCCTCGCCCTCGCGCCAGCAGTCGTAGTCGGTGACCATGCAGACGAGGGCGTAGCAGAGCTCCGCTTCGCGGGCGAGCTTCGCCTCGGGGAGCGCCGACATGTTGATGAGGCCCGCGCCGCACGAGCGGTAGAGGTGGCTCTCCGCGCGGGTCGAGAAGAGCGGCCCCTCCATGCAGACGAGCGCCTCCCCCGACTGCCCGCCGGGAAGCTGGCGCGCCCGCACCTCCTGCACGAGCAGCTGCGCGAGCCGCGGGCAGAACGGGTCGGCGAAGCCGACGTGTCCGACGACGCCCTCCCCGAAGTACGTGTCGGGGCGGTGACGCGTGCGGTCGATCAGCTGGGTCGGCACGACGAAGTCGAGGGGCTTCAGCTCCTCCTTCAGGCTCCCGACCGCGGAGAAGGCGACGACCTGCTCGACGCCCACCGACTTCAGCGCGCAGAGATTCGCGCGCGAGTTCACCTCGGTCGGCAGCAGGCGGTGGCCGCGGCCGTGGCGCGCCAGGAATGCGACCGGCTGCCCGCCGACTTCGACGATCCGGATCGCGTCGGACGGCTCGCCCCAGGGGGTCTTGCGCTTCACCTCGGCGAGGAGGCGCGCGCCGGGCAGCTCGTAGAGGCCGCTCCCCCCGATGATCCCGATCTTCGCGCGCGGCGCCGTGCGCGGGCGCGCCGCCGGCTTCTTCCTGCGCGCCATCTCAGGCACCGAGCTTCTTGCAGAGCTCCGACAGGTCCTTCACGACGAACCTCGGAGCGATCCCTTCCGGCGCCCGCTCGCCGCGGCGGTTGACCCACGCCGTCGCGATGCCGGCCTTCTGCGCCGGCTCGAGGTCGTGGAAGACGGAGGCCGCGACGTGCAGCTGGCCCTCGGCCCGCGGCCCCAGCCGCTTGCGTGCCTCGTTGAAGTGCGGCGCCGCCGGCTTGTAGGCGCGCACGTCCTCGGCGGTGATGAGCTCCGCGAACGGGATCCCGAGGCGCTGGACCACCGCCTGCAGCGGCGCGCGGTCGACGTTGGAGAGGATGTGCATCGGGTACTGGCTGCCGAGGCGGCGCAGCGCGCTCACCGTGTCGGGGAAGGCGGGCCAGCGGCGGATCGAGTCGGCGACGCGCAGCGCGGTCGGCTCGTCGAGGTTCGCGCCGAACGACGCGAAGGTCTCGCGCAGGCTCATCGAGAGGATCTCGCGATAGTGGCGGTAGGGCAGCGCCTCCCACTCCGCCTCCTTCTTCTCTCGCGCGCGCAGGAACTCCGGCCACGGCGGCTTGATCGCGTCGAAGACCCCCTCCTCCTGCAGCGCCTGCTTCAGGCCCGACTCCCAGTCGATGAGGGTGCCGAAGCAGTCGAACGTGAGGGCGAGGACGGTCGGTGAGTCTTTCGCCGTCGTCACGCGCTTCCCCTCCCAACGATCCTCGTTGCACCGGAACGAAGTGCCGCCGCGCCCCGTTTCCGCCCGCCGCTCGGCCCATCGTAGCCGCGTCGGCGCGCCCCCGGAGGGCTCTCCGCGGCTTCTCCGTCAAGCCGATGCGCTCCGATCGACGAAAGCGAACCGGGACCATGGGCGCCGCAGCGAGGATTCCCGACGTTGAGCAGTCCGGCTCGCCGTGAACACGGACGACCTCGGATCCGGCTCGCCGGCCGGACCGACGCGGTCGCCCGCTGGCGCGCGGCGTTCGACGCCGCCGGCCTCGTCGCCGAGCCCGGACTCGCCGCGGCCGACGTCGTCCTGCTCTCGATCGACGACGACGCGACCGATGCGCCGCTCCAGGTGCGCGAGCAGCGGCTGCTCTCGCCCGGCCTGCCGGTGGTGGTGGTCGGCCCGATCGTCGCTCCGGCGCGGGTCTGCGCGCTCTGGCGCGCGGGCGCCCACGACGTGCTGCTCGCCGAGGAGGGGCCGGCGCTGATCGAGGCGCTCGGGCGCGCGCTCGAGCGCCACCGCCTCGACGTCGCGAGCCAGGAGACGCTCGAGCGCTACACGGCGGGCCTCGGCGAGCGCTCGCGCCGCCTCGAGCAGGCGCTGCAGAGCCTCGACCAGAGCTGCGAGGAGACGCTGCGCGCGCTGATCCGCGCCCTCGACGCGCGGGAGCAGGAGACCGCGGGCCACTCCCACCGCGTCGCGCTCTGGACGCTCCACTTCGCGGTCGTCGCCGGCGTGCCGGAGGGCGACCTGCTCGACATCCACCGCGGCGCGCTGCTGCACGACATCGGGAAGATCGGCATCCCCGATCCGGTCCTGCTCAAGCGCGGCGAGCTCACCGCGGAGGAATGGGCGGTGATGCGGACCCATCCGCAGATCGGCTTCGAGATCCTGAAGCAGGCGGAGCACCTGCGCGCCGCGAGCGAGATCCCCTTCGCCCACCACGAGCGCTGGAGCGGCGGCGGCTACCCGCGCGGGCTCAAGGGCGAGGAGATCGCGCTCGGCGCGCGCCTCTTCGCCATCGTCGACGTCTACGACGCGCTGCGCAGCGAGCGCCCCTACAAACGGGCGCTCGACCACGCGCGCACCATCGCGATCCTGCGCCGCGAGGCGGGCGGCCACCTCGACCCGCGGCTGGTCGAGCTCTTCGTCGCGATCCCCGAAGAGACCTGGACGCGCCTCACGTCGCCCGAGCTCGCGACGATGACCTACGCGCAGCTGCGCGAGCTGGCGCGCTCCGTCGCGGCGCGCTCCGGCGACGAGGCGGTCGCGGCGACCGGCCGCGCCGACGTGGAGCACGCGCCGTGACGCTCCTCGCGCCGCGCCAGCGCCTCTCTCCGCCGTCGGCGTTCCTCGAGCTGCACGCGCGGCTGCGCGACGACGCGCTGCCGGCGGGCGCGCTCGCCGAGGCGATGTGCGAGCTGCCCGACCTCGCGGCCGAGGTGCTGCGGCTCGCGAATTCGCCGCTCTACGGCATGGAGCGGCGCGTCGACCGCCTCGACCGCGCCGTCTCCCTGGTCAGCACGAACGTGCTGCGCAACCTCGTGCTGTCGATGGCGATGGGCCGCGCGGCGCGCGCGCTGCCCGACCTCGGCGGGAACCTCTCGCGCGAGCGGCTGCGCGCCCGCTTGGTCGCCGTCGCGCGCGCGGCCGGCGTCGTCGCGCGCGCCGCCAACGTCCCGCTCGAGGAGGAGGCGCGCGCCGCCGGCATCCTGCACGACGTCGGGTTGATCGAGCTCGCGCTGCGCGACGGCGCCGCGCTGCAGCGCGCGCACGACGAGGCGGCGGCGGCCGGCGCGCCCGCGCTCGAATTCGAGCGCGCCTGTTTCGGCGTCGACCACGCCGTGCTCGGCGGCGAGATGGTCGACGCCTGGAAGCTGCCCGATCCGGTCGTGCACGCGGTCGCGTGCCACCACGCGCCGCTGACCGCGCCGCTCGGCCTGCGCAGCCTGCCGAGCCTGCTCGCGTGCGCGGAGACGCTCTGCGTCGAAGGCGCGGCGCGCCCGATGCCGCCGCGCGAGGTGCTCGCGGTGCTCGAGCTCACGCCCGCGGAGTGGCAGGGGCTCGTGCCGTCGCTGCTGCAGGTCAGCGAGGCGCGCTGAACCATCGCGCCGTCACGCGCCCGTGCCGAACGCGGGCGGGTCGCCGTCGCTGCCGCGCGTGCGCGTGAGGTTGATCCCCTTCACGCGCTCGAGCCGCCGCTCGTCGGCGTGCCAGACGTAGAGCTCGACCACCTCGTGGAACTGCCGGGAGAAGGCGTAGGGGCGCGGGTGGCGGACGATCCCGAAGCCGATGCGCGCCGGCGCCTGCGAGAGGTCGAGCAGCTGGACGCGGCCGCGGTGGTCGGGCCGCAGCGACGTGCCCGCCAGCAGGTCGGGGCGAGCAAAGACGTCGTCGAGCGCGCGGTCGGCGTCGCGACGCCGGCGGCGCTCCGGCGCGTTCCACCAGCGCGCGAGCGGACGCAGGAGCCAGCGCAGCGGGTTCACGCGGCGAACCAGTCGCGCGCCGGGTCGAAGTCGGGAAGCGCCGCGCGCACGCGCGCGCGCGCCGGCTCCATGCCGTAGGCGAAGAGGCGCAGCGCGTCGCCGCGCGCGGCCGGGAAGGGCGCGCCCGGCCGCCACATACGCGCCTGCACGTCGCCGGCGCCCGCCGCTCCGAGCTCGGCGCGCCACGCGTCCAGCGTGCGTCCGACCGAGTAGAGGTCGATCGCGCGACCGCGCGCCGGACCGCGCGCGAAGTACCACGCCTTGCAGCGGCGCAGCGCGTCGAGCCGGTGCGCGGGGCTCGTGCGCGTCGACTGGCGCGCGTGCTGCCGCCAGCGGTAGAGCACGCGGCCGACGCGGCCCGCCCGCAGCCCGCGCTCGAACCAGCGCATCCAGAAGTCGATGTCGAGCGGCCAGCCGCGCTCCTCGGAGAGGCCGACGAAGCCGCCGACGGCCTCGAGCGCGCCGCGGCGGTAGACGCCGCACTGGTGCAGCGCCGGGATCTCGACGAAGCGCGCGCGCGCCAGCTCGTCGGGATCGAGCAGGCCGTTCTGCCAGCGGACGTAGCGGCGCATCCCCTCGCTGCGGAAGCCGAAGACTCCGGCGCGGCTCACCGCGCCGTCCCAGTCGCGCTGCGCACCGAGCGCGTCGAGGAGGCGCTCGAAGCGGTCGGGCGGGCAGCGGTCGTCCGCCTCCATCTGCCCGATCCACGGGTGGCGCGCCGCGGCGAGCGCGAGGTCGAGCGCGCGCGCCGGCCCGATCCCGGCGGTCCGCACCACGCGCAGGCGCGGATCGGCGCGCGCCAGCTTCTCGAGCCGCTCGCCCGTCCCGTCGCGCGAGCCGTCGTCGACCGCGACGACCTCGAGCTCGACGCCGCGCTGGCGCAGGACGTCGCCCACCGCCGCGTGCAGGTAGCGGCCGGCGTCGCGCGCCGGCAGCAGGATCGAGAGCTCGGGCCGCCTCGTCACGCCGCATGTGTCCTGGAACCGAGGTTCGCTTCCACATCCCGGTCGCTCTTCGCGTCGGGCTGTGTTCGCGAACCTCGGTTCCAGGACACTAGTATCCCGCGCCCGATCGCCGGGACCGCCTCGTCCACGGAGAGCGCATGGCCTCGAACATCCTCGTGCACGCGCCGGCGGGCGCCGTCGCCTACGCCGTCGAGCTGGCGCGCGCCGCCGGAAGCGACCTCGGCCTCGTCCTCACCGCCATCGACTTCGCCCAGGAGAAGGTGTCGGGCGGGAGGGTCGAGGAGGACCGCAGCTACGCCGGCACCACCTTCCAGACCTTCGACGAGCCGATCTTCATCGGCAGCGCGATCGCCCAGCTCGCCGGTCACGCCGACGCCGTCGTGGTCGACTCGATCGAGGACTGGAGCGTGCGGCTGCAACGGCGCTTCCCCGACGACCCGGTCGAGCTCGAAGCGGAGGTCTCCTCGCTCACTTCGGTGATGAAGGCGGGGATGTCGCGCCTGATCCTGATCGTGCGCGACGCGGGGCCGGCGCAGGCGCTCGCGAAGAAGATCCTCGCCACGCTCGACCCGTTCACGCAGTGCGTCGTCGACGTGCGCGGCGGCGCGCCCAAGATCGTGCGCGGGGCCCTCCCCCGCTGATCCTGGACGGGGCGCGCCCCCCGGGGCCGCGCCCCGGATCACCAGGGTTCCCGTCCCCGCCGCCGCCGTCACCGGCGCCGCCGGCGCGCGTCCTTCCCGACATGCGCTGGATCGCGCTCGCGCACCTCGTCTTCGTCCTGTTCTGCTGGAAACGGGAGCGGTCCCGTCGGCGCCGGATCGGGGCGCGCAGCGGGACCGCGGATTCGAACGGGAAGGCGCTCGCGAGCGCCGGCGTCACTTCGCCGGGAGCTTGATCACGATGCTGGGCTTGATGTGGTC
>DAINBU010000168.1:0-9408 GCA_036732755.1 Planctomycetota bacterium
CTTCCTCTTCCTCCACACCTACCTGGTGCACGACTACCAGCCCGAGCCCGACTTCGCGGCCCGCTTCACGCGCGGGCTGCCGGTGACGCCGTTCGAGCTGCACGGGCCGATCCCGTACCGTTCGCTGATCGACGCGGCGAAGGCGGCGGAGCGCGGCGGCGACCCGCGCTTCGACTTCGATCCGAAGGTGCCGGGCCCGTACGTCTTCTCGCCGGAGCGCGACCTGCCCCGGGTCGAGGCGCTCTACGACGCGACCGTCGCGCAGGCCGACCGCGACGTCGGCCGCCTGCTCGACGAAATCGACCGGCTCGGCATGCGCGACCGCACGATCGTCGTCGTCACGGCCGACCACGGCGAGGAGTTCCTCGAGCACGGCGACCTGAGCCACGCGCGCACGCTCTTCGACGAGATCCTGCGCGTGCCGCTGCTGCTGCGGATCCCGGGCGTCGCGCCGCGCACGATCGACGCGCCGGTCGAGCTGATCGAGCTGGCGCCGACGCTGCTCGCGCGGCTCGGCGTCCCGCCCGACCCGCGCATGCAGGGGCGCGACCTGCTCGCCGACGACTGGGAGGAGCACGTCACGATCCACGAGGGTGTCGAGGCGGGCGTCGCCGGGACGAAGCCGGGCGAGCGCGCCTCGCTGCGTGCGGCGCGCAGCCGCGGCGTGAAGATCGTCCTCACCACGCGCTTCGGCCACGGACTCGAGGCGATGCAACCCTCCGACGACGTGATGCAGCGGCTCGAGACACTCGGCTACCTCGAGGGCGGGGCGTCGCCGCGTGGCGGCTTCTACGACCTGCGCGCCGATCCGGGCGAGCAGCACGATCGGAGCGGCGACGACGAGCTCGACCCGCGCCTGCGCCAGCAGCTGTTCGAGCTGCTGCGCCAGCTCGAGCAGGCGCCCGCGCAACCGGCGGCCTCGAAATGAACGGCGACCCGCGCCGCACGATCGCGCTCGCGTGGCTGCTCGCGCTCGTCGCGTTCGGCGCGACCTTCCTGCTCGTCATGCGCCGGCCGGCGGCGCCGCCGCAGGAGATCGTGCGGCTGTGCGACGCGCTCGCGCTTCCCGGATCGCGCTTTGTCGGCGAGAGCGAGCGCGGCGCGACGGCGGCGGGCGACGCGGTCGCGCGGGTGCGACGCTGGAAGCTCGCCGCCGATCGCGCCGCGTTCGAGCTGGTCGACGGCGCGGGGAGACGCGCCGACGGCAGCGCGGCGGAGAACGCGGAGTGGGCGCCGCGGCCGCTGCCGGCGGCGGACGGCGATCCCGAGGTGCTGCGCTTCCCGACCGCGCGCGGCGGGCTCGCGCTGGTGACGCCGATGGAGCCGGGGCGGCTGCTCACGGTGCGGGCGCGCGTGCGGCGCGGCCGCGGCGGCGCGGTCGACGCGGTCGACGCGAAGGTCGAGGCGGTGCAAGGCGTGCTGGTCGTCGTGCCGCTGCAGTCGGCGATCGACCTGAGGAGCGAGCTCGCGCGGCGCGACCTGATCCCGCTGCTCGCCGACCCGAAGATCCGCAACGGCTGGAACTCGCTGGTCGTGAGCGTCACGGCGCCGGCGGACGGAACCTGGACCGACCTCGACGTCGTCGTGCAGACGCCCGATCGCACCGCCGCGCTCGCGCTCGAGATCGGCGCCGGGACCGGCGTCACGGGTGCGCCCTTCGACGTCGACGAGCTCGTGATCGAGGAGACGACGCTGCGCCGCGTCGCCCGCCTCGAGCCTTCCGACGACGGCTCGCCGCTCGCGCGCTTCCTCGCCGCGAATCCGCCGGCGGGGCTGCCGCTGCTCGAGCCGGCGAACCCGGAGCGCCCGCTCGTGCGCCCCGTCGACGACCTGCTCGAGCGGCGCGACGCGATCGTCCTCCCGCCACCGGCGCACGCCACGTTCGAGGCCGACGTGCCGGCGGGCGACGTCGCGCTCGAGTACGGCGTGAGCCGCGTCCACGAGGTGCGCGCCGCGTGGGCGCGCGAGCGCGTCGACGTCGAGGTCGAGGTCACGCCGGTCTCGGGCGGGCCGACGCTGCGGCAGACGACGACGCTCGAGCCGGGCGGGCCGGACGGCTGGCTCGACCGCCGCCTCGTCCTCTCCTCCACCGGCGGCGGGCGGCTGCGCTTCCGCTTCGCGACGGCGACCGCGCCCGGCGCGGCGGGGACCGCCGACGTCGTCGCGATCGGGTCGCCCCTGGTCCGGCGCCGCAGCTCGGGCGACGCGCGCAAGAGCATCGTGCTCGTCTCGCTCGACACGCTGCGCGCCGACCACCTGAGCTGCGAGGGCTATCCGCGGCCGACCACGCCGAACCTCGACGAGCTGGCGCGCGGGTCGACGTGGTTCCGCGACGCGGCGAGCACGTCGTCCTACACGCTGCCGGCGCACGCCTCGATGCTGAGCGGCCAGCTGCCCTCGCGCCATGGCGTCGAGTCGGAGCGGGCGGGCCGCAGCCACCTCTGGCTCGACCGCACCGAGCTGCTCGCGGCGCGCCTGCGCGACGCCGGCTGGCAGACCGCCGCGTTCACCGGCGGCGTGTTCCTCAGCGCGAAGTTCGGCTTCGCGCAGGGGTTCGACCGCTACGACGCGACCGACCTCGCGCTCGAGCGGCGCGCGCCGCGCTACGACAACGCGCCGGTCCTCGGCCAGCCCGCCTTCAACCGCGCCTACCGCAAGCGCCACGCGCTCGGCCACGCGCTCGACTGGATCCGCAGCCACTCCGACGGGCCGTTCTTCCTCTTCCTCCACACCTACCTGGTGCACGAGTACCTGCCTGCGCCGCGTCACGAGGCGCGCTTCCACGCGGCGTGCGCGAGCGCGGTCGCCGACGAGGACCAGCGCCTCCTGCGCGACCGCGGCATGTCGGCGCAGGCGTGCGCGGCCGACGTCGACCACTTCGTCGACCTGTACGACGCGGCGCTGAACGACGCCGACGAGGTGGTCGGACGGCTGCTCGCGACGCTGCGCGAGACGGGCGAGCTCGACCAGACGATCGTCGTCGTCACGAGCGACCACGGCGAGGAGTTCTTCGACCACGGCGCGCTCTCGCACGGCCGCACGCTCTACGACGAGATGCTGCGCGTGCCGCTGATCGTGCGCCTGCCGGGCGCGGCGGCGCGGGAGGTCCGCGCGCCGGTGTCGCTGATCGACGTGACGCCGACGCTGCTCGACGCGTGCGGCCTCGAGCCGCGCCAGCCGGTCGACGGGCGGTCGCTGCTGCCGTGGATCGCGGGCGAGGCGCCGGCCGCGGCCGGCCCGCCGCAGCTCGCCGAGCTCAACCTCGACGCGGCGAACCTCTGGATCGCGCGGCGCGGGGAGGGGTTCGCGGCGCTCGACGTGCGCGACGAGCGCGGCCCGAAACGGCTCGCGCTCGATCGCACGCGGCCGAAGCCGCCGCAGCGGATGCTCTTCGGCGGGACGCGCGACGCGCGCCAGACCCTCGACCTCTACGGCGACGCGCCGGCGGAGGCCGCGGACCTGATCGACGCACTTTCAGGACAGCGCTCGGAGATGGTGAAACGGCGCGCGGCGGTGCGCCGCTTCGTGTCGGACGTCCCCCCCGTCGGGTACTTCATGGACCAGGAGGACGAGTGAGGCGGGCGCTGGCGGCGGCGGGGCTGGCACTCGCGGCGGTCGGCGCGGCGGCGCGCTGTGCCGGACGCGGCGGCGCGCCCGGCGACGAGCCGGTCGCCGAGCTGCGCCTCCTCGATCGACTCGACGCGTGGACGATCGCGTCGCCCTGGAGCCCGCAGCCGCGCGGCGCTCCCGAGGCGGAACGCACGCCGCTCTTCCGCGCCGAGTTCGAGGAGCAGCTCGCGCCGGGCATGAGCTGCGTCGACGCGACGGCGAGCTTCCCGGGCACGCCGCCGCTGCGGCCGGGCACGCTCCTCCCCGCCGAGCCGCCGCCGTCGGTGGCCGGCGCGGCGGCCGCGGAAGGGAGCGCGGGGCTGCGCTTCGCCCACGCCTCGGGCGCGGCGTTCGTCACGGTCGCGGTCACGCCCGATGCTCCGCTCCTGATCTCGTGCCGCGTGCGGCGCGGCGTCGAGCCGGCGGAGCTCGCGGCCGGCGGCGACGCGGCCGCGCGCGAACGCAACGGCGCGTCGCTCGTGCGCCACGCGCAGGCCGGCTCGCTCATCGTCCTCGAGCTGCACGAGGCGCCGCCCGCCGGCACGACGCCCGCGCAGCTCTTCGCCTCGTTCGGCGCGCGGGAGAACGCGCTGGTCGCGACGCACGTGGTGCCGGGCCGTGGAGCGCGCGGCGAGTTCGCCGAGTCGCGCCTCCTCTTCAAGTCGTCGGTCTTCACGCGCGCGCTCGCGATCGGGCTGGTCGCGGGCGACCCGGGCTGGTGGGCGCTGCCCGAGTCGGCGCACGCCGGCGCGGCGCCGCCGGAGGGCACCGTCGACTTCGACGCGCTGCGCCTCTTCGAACTGCGCGCGCGCGACTACCTCCCGATCCAGGCGGAGTCGGAGGAGGACGACCTGCCGCAGCCGCGCCGGCCGGGCGCGCGCAACGACGGCTTCGCGCGCAAGGTCAAGCTGCTCGGCGACGTGCGGCGCGCCCTGCTCGCGCCGGCCGGCACGACGGCGAGCGTGCCGGTCCGCCTGCCGCGCGGCCGCTTCCGAATCGCCTTCTCCTACGGCGTCCTCGAGGAGGCGCGCGCCGGCTTCGGCCGCGTCCCGATGGCGTTCGTCGCCCGGCTCGAGCGCGACGGCGCGCCGCCGCGCGAGCTGATGCGCACATCGGTGACCGCGGCCGCCTCGGCGGACGAACGCGCATGGCACGAGTGGAGCCGCGAGGAGGCGGGCGACGGCGGGACGGCGCGCCTCGTCCTCGCGGCGGAGGGCGCGGGCGGCGACGACGTCGCGGTGTTCGGCGAGCCGACCGTCGCATCGCTCGAGACGCCGGCGACGGCGCCGCCGAACGTCGTGCTGATCAGCGTCGACACGCTGCGCTCCGACCGGCTCGGCTGCTACGGATACGCGCGCGCCGACGGCCAGCCGACCAGCCCCGCCATCGACCGCCTCGCCGCCGAGTCGTTGCGCTTCGCCGACGCGCGCGCGGTCGCGCCGTTCACGCTGCCGACCCACGCGACGCTCCTGACCGGCCTCGCACCGCGCGTCCACCGCGTGGTCCGCCAGGGGCGCCGGCTGCTGCCCGAGGTGCATCCGCTGCTGGCGGTCGAGTTCGCGCGCGCCGGCTACGCGACCGCCGCGTTCACGGGCGGCGCGTTCATGTCGTACGAGCACGGCTTCCACCACGGCTTCGACCGCTACTCGATCCTCGACCCGTTCCTGACCGCGGAGGACCCCTACCGCGTGGCGTTCCCGCGGCCGGGCGATCGCGCGTTCAACGACGCGGCCCACGCGACCTGCGACCGTAGAGCGATCGAACGCTGGATCGACGCGCAGGCGGGGCGGCCCTTCTTCCTGTTCGTGCACACATACGTCGCGCACAACTACCACCCGCCGCGGGAGCTCGAGCGGCGCTTCGTGCGCGGCGACGTTGCAAAGCTCGGCCCCGACCGCGACCTGAAGCGCATCGACCACGCGACGGCGGCGGCGGGCGGCGCGGTCCCCGACGACGTCGCGCGCGTCGCGAGCGACGTCTACGACGGCGCGGTCGCGGCGGCCGACGCGGCGGTCGGCGCGCTGCTCGAGTCGCTGCGCGCGCGCGGCCTGCTCGAGAAGACGGTCGTCGCGCTCGTCTCCGACCACGGCGAGGAGCTCGGCGAGCACGGCGGGCTGCTGCACGGGCGGACGCTCTACGAGGAGGTGCTGCGCGTGCCGCTGCTGCTGCGTGCGCCGGGCGTCGCGCCGGGCGTCGTCCCCGAGACGGTCGACCAGTGCGACGTGGCGCCGACGCTGCTCGCGCTCGCCGGGCTGCCGCCCGTGCCGGTCTGCGACGGCGCCGACCTGCTCCAGCGCGTGGCGCGCGACGACTTCAGGACCACGTTCGTCGCCGAGGTGAGCGCGTCGGGCCTGTCGCGGCGGCGCGCGCTCGTCGTCGGCGGCGCGAAGCTGATCGAGAACCCGGCGACGCGCTTCGAGGAGCGCGAGTACGCGCCGCGCCGCCCGCCGCCTTGGGAGTTCTTCGACCTGCGCGCCGATCCCGGCGAGCGCCGCAACCTGGCGCGCTTCGACGCGGCCGACGCGGCGCGCCTCGCCGCGGACGAGCTCCAACCGGCGCGGCTGCCGGAGTTGCGGCGCGCGGCGGAGCGGCTGCGCGCGGCCGCAAACGAGGAAAGAGCGCGTGTCGTCCCCGATCTCGACGCGCTGTTCTACCGGCCGAGCGGAACCGCCGGAGCGCAGCTCCAGGCGATCGGATACACGCTGGGCGGCCACGCCTCCTCCGACGAGGAGGGCGACGATTGATAGGCCGCGCCGGAAACCGGCGCGTGGAGGGCCGCGCCGGAGGCCGGCGCGTGGGGGGCCGCGCCGGAGGCCGGCGCGTTGCGGAACGCGCTTGCGGTGCGCGCGCCTACCAGCGCGAGCAGCCGCCGCCGAACCACGGCCAGCTCAGCAGCGCGAGGCCGCCGCCGATCGCGGCGCCCTGCCCCTTCTCGTGGAACTGGTGGCCGATGATCGCGCCCGCGGCGGTGTAGAGCCCGACGCGCGCGATGCCGGTCAGCACGTCGTAGCCGTCGGGGCTGCGGTAGTAGGAGTCGGAGCACGGGACGCTCGACGAGCGCGACGGGACGTCCTGATAGTCGTGGACGGGCTGCGCCGGCGTGTAGGGCTCGATCGGGTTGATCGACGGGAGCAGCAGTTCGCGGCGCTGCGCCTCGGTCATCGACCCGAGCATCACCGGCTGCCCGGAAGCGTCGACGTGCTCGGCGATCATCACCTGCGGCGCGGGCCGCGGCGGGGCCGGGCGCGGGGCGGGGATGCGCTCGTCGACGACGACGCGCTCCGTGGGCGTCGTGCAGCCGAGGCAGGCGAGCAGGGCGAAGGATCCGGCGATCGGGAACGGCTTCATCGCTTGGACTCCTTGGCGGTCGTCATCTGGATGACGAATTCTACGGCGCCCGAGGCGATCGACTCCTGGCTGAGATCGACCGTCTGACCCGCATTGATGAGGTAGTGCGCAAAGGGCGTGTCGGGCTCGACCGCGAAATGTTTGTCGTCCTTGAAGGTCCAGCGCACCTGGATGTGGCGGTCGGTCGGCGAGCGGTTCACGAAACGGACCTGCGCCTTGAGCCGCCCGTCGGGAAGGATCTGCTGGCGATGGTCCAGCAGCTGGATCGCCCAACGCAGGTCGTCGTCGAGGATCAACAGGACCGTCGTGTCGGCGGTCGCGGCGTCGTCCGGGTCTTTCTCGTCGGCGGCGTGGGGCAGGCCGCCGCACGCGGCGACGAGGAGCAGGAGCAGCGGCAAGAGCTTCTTCATGGAGCGTTCCTCAATTGAGGACCCGTGCGTAGATCACCACGTCGCCGTGTGCAGGCACCTCGATCGTCCGCGCGCTCTGGATCGCGACGCGTCCCGTGCTCGGGACGATCTGGATCTCGTGCGCGCCTGGAGACAGGGTCCCGCGGAACAGTTGCACTTCGCAGGGAAGCGTCGTCCAGTGCCGGGTGTCGGCCTCGGCGCGCACGAAGATCGACGAGAGCAGGAGCGCGATGCCGGTGATGATGGCCGCCGTCTCGCCCCGACCCTTGAACTCGTCCGCCATGACCAGGGTGGTGATCCCGGCCGCCTGGGCGGCCGACTTGTAGATCGCCTTGCCCTTCAGGATGCGGTCGAAGACGCGGCCGCCGCGCGTCGTCGCCTGGAAGAAGACGTCGCCGCCCGCGTGCTCGACCTCGCCGAGCTTCGTCCCGTCGGCGACGACGTCGATGCGGGCCGGCCGCTCGGGGTGTTCGACGAAGCGGATCTCCTCCCCGTGCGCGCCGGTCGCGACCTTGGTCGGTCCGCGTCCCACGTCGACGATCACGACGAGGTTGCCCTTCTTCTCCGGGTGGAAGATCGGCGCGTCGGGCACGAGGTCGTGCGCTTTCGTGAGGTCCTCCGCGAAGGTCGCCGCGTCGCCGAGGCGCCCGCTCGCGAAGCCTTCGAGGAAGTAGGCCGGTGCGAAGTCGCACTGGTACTGCTCGCCCTGGTTGCTCGAGTCGAAGAAGATCGAGTTCTTGAAGCCGGCGCGCGCGTTGTCGTCGACCCCGCGCAGCAGCTCGACGACGCCGAGGTAGTAGCCGTTCATCGACTTCTCGTAGGGCTCGCCGCGCCAGATCTTCGAGGCCTCCTGCCCGACGATCGCGCCGACCTCGTCGGACGACGAGCCGCCGAGCGCCTCCATGATCTGGTTGGCCTCGACGAAGTCGCGGTAGGCGGCGTCGAAGTTCCCGGCCTCGATCTCGAGGACCCCTCGCTCGTTGAGGTAGAGCGCGCGCCCTTCCGGGTCGGCCTCGAGCAGCTCGGCGAGGCGGCGCGACGCCTCCTCCGGCCGGCCGCGGTAGTACGCCTCGCCGACGGCGTGCGTGTCGTAGGCGGAGCACGCGCACGCGACCAGCGGCAGGACCGCGAGCGCGAGCTTCCGACGAGCCATGACCGGAGGGTGCTGCGGCGCGATCAGCGGTAGATCACGCCGCTCGAGCCGATCTTCTTCCAGTCGTACCCGCGCTCGAAGATGAGGGCGCCGGTCTCGGCGTCGACGACGCGGAACGTCGCGAGCGTGTAGTCCGAGACGGCCTCGCCGTCCTGCTTGCTGATGCTCTGCAGCGTGCCGGTCAGGAAGTACTGCGTCCCGAGCGGCGCGGCGGCGAGATCGGGCTTGCCCGACGCGTCGGTCGGCACGCTGACGGCGCCGGAGCGCTTGCGCTCGCGCTCGTCGAGGACCGCCTTCATGTCCTCGCGCGCGATGAACATGATCCGGCCCTCGGCCGACTCCATCAGCTTCGCGCGCATCGACGTGACGAAGATCGAGGAGTCGATCTGGAAGCGCGTACGGTTGTCGGGCGTCTGGATCACGACGACCGGGGTCCCCTTCTCGAACAGGGTCCGGTTGCTGAGCAGCGCGCGGCAGATCTGGTCGGCCGTCGTCCGCACGTCCGCGGCGTCGATCCCCGTCCCGCCGACGTCGTCGTCCTGGTCGGGGTCGATGCGACGGGTCGGCGTGCCGCACGCCGACGTCCCCAGGACCACGATCGCCAACGTCCATTGCACCAGCTTCATCGAGGATCTCCATTCCGCCCGGGTCCGCCGCCGGCGCGCCGGGCTCGCGCGCGTCCGCCGTCCGGGAAGGAGCTCGGCCGGGGGGCCTCGCGAAGGACGGGCGAGAGTTCACCATCGTGCAGGCGGCGCCGGCCTCGCGCAACTGCGCGGCGCGCGGAGTGCGCCGCGCGGCGACGCTGGTTGGACGAAAAGACGGGGGGCGGCGCTTTCGCGCCGCCCCCCGCAAAGTATCCGATCACACCTGCTCGCACGCGTCCCCGCG
>DAINBU010000169.1:0-9359 GCA_036732755.1 Planctomycetota bacterium
CGGCGTCGACGCCGGCGTGGGTCGCGTCGTGATCGTCGTCCATGCCGTCGTCGACGGAGACGGCGCGAATCGGGAGCACGACGGTGAACGTCGAGCCGCGACCCTCGCCATCGCTCTCGGCCTTCACCGTCCCGCCGTGCAGCTCGACGATGTGCTTCACGATCGAGAGGCCGAGTCCCAGTCCGCCGTAGTTCCTGCGCGTCCCGCCGTCGGCCTGGCGGAAACGGTCGAAGACGTACGGCAGGAAGTCCGGGGTGATGCCGCGTCCGGTGTCGGTGACGACGATGCGCGCCTGCGACCCCGTGCGGTCCAGCGCGACCCGGATCGTGTCGCCCTTCGCGGAGAACTTGACCGCGTTCGAGAGCAGGTTCCACATCACCTGCTGCATCCGATCCACGTCGCAGAAGACGGGCGGCGCGGCGATCGCGACCGAGGAGAAAGAGGGGTGGAGATCGGCTTCGATGCGGACGTGGCGCGCGCTCGCGGCGGGTCGCATGGTCTCGATCGCGGCCTCGATCGGGATGGCGAGGTCGCACGGCCTGAGTTCCAGGCGCAGCTTGCCGGAGACGATGGAGGAGATGTCGAGGACGTCGTTGATCAGCTGCGTCTGCGCGCGGCAGTTGCGTTCGATGACCTCCATCCCCTCGCGGACCTCCTCGTCGCTGCACTGCTTGCCGCGCAGGATCGTCGCCCAGCCGAGGATGGCGTTGAGGGGCGTGCGGACCTCGTGGCTCAGCGTCGCGAGGAAGATGTCCTTCGCGCGGTTGGCGGCCTCGCCTTCGAGGCGCGCCGCCTGTTCGTTGGCGAGCAGCGCCTCACGCTCGCGCTCGTGGATCGTGCGCGCGCTGATGTCGCGGATATTGCACTGGATGACGGGGGCGAGGTCCTCGAGATAGAGGTTGGCCACCACGTCGACCGGATGGCGCCGCCCGCGGCGGTCCTCCAGCGGCAGGTTCTCGTAGCGGATCGAGTGCTTTTCGTGGAGCTCGCGCATCGCGGCCTGGCTGCTCGCCTTGTCGCGGAAGAAACCGATCTCCCACAGCTCCTTGCCGATGAAGTGTTCGCGCGGGTAATCGAGCAGTTCAACGAGGAACGGGTTGACGTCGGTGATCCGCCGCGTGTCGACGTCGACGATCAGGACGCCGTCGTGCGCGGCCTCGAACAGCCGGCGGTAGCGCGTCTCCGACATCTGCAGCTGGCGTTCGGTCGCACGTCGTTCCGTGATGTCGTGGAAGACCAGGATCACGCCGAAGAGGGCGGCCGCGGGATCCGGCGACTGGTCGCGGATCGGGGCGGCGCTGTTGTCGATCGACCGCTCGGTGCCGTCCTTCGCGATGAGCAGGGTGTGGTTCGCCAGGCCGACCACGGAGCCGCAGCGGATGGCCTTGCTGACCGGGCTCTCGACCGCTGCGCGGGTCGCCTCGTTCACGATGTTGAAGACCTCGTCGAGAGGTCTTCCGTTCGCGTCGCTGCTGGCCCAACCGGTCAGCCGCTCCGCGGCGGGATTCATGAAGATGACGCGCGCGTCGACGTCGGTGGCGATCAGGGCATCGCCGATGCTGCGGAGCGTGGTCGCGAGCCACGCCCGATGGCGTGCGATCTCGAGTTCCGCCCGCCGCCGCTCCGTGACGTCCTCGATCGCGACGAGGATCAGCTTCGCGTCGTCGCCCTCCGCGTGGAGCTGGCGGGCATTGAGCAGCATCGTCCGCCGCCCGATCCCCTCGAATTCGTGTTCGACCGGGTAATCGGCCACTTCGCCGTTGGACGGCAGCAGCTCCTCGAGGATCTTGCGCAGCGCGGGGATGTCCCACTGGCCGCTGCCGAGCTCGTAGATCCGCCGTCCGATCGTCGCTTCCGCGGTGGACTTGAACGTGCCGTAGAAGGCTTCGCTCGCCGCGTGAACGCGCAGTTCGCCGTCGAGGATCAAGAGCGGCTCGCGCAGCATTCGCACGATTTCGGCGGCGTAGCCGTCGAGGCCGTTCGGACGAGCGAGAGGTGGACGCGCCGCTCGCACCGCGCCGTCGTCTCCTGTCGCCAGTCCGAAAGCGTCGCTCATCGGCGGGACACCCTACTCGCATTCACTGCGGCCGGAACGGTCGGGTCGGTTCTCCGGCTGTCCACGCACGTTTGGAGCCGGGCGCGGCCTCGAAGAGAGTTTTCGGTCCCGGGGGAGTGCTGGCGGCAGGATGGCGGGCCCTCGCAGCGAGAGCAAGGGGACGTCTCCCTTCTACAAAGTGCACTCTCGCCGCCTGCGACGTCACGCGGCGGCGCGCGACGGCGCATCCCACGAGCGACACCGTCACGATCGACATCGAAAGGGGGGCTGCGCGGGTGCGGCCGCTCAATTGCCTCGTGCACGTCGTCGAGGGGTGGCTGCGACCGGGAGGTGCGGGTCTTGGCAAGCATCGCGGAGACGATCGACGCGCAGGTCCCGCTCGAGATCGCATACGGGAATTGGACGCGCGTCGACGCCTATCCGTACTTCATGCGGTACGTCGACGGCGTGCGCCGGCTCGACGGAAGACGGCTCGAGTGGAGGGCGAAGATCGCCGGCGTTCCGGTCACATGGATCACCGAGATCACGCGACAGGATCCCGGGCGATGCATCGCATGGCGGGGCGAGTTCGGGCAGGCATCGGTGACGTTCGAGAGCCTCGGCGCTACGAAGACCCGGATGACGCTCGAGATCGACTATTCCACGGAAGAGCGCGAGCGCGATTCGCGGTCTCGCATCGCTCCGGCTCCGGCCGCCGGCGACCTCTGGCGCTTCAAGGAGTTCGTGGAGGCGCGCGCCCCCGTGCAACTGGGCAGCGACGCGGGCTCAGCGGACTAGTCTTTCCGCGAACTCGTCGAGCTCCTTGTCGGCGCGCTCCTTCGCGCAGCCGTAGCGCACCTGGATGGCGCCCTGCAGTGCGGTGCGCTTGCCCGCGATCGTCGTCAGCTCGTCGTCGGTGAGCTTGCCCCAGCGCTCCTTCACCTTGCCCTTGAGCATCGTCCAGTCGCCCTTGATCTGGTCCCAATTCACGTTGCTTCTCCGTTCGACGGAAGGATCGGATCATCGGACCCGGTTCTCTCCCAAAGGAGCGGGGCGGCCGGAGTGAACGAACCCGACCGCCCCGAGCGAAGCCATACGAGCCTTCGACTACCCGATTGCTCGGGTCCCACATCGTTGATTCATTTCGTCGTTCCTCGCGAAGAGGCGAGTGCAAAGCATGTGCCCCCGAGGACGGAGCCGCGGTCGCATGAGCGCGCATTCGCGAAGATGTAGCGTGCCGGCCGTGACGACGACGAACTCGCCCGAGCTCCGAATCGAACCGAATCCGGGAAAACGCGCGACGCTGCCGCTGCTCGGGCTCGCGCTCGTCCTGCGGCTCGCGGTCTTCCCCTTCGCGAAGAACGTCTGGGGCGACGCGGTCGCGCGCACCTGGCTCGCCTTCGACTGGGCCGCCCATCCCCACGTCCCGACCGCGTTCACCGACGGCGTGCTGCAGTACGGGCCGCTGCACATCGTCCTGGTCGGGCTCGTCGGTCTCGTCTGGCCCGAGGCGCCCGCCGGCGGCCGCCTGGTGAGCCTCGTCTTCGGGGTCGCGGCGCTCGTGCCGCTGATGGCGCTCGCGCGCCGGTTCTTCGGTGAGCGGGCGGCGGTCGTCGCGGCGCTGGTCTTCTCGTGGTGGGGGTTGCACATCCAGTGCTCGACGACGGCGGCGAGCGAGGCGCTCTGCCTCTTCCTCGTCCTGTCGGCGCTCGAACGGATCGAGGCGGGCATCGCTTCGGGGCGGAGCGGGCCGCTCGTCGCGGCCGGCCTCGCGACCACGCTCGCGTGCGCGACCCGGTACAACCTCTGGCTCTGGGCGCCGTGCTTCGTGCTGCGCGTCGCGCTCGGGACGCGCCGGCTGCGGCCGACGCTCGTCTTCGCGGCGGTCGCCGCGTCGTTCCCGCTGCTGTGGATGGTCGGCAACGCACGCGCGACCGGCGATCCCCTCTACCCGCTGCACGACATCGAGGCGTTCCATCGCGCGTGGTACGTGAGCGAGGCGACGTCCTGGACCGCGGCGAAGATGCAGTGGCTCACGCTCTTCTTCTGGCCGGGGCTCGCGCTGCTCTCGCTGTCGCCGCTGGCGGCGATCGCGGGGGGCGTCGGCGCGGTCGACGCCGTAAGGCGGCGCCACCCGTCGTGGTGGATCGTCGCGCTCGCCGCCGGGACGCTCGCCTACTACACGGCACGGGCGCTCTTTTTCTCGAGCTTCGTCCCGCTCGCGCGCTTCGCGGTCGACGAGCTCGCGCTCCTCTGCCTCTTCGTCGAGCCCGGAGCGATCGCGCTCGCGCGCGTCTGCCGGATCGGAGCGACGACGGGCCTGCGCGTCGTCGTCGCGAGCGCTGCGCTGTGGGTCGTCGGGCTCGGCGCGTTCACCGTCTTCACGTCGGCAAGTCTCGCCGAGTCGTTCCTGCCGATCACCCCGTGCTCGCGCAACCTGCGGCGGCTCGAACCGGTGATCGAAGAGCTGCAGCGCCTCACCGCGAGCGGACCGGGCGTCCTCGTCGTCGACTCCGACCCGACGGGCTACGACGACCTGACGCTCGCCTACGAGTCGGGCCTGCGGCGCGCGCGCGTCGCGAGCTTCCGCGCGCCGACGTACGAGGCGACGCTGGCGACGGGCCGGCCGCGCTGGATCGTCCGCTTCGACCAAGGGCCGCTGCCGGTCGAGGAGCTGCCCGCGGGCGTTCTCATGTTCCGCGGGGTGCGCTTCGCCGCCGCAGGGGAGCGGCACGGCGCGATCCGGACGTATGAAGAGGAAGGAAGGTAGGAAATCGGGGAACGGGGCGCCGCCGGCGACGTTTCTCCGCCACCCGCCGGGCCCCCTCGCCGTCGTCGTCAGGAGCCGCGCGATGTCGTGCACTGCCACTCTCGTCCTCGCCCTGCTGTTCGCTGCGCATCCCCAGGCACCCGTGCCGTCGCCCGCGCCGACGGTCGCCGTCGAGCAGATGGCGCGCGGCTGCTTCCACCATGAGGAGCAGCGCCGCGACTGGGTCCTCGCGGGCAACGCGTTCACGTGCGACGGGCGCAAGCTCTCCCGCGACGAGATGGAGGCTCTGAGAAAGGCGGTCGCGTCGGCGCGCCGCGAGGTGCCCGACCTGTTGACCGAAGTCGGCGTGACGAAGGCGTCGTTCGAGGCGCACCGCGACGCGATCGTCGCGACGGTGATGCCCGAGTCGTTCAAGAAGGGCGGCAAGGGCAGCGCGACCGGCGGTCCGCCACTGCCTCCCGAGCTCGAGCCGCTGCTCGCGTGGGAGCGCGTCGCTCCGAGGGTCCGCACGGAGCTGCTCGGCGGCCTGTGGGGGAGCACCGAGTCGCGGCGCGTGCGCGTCACCTTCAAGCTCGATGATCAGGAGGTGGTCGCGGAGAGCGACGGGCTCGTGCCGTGGATGCTCCCGTGGACGGTGCGCGTCGGCGGCGAAACCTTCAAGAGCGAGGACCTCGCGGTGCCGCGCGCCGTTCTGAAGCTGCTCGACCCGAAGGGGCCGTGCGTCGACGGCGTCGACGGCAGCTCGTGGTGGCCCGATCGATTCTGGACGAACGGGCAGTTCTGGGAGCGCTTGGTCGGCCGCGAGCTCGACACGGCGCTCTCGGAGCAGGCGTACACCAAGCTCACCGGCTGGGAGCGCGCCTCCGCGACACTCGCGGTGCGCGAAGTCATGACCGGAAACATCAACCTGCAGCCCGAGGCGATGTTCTTCGAACTCGACGTGAAGGGTCCGGCCGCGATCGACTCGGCGCGCTGGCACGACTTCCTCGTCGACGGCAAGCCGGCGCAGTCGTGGGACGACTTCCTCGCGCTCTTCGAGGAGGCGTGCGCGTGCGCTGCGAAGCAGCGCTGGCTCATGGAGTGGCGCAAGCTCGATCCGCGGCGGGAGATCGAGCTCGAAGCCGCCGGGAAGAGCGGCTTCTCGGAGCCGATGCTCGACGCGCTCGTGCTGCCGGCTTGGAAGGATGCCGGCTTCACCGGCCGCCCCGAGTTCGAGCTGCTGTTGCGCGTCGATCGGAATGCCGTCGGGACGGTCTACCTCTCGCGCCAGGAGTCGGGCGCGCTGATCGACCGCGCCAACCCCGACCGGGCCCGCGCCGGAAAGCCGGCGCCCGACGCTCCTCCCGCCGCGCCCGCGGGCGCGCCGCCGGCCCACCACTGGTTCGACGACCTCGCCTTCTCCTTCCACCCGCGCAGCGACCCGCCGACCTACGCGCGCGTCGACGGCGAGGGGAAGGTCGAGGTGCGGACGATGGAGCGCGCCACGAAGCGGAAGTGACGGCCGCGCACCGGGATCCCCCGTTCGACGCCCCGTTTTCCGCCGATTCGAGTCTCAGCGTCCGAGCACGAGCTCGAGGCCTGGCGTGAACGAGACGCCGAGCGGCGCGCCCGCGTCGAGCTCGAGGACCTGCAGGTCGATGCTCGTGCTGCAGAGCTCGACGTCGGTCGGGAGCGTGCCCGTGAACGAATCGCTCCCGTACGAGAACGAGATCGGCACGAGGAGCGTCGGCGCGACCAGGACGTCGGCGCCGAACTTCGTGTGGAAGGCTCCCCGCATTGTCCCGACCAGGAGGACGCCGATCGTCGGCGCACCGAGCGAATTCCCGACGTCGACGGCGATCGTCGATCCGAGCACCGGGAGCTGACTCGACACGAGGGCGGGCACGCCGAGGGTTCCGGCGAGACCGGCGCCGTAGTTCGACCAGTTCGCCGGCAGGCTGCAGTGCTCGTGGACGAAGACGTCGGCGAAGCCGTTCGTGTCGGAAGCGATCAGGTTGGTCGCGGCGCTGGCGAAGGCGAACACGCCGTGGTCCGCGGAGATCGCGATGAAGCCGCTGGAGTCGTCGTTCCCTTCGGTGCCGGTCGAATCGACGCTGATGCGTGTCGTCGCGCCGGTCACGAGGTCGTGCACGAAGCAGTCGCGTCGCTGGTTCGTGTCGCCCGTCACGAGGTCGGTCGCCGTGCTGTCGAACGTGACGACGCGCCCGTCGAGCGACATCGTCGGCCAGCCGCAGTTGCCGGCGGACTCGGTGCCCGCGGAGTCGACGTTCGCGCGGACCATCGTCGCGGTGGCGCGATCGAAGACGAAGGCGTCCTCGACGCCGTTCGTGTCGTTCGCGACCAGGTTCGTCGCGGAGCTCAGGAATGCGACGAAGCGGCCGTCGCCCGAGATCGACGGAACCTCGCTCGTGCCATTGCCGCCTCTGTCGAAAGGAGACACGCTCACGCGCTTCGTCGTTCCGAGCAGCCGGTCGCGCACGAAGACGTCCTGCTCCTTGTTCTTGTCTCCGGCAACCAGGTTCGTGGCGAGGCTCTCGAACGCGACGAAGCGGCCGTCCGCGGAGATCGACGGGAATCTGCTCGTACCGTCGGCCTCGGCTCCGAGGGAATCGACGCTCACCCTCTCCGTCGCGCCCGTCGAGAGGTCGTGTACGAAGATGTCGTACGCGCCATTCGTGTCGTTCGCGACGAGGTTCGAGGCGTCGCTCCCGAAGGCGATGACGTTCCCGTCGGCGGAGATCACGGAGACGAGCGAGTCCCCGTCCGCCTCGGCGCCTGACGAATCGACGGACACCCGCTCCGTGGTCCCGCTCGAGCAGTCGTGGACGAAGACGTCCAAATGGCCAGCGGTGTCGCTCGCGACGAGATTCGATGCGTAGCTGCTGAACGCGACCCGGTTGCCGTCGAACGAGATCGACTGCGCTGAGTTGAAGAAGGTGTAGGCGTTGGCCTCCAATCCCGCACTGTCGACGTTGACGCGCGTCACGATGCCGGTCGCGCGATCGCGGACGAATACGTCCCACGTCCCGTTCGTGTCGTTCGCGACGAGGTTCGTCGCATCGCTCTGGAATGCGACGGTCGTGCCGTCCGAAGACAGAGCCGCCCACGAGCTGTTGCCGTTCCCCTCCGTTCCCGTCGAATCGGTGCTGACGCGTGTCGTGTCCTGGGCCAGGAGCATTCGACTCGGCAGAGTCGCGACGGACACGATGGTCACGAAGAGTCGGAACACGGTCGAGCGGTGCACTCGCGGACTCCAGGACGTGAATCTCGTCGACTTGAACTTCGCCACTCGACGAGTCGCGAGGGGCCGCGCCGCTGGCAATTGCCCGGCCGGATTCTCCCAAGGCGGCGCCGCCCGATCGAGCCGCAGCGCTACGGCACCGTAACCTCTCGCTCGCGATCCATCGCGGACGCCTCGCGCCTCAACGCCCGTCCGTCCCACCGACGCCGAGCAGCGCGCGCGCTTCGCCGCGGAAGCGCAGGAGCTCGGCGTTCCTGCAGGCGTGCTGCTCGATCCACATGTCCGTCTTCTGGTACCAGCGCAGCGCCTCGGAGTGCGCGCCGAGCTTCTGGTGCGCCATCGCGAGCAAGATCCAGTCGATCGGGATGCCGCCGTCGGAGAGCTTCATCGCGAGCTCGAATGCGGCGGCGGACTCCTTCCAGTCGCCGTTCGCGGCGAGGGCGGCGGCGAGCGACCGCTGAAAAGCCGCGCGTCTGGGCTCGCGGTCGGCCGCGTCGCGCGCGAGCGTCAGCGCGAGGGCGGGATCGCGCAGGCCGTGGTCGGCGCAGGTCGCGATCGACCACGCGGCATCGGCCTGGAATCCCGCGTTGCGGCCGCACCGCTCGACGCCCGCCGCGAACGCCTCCTTCGCGCCGTCGCGATCGCCGCGCGCCGCGCGAACCACCGCGAGGTCGAGCCAGAGCGCGTAGGCCGCGACCCTCTGCCGCAGCGACGAATCGATCGACTCGGCCGCCGCGTCGAGCTCGCCCCGGAGGAGGAGCGTCCGCGCGACGCCGACGTGAGCCCAGCCGTCGGCGGAAACGAGGCGGACGGCCTCGCGGTAGGTCGCGAGCGCTCCGTCGTAGTCGCCGATCATCTGCAGGGCGTGGCCGAGCTCGTCGTGCGCGTCGATGTCGTTCGGCAACAGTTGCACCAGGGCGCGCGCGTCGGCGAGCAGCGGTTCGAGCCGGAAGAGCTCGCGCATCGCGCGCATGTGATGCCAGAGGACCTCCTCGGACTGCGGCGCCGCGTGCACCGCCTGGTCGAGCAGCGCGAGCCCGCGCGGCGCATCGCCGAGGTTGACCACGAGGAGCCGGCCCATCATCCCGAGCAACGGCGTCGAGCCCGGTTCGAGCGCGAGCGCCGCGGAGAGGCACTGCATCGCCTCGTCGAGCTGCGGCGGATCGACGTCGCTGTAGAGCATCCAGCCGAGGTTCACGTTGACGACCAGGTCGTCGGGATGGACGAGCCGCGCGAGCTTGAGGATGTCGATCGCCTCCTTCGCGAGGTCGATGCGCCGGAACCCACCCGCCAGCAGATTGAGGCTCGACGCC
>DAINBU010000170.1:0-9153 GCA_036732755.1 Planctomycetota bacterium
CCATTGGCGGTCGAGGGGCGAATCGACCACCTTCGCGCCGTTCACCCACACGGCCGCGCCGTCGTCGCTCCCGATCCAGAGCCGGGCGCGGCACGCCTCCGCCATCTCGACGCGTGCGACCGCGTAGGCGCAGACGGCGCCCTCCTGCGAGACGAGCGCGTGCAGGTCGACGCGCCCCGAGTTGGGCGCCGCGCGCGTCTCGAGCGGGCGCAGCTTCGCGCCGTCGCGACCTTCGATGCCGGTGCGCAGCGCCGACTCGACGTCGCGCGGCGGACCCTCGAGCGCCGCGACGTGCACGCCCCTCGCGAGCGGACCGAAGAGGTTCCAGACGACGATCGGCTGCGGCAGCGAGTAGAGCGTGCGCGCCTCGTCGAGCAGCGCCGGCGCGAGCTCGCCGCGCTCCTGCATCCCCTCGAGGGGGATGCGCACCTGCGCGCGCACGGCCACCATCGCGCCGCGGCACGCCTCGCGCAGCTCGCCGCCGCGCGCGAGCCCGTCGAGGTAGTGCGGCAGCGCGGCCGGATCGGGGTGGCGCGCCAGCGCGGCGAGCACCGCGTCGTGCGTCGCCGGGTCGGCGGCGAGCGGCGCGAGCGCCGCCGTGATGCGGTCGAGGCGCGACGCGCCGTACGCCTTCACCATCGCGAGGCGCACGTCGACGCAGCGGTCGGAGAGGAGCGGCGCGAGGTCGTCGAGCGCGTCGTCGCCGCGGATCGCGATCAGCGACTCGAGCGCCGCCACGCGCTCCGAGTCGATCGTCGAGCGCGCGAGGAGGTCGCTCACGCGCGCGAGCAGCGTCGGCTCCTTCGTCTCGCGCACCGCCGCCAGCGCGGCGGCGCGCAGCTCGGGGAGCCGGCTGTCGAACGCCTGCGAGATCGCCGAGACGACGATCTCCGTCCCCTCCCACGCCTCGGTCCGGACCGGCCGCGGCGAGCGCGCCGGCTGCGTCTGCCACCACTTCCCGTCCCAGGGGAGGTCGCGGCGGTGGGCGGCCGCGAGCACCTCGAAGTCGGCGACGCGCTGCTCGTTGCTGAAGCCGGAGAAGGTCACGCCGAGCGCGAGCTGCTTCATCAGCTCGACGTCGTAGATGTCGCGCAGGGCGAGCCAGAGGTCCTGCTGCGCGCGCGGCGACGCCAGCGAGATGAACTTCTGGATCAGCACGCTCCAGTTGCACGGCAGCGCGTGGACCGCCTGGCGGATCGCGTAGCGGACGAACAGGTCCTCGGTCGCGTCGAGCGCGCGCACCAGGTTCCAGAGGCAGCCCGGGTCGCGGCTGCGGCCCAGCGCGATGGCGCACTCGCGCTTCACCATCGGGTCGGGGTCGTTCACGACGAGGTTCGACGCGATCGAGATGAAGGTCTTGTCGTGGCTGCGCCGCACGCCGTAGGCGCGCACGATCTCGGCGCGCGTGTCGCCGTTGACGACGCTCGCGCCGCTCGGCTCGCGCAGCGCCTCGAAGAGGACGTCGTCGGGCATCGCCCCCGCGTTCGACAGCGCCCAGACCAGGTGGCGGCGCGTGCGCGCGTCGGTCGCCGACTTCACGCCCTGCGCGATCGTCCGCTTGCGCGCCGGGTCGTTGGCGAGGCGGCGCGACAGCTCGCGCTGCGCCGCGACGCGCTTGTTGAACGACGGGTGGGCGAGGTTGTCGATCAGCTCGTCGTCGGCGAGCTTGCGCGCGACCTCGCGCAGCCCGCCGTCGAGGCGCCGCGTGCTGCGCCACGGCGCGCCCGGACGGTCGTCGGCGCGGCGGATGCGCCACAGCCGGCCGACGACGTCGGGCCTGGTCCAGCCCGGATGGTTCCAGTCGGCGACGTAGAGGTACCGGCCGTCGGGCGACTCGCACAGGTCGAGCGGCCGGAACTCGACCGCCTCGCCCGCCGTCGCGAAGTCCTCGTGCAGCGTGCACTGGTAGGAGGCGCCCGACGGCTCGACGCGGTAGCGCCGCACGACGCCCACCGCCCAGTCGCAGCAGAAGAGGTCGCCGCGGAAGTCCTGCGGCCAGGCGTCCTCGCGGTAGACGAGCCCGCCGGCGCCCGAGCCGCCGCCGTCGTCGCGCATGCACGGCAGCATCCGCTCGGTGTGGGCCTGGTAGTCCCAGGGGTAGCCGTAGTACCCGGTCGGCATCAAGTGCGAGAGGCGCGTCCACCAGCCGAGCCCGTCGTCGGTGTTGTCGTAGGTGAAGACGTGGTCGCGCTCGTTCATGCAGACGTCGAGGTGGTTGCGCGTGCCCGACGCCACCAGCTCGAGGCGCGAGCCGTCCGGCCGCACGCGCACCACGCCGCCGCCGCGCAGCTGGAACTCGCCGCCGTCGGTCGCGTGCGCGAGCGGGATCCCCTTGTCGCCGACCGAGACGTAGAGGAAGCCGTCCATCCCGAGCCGCAGCCCGCTCACGACGTGGTCGTTGAAGCCGCCGGGCCAGCCGGGCGCGGGCGGGCCGAGGTCGACCAG
Organism: Planctomycetota bacterium; assembly: GCA_036732755.1. Lineage (GTDB taxonomy): Bacteria > Planctomycetota > B15-G4 > B15-G4 > SIAN01 > DASRRB01. The sequence goes on from DAINBU010000170.1 coordinate 2,446, forward strand.
CAGCTCCCGGCGCTGGTCGGCGACGCCGTCGCCGTCGACGTCGCGCAGCACCGTGAGGTTCGGCATGTTCATCACGTAGACGGTGTCGTCGATCTGCTGCATCCCCATCACGGCGAAGAAGCGGTCGGCGAAGAGCGTCTTCGTGAAGGTGCCGTCGGGCCGGAAGCGCAGCAGGAAGACGCGGTCGATCGGCTGGTCGGCCGGCCCCGGCATGTCCATCGCGTCCTCGGCGAAGAGGAGCGAGCCGTCATCCATGCAGTGCACCGCCGACGGCCAGCGCACCTCGGGCGCCTTCGCCACCAGCTCGATGACGAAGCCTTCGGGGACCTTGGGCGAGGGCATGGCGACCGTGATGCGGCCACCCTCCTGCGCCGACGCGCTCGACGCGATCGCCATCGCCACGGACGCAAGTCCGGCTGCGAGCTGGCGACGAGAGCGCTGCGTCATGCGGACTCCGCCACACCCCGGAACAGGCGCAGCATCGTGCCCGCCGTCGCGGCGGAGACAAGTCCGCGCACGGGGCGCGCGTCCGCGCGGTCTGGTAAACCGCTCGACGCCCCGTCGTTCCGGAATCCGGCCGCCGAAGGTCGCGTTCGTCTCGGGAGGTATGGAGATGGCTCGCTCGAAGGGAATCGCGCTCGCGGTCGTCGCGTCGCTCGCCGCCGTGGCGGCGTTCGCGCAGGAGGGGAAGAAGGTGGAGCCGGCGGCGCCGACATCCCAAGATCGGCCGAGCGGCGGCCTCTCCGAAGAGGAGTTCCAGAAGCTCCACCAGCTGAAGGAGAGCGAGGCGCCTCCCGCCAAGGGGACCCTGGTCGATCTTTCCGACGGGACCAAGGCCTACCTCGCCCTGCCGGAGAAGGCCGCGCCGGGGCTGCCGGCCGTGATCGTGATCCACGAGTGGTGGGGGCTCAACTCCCACATCAAGCACTGGGCGGATCGGCTGACCCTGACGGGACGCGCGGCGCTCGCGGTCGACCTCTACGGCGGCAAGACCGCCACCGACCCCAAGGGGGCGAGCGAGCTGGCGCAGGCCGCCAACGCCCGCGCCGACCAGGCGGTGAAGACGCTGCTCGCGGCGCGCGACTTCGTGAAGAAGGACGCGCGCATCAAGGCGACAAAAGTGGGCAGCCTGGGCTGGTGCTTCGGCGGCGGCATGTCGCTGCGCCTCGCGCTCAACGCGCCCGACCTCGACGCGTGCGTGATGTACTACGGCTTCCCGGAATCCGACGCCAAGAAGCTCGCCGCGATCAAGGCGCCGCTGCTCGGCGTCTTCGGCAACAAGGACAAGGCGATCGATCCGCCCATGGTCGACGCGTTCGACAAGGCGCTCACCGAGGCCAGCGTCGTCCACACGATCCTGCGCTTCGACGCCGACCACGCCTTCGCCAACCCGTCGAACAAGAACTACGACACCAAGTCCGCCGCCGACGCGTGGGAGAAGGTGCAGAAGTTCCTGGACGAGAAGCTGCCGGTCAGCGCGCCCGCGAAGAAGTAGGGCGGGGCGGAGCGCGCAGCGCGGTCAGCCGCTGGCGGTGATCGCCGGTCGTCGCGGCGAGACCGCCTGTACCCAGGCGAGCATGACCTCGTCGAGGCTCTGGTTCAGGTTGCGCCGCGCATTCCACACGGCGAGGTCCGAGAGCACCTCGCCGAGGAACTTCTGGATGGGGGGCGCGAGTCCCCGCTTCGTCCCCTTCACCCGGTGCTCGGCAAGCAGCGCCTCGCCGAGGCGGTCCCAGTCCTCGTCCGTCCGGTCGACGACGAGGAAGTGCACCGGCAGGCGCCGTCTCCCCTGGTTGACCATGATGCGCGCCAGCGTCGCCTTCGTATCGGAGGTCAACGCCGCGGTCGCGGCGTCGAACAGCGCGTGGCGCGCCGCCGCGCGCTCGGCCGAGATCGCGTCGACCGCGGCGACCGCTTCGCTCACCGCGGTCGCTTCCACCCGACCCTCGGTCCGGCCGTCCAGCATGCGCTTCATCTGGTCGCGCCTCGCCGTCGCGTCGGCGTGTCGGGAGTCGATGTCGAAAAGCAGCGTCGAATTGCGCTCCAGCCAGAGACGCGCGCCGTGGATCACGCGCGCGACCTGACGCGCCCGGACGCCGGCGGCCGCGAGTCCCTCGGGGTGCAGGCCGCTGCCGGCGAGCTCGACCGCGAGGCGTCGGTCCGCGGGGTCTTCGCCCCCGTCCCATTCGCCGATCGGGAGGGGTTCGGTCCTCTCGACGTCGACGGGGTTTTCCGCCTCCTCGCGGCGCTTCGCCATCGAACGGCGCAGCAAGAGGAGGATCGAGGCGGTCACGAGCAGGACCCCGAGCCACGCCCACGTCGACGGAAAGCCGGACGCGACCGGGTTGATCGCCGCGGCGCGATCGAGGTTCGGCGCGTCGCTCGTCGACCGCGCACGATTCCCGTCGAAGCTCGACCCGCCCGCGTCGCCCCCGCCGAGTCCGCCGCTCGAGCCTCTCGCCCGGCGTCGCGCCCGCGTCCTCGCGACTTCATCCCGGTGCGCCGTGAGGCGCTGCTCGAATTCCTCGCGATCTTCGTCCGTCAGCGTGGGTCCGACGTCATCTTCGCCCTCGAGCAGCGCGACAGGGTCGGCCACGACGACGGGGTGCACGCGACTCTCGACCTCCACGCCGAGCACCTTGGCGCTGAGGGCGGCGACGAGCGCCGGTTCCGATTCCACCTCGTCGCGGGCGGCGCGGCGCACGTCGTCGGCGAGGTCGCCGAGCCGGCAGGTCGCGGCCGCGCGATAGCCCTCGATCCGGTGGCGGGCGTCCAGGGCGCGAAGCCAGGCGCGCGTCGTCTCTTCGACCTTGCCGACGTCGAACCAGGCGCAGCGGGCGAGGAGGCGCCGCGCGTCGCGGACGTCGGCCGCCGCACCGCCGAGGTCGATCCGGCGGATCGCCTCGTCGAGCCGCCCCGGCAGCGTCGCCTGCGCCTCCTTCCACCAGTCCGACCAGCGGACGGGCCCGTCGGTCGGCATCGCGAGACCGGTCAGCGTCGTGAGCGCCTGGCGTGCCGCGCCCTGCGTCCGCTCGTCGTCGGAGACGAGGTCCTCCAGGAACCCGGGCACGTCGGTCGCGTCGCCGATGCGGGCGAGGGCTTCGTGCGCGGCGGTCCGGACGTCGGCCTCCCGATCGCGCAGCGCGACGCGTACCCACCCGACCGCGTCGGCGCGCCGCAAGGCGACCTCGGAGATGCCTCGCAGCGCGGCGAACCGGACCGCGCTGTCGCGATGGCGCGCGAGCACGGAGAGCTCGAGCGCGACGGCGTGGCCGCCCCGCCCCACGAGCTCGCTCACGAGCGTGCTCGCCGTCGCCGGATCGGCGACGCGGGAGTGGCGCACGAGCGCGTGCACGGCGTCGGGCCGCGGCGGCTCGCCGATCCGTGCCATCAGCTCCTCGAAGCTCGCCGGTGCTTCCGCCGGCTCGACCGCTCCGGCGGAGGCGCTCTGTGCCGCCGCGCACGGCGCGATCGCGAGCGCGCATGCGATCCCGACGGCGAAGAAGCCGCTTCGCATCGCTCGTCCCTACCGCAACGGCGGCGCGAGGTCGCGCCAGTAGACGCGTCGGATCGGCGCGTGGCCGTCGTCGAGCTGTTCGACCACGGCCCGGTCGTAGTGGAGCCTCGATCCGCCCGACGCGGTGATGCTCTTGCCGACGATCGCGCCGAAGATGTCGCCGTTGCCGCTGAGCGTGACCGGCGTGGAGGGACCGTAGAAGACGAACGCCGACGAGGAGCCGCCCGAGAGCGTCGCCGTCTTCACGCTCGGCGTGTACCCCGTCGGGAGGGCATAGGGCTGCTGGAAGATCTGCAGGTTCGCCGGTGATTGGGTCGCGTTCACGATCTGGCCGCCGCTGAAGTCGACCTGGTCCGTGACGTAGAGCCTCACGGGTCCGCTCGCGATCATCAGCTTCGAGTTGCCGGACAGGATGATCTTCGAGAAGAAGTAGGTCGACTTGGTGAGCGTGATCGTGTTGCCGCCCGCGACCGTGAGCGTCTTGGTCACGGAGTCGTAGGACGTGCCGCCGGTCGTGAACCACGCGCCGTTGTCGTTGACGGTCGCCGCCGCCGTGAACGTTGCGAGCGGCGTGTCGGGAATCACGACCGCCGTCGTCAGCGAGGTCGTGACGCCCGTCACGTTCGCCACGCCCTGCAAGGTCGTCGTGTACCCCGGTCCGGCGTTGGAATCGCCGCGGACCTCCGAGCTCTGGAGCAGGATCGTGCCGTTCGACCCGACCGGGCCGCTCGCCGACGCGTACGTCCCGAACCGGTCCGACTTCGTGGCCTGCGAGGCGTAGGTCCCGAGCCGGCTGTCGAACGAATCGGTCGTCCCGCCGCCGCTGATGGTGATCGAGCTCTGCGAGAGCATGCCGTAGCTCCACAAGACCATCGGCACGCGCCGGATGCGGACCTCGACCTGACGGCTGCCGGTCTCCTGGGTGCCACGCGCCTGCAGCGTCCACTGATCGGTGATGAGCGGGTCGTTCACCGTCGCCACGACGAAGCGCGCGCCGCCATAGGTGCCGGTCAGGTTGCCGATGCCGTCCCCGCCCGGGTCCGTCCGGCTCGAGATCTCCTCCTCGGCGAGCGCGATGCCCGTCTCGGCCGCCTCGAGCGCGCGCACGTTCGCCTCGCCGCGGTCGATGAGCTTCTTCACGCTCGCGACCTCGGAGAACAGCGTGACGGCGACGCCGCAGAGCGCCAGCGCGAAGAAGGTCGCCGTGACGGCGATCGCGCCGCGCTGCGACGTTGCCGGCCGGGAAGCGTGACCAGGCATGACCTCAGTTCCTGAGCGACACGGAGATGTCCCGGGTGACCGTCGCTGCGGTCCGTCCGGGATCGTTCATCGTGGAGTACGTCGTGAGCGTGACGCGCAGCGAGTTCGCCGACCTCGTCACGCGGAAACCTCCGAGCGGGACGCGCGATGCCAGCGTCCGGGTCACGCCGTCCTGCGTGAGCGCAATCTCGCCGGGATTCGCGATGCCGTCGACCGCGTTGGCGTGCGCGCGCCAGGCGAGGCCCTGCACCGTGCCGAGGACGCGGACTCCGGCGGCGTCGACGCCCGTCACCGCCTGGAACGTCGGAGCGGTCGCGACGCCGCCCGCATCGAACCCGCCGAGCGTCGCGAGCGCCGCGCCGCGCAGCAGGTTCGCGATGACGGAGAGGTTGCGCTCCTCGTCGTTCTCGGCCTGGAGGAGGACGCGGGTCCGGTTCGCCATGCGCTGGGTCGAGCCGTAGACGGCGAAGAAGCTCACGAGCAGCGTGGCGAAGAACGCCATCGCGAGCGCGATCTCGACGAACGACGAACCCGACTGCCGGTGGCGCGCGCGCATCAGCGGTCTCCTCGCAGCCACGTCGCGAGGATCACTTCCGAGGTCGGCTTGCCGACGCGCTGCCAGCGCAGTCGCACGACGATCGGGAGGGCGCGGTAGTCGGCGTCCCTCGAGTTGCCGTCGATCACGCCGTCGCCGTTCAGGTCGTGCGGCAGCCCGTAGCGCGGGGCGACCTCGTCCTCGCGCAGCGCCGCGACGCCGGCGTCCGTCTTGACCGGCACCTGCACCAGGAAGGTCACGGTCCCCAGCACCGCGGGCACGTCGAAATCGGGGTAGTAGGTCGCGGCCGCCTGCGTCGCGAGGGTCGTGTCGACGCAGTGGCGCGACAGCGTCGCGTCGCCGGCGCTCTCCTGCGAGAGCGGCCGCAGCCGGGCGTAGAGCCCGGCCCAGTCGGGATCGGCGCGGATCCGCTCGACGAAGCGGCCGAGCGTCTGGAGCGCGATGCCGCGCTCCTCGACGCGGCGGCTCAGGTCGTGGCTGCCCAGCGTGCTCGCGGCGAAGCCGAGGATCGAGATCACGAGGATCGTGCTGCCGATCAGGGCCTCGACCAGCGAGAAACCGGCGGCGGCGCGACCGGTCGCGCCGTCGCGATTCGAATGGATTCGTTGCTCGTTCACCACGTTCACAGGCGCTCCGCGGCGGGAAGCCCGCCCGATCGGGGGTAACACGTTCCAGGCACGTCGGAAGCGCGGAGACGCGCGACGAGAAACAAATTCAGCTATGCGCGCGCAATCGGCGAGCACCGGTTGCAGAAACCCGGGGCGGTGCGTGGGCGGTCGCAGCGCGACGTCGGACCGGGCTTCAGAATCTCAGCCGGTAGCCTTCGCCGCGCACCGATTCGATGTTCGCGCTGCCCGTGCGCGAGAGCTTCCGTCGCAGGTGGGACACGTGCACCGCGACGACGTTGCTGCGCTGCTGGCCGTCGTCCCAGAGCCGCTTGCGGAGCTCCGCCATCGAGACGATGCGGCCGCCGGCCTCGAGGAGGATCCAGAGCAGGTCGAACTCGCGCGCGCTCAGGTCGAGGCGCTCGCCGGCGATCTCGACGCTCCGCTGCGCGAGGTTCACCTCGAACACGCCGACCCGGACCTTGAGCGCACGCAGCTGGCGGCGGACCACCGCGCGCAGACGTGCGAGGAGGTCGCGCCATTCGAACGGCTTCGCGATGTAGTCGTCCGCGCCGAGCTCGAGCCCGCGCACGCGCTTGTTGGCCGATTCGCGCCGCGAGCTGAAGATCAGTGGGACCTGGATGCCGGCGGCGCGGATCTGTCGGAGGAAGTCGAGGCTTTTGTTCGAGGGGCGTCCGATGTCGATCACCATCACATCGAAACTGCCGTTGCCCTTGCGCGTCAGCTCCTCGTGCGCCGACAGCAGCGTG
>DAINBU010000171.1:0-9015 GCA_036732755.1 Planctomycetota bacterium
CTCGTTGCCGACGCGCGGGCAAGGCTCGATGCCGATGCCATCCCCGAGAGCGACCGTCACATCGAGCTCGCGGCCGACATGCACTACAAGGGGCAGGCCTTCGAGCTCACGGTGCCGTTGCGCTCCCTCCGGCTCGATGAGGCGGCGCTGTCGGTGCTGATCTCTGATTTTCACGATCTCCACCGCCAATTCTTCTCCTATTCAAATCCAGGTTCGGCCGTCGAGATCGTGTCGTTGCGCGCCTCGGCAATCGGCCGCTTGCCCAAGCCCGCAGCCAAGCCGGCGGATGCGCGCGACAGCGGCCAGCCAGTCGGCAAGCGAAAGATCTGGCTTTCCGGCGGTTGGCGGGATGTCGCGGTGTGGAGCCGCGACGACGTGTTTCCGGGCGCCACGATCGAGGGTCCGGCCGTCATCGAGGAAGCCTACACCAGTGTCCTTCTCGTCGAGGGATGGAGTTGCCGGCGCGACAAGAGCGGCCTGCAACGCCGGCGCGGCGGGAGCGGCCTGCGGCGCGGACGGCGGTGGCGCGCGCAGCGCGGCGGCGGCCGCGCCGGCGACGAGCGCGACGGCGGCGATCGCGGCCACGGCGCCGAGTGGCGCCCGGAAGCCCTTCGCGGCCGCGCGGCCCGGTCTCTCCATCGGCGCGCGCCCCTCTTTCACCGCGGCTCGGTGACCGTGTGGCAGGAATCGAGCGCGAGCTTCTCGAGCTTCTGGACCTGGCCCGACGGCCAGCGGATCTCCGCGCTCGCCGCGTCGGTGCGGGCGCCCACGCCGAAGTAGAGGCGCAGGTCCTGCCAGCTGAAGTAGGACGACGAGCCGGTCACCTGCTGGACCTGCTTCTTGTCGCCGCACGCGACCACGACGCGCGCGCCGATCGCGTCGCGCGGGCTGCGCGTGCCGACGAGCTGGAAGCCGATCCAGTGGTTCGACGTCACGAGCACGTTCTCGAGCACGCGCGCCGCGTGGTCGTTCTCGAGGACGACGACGTCGAGGTCGCCGTCGTTGTCGAGGTCGCCGACCGCGAGCCCGCGCCCCACGTCGGCGCGCGTGAAGAAGGGCGAGAGGCTCGGCCCGATCTCCGCGAACGTCCCGTCGCCGCGGTTCTCCAGGAAGTTCGGCACCTGCTCGAAGGTCTGGGCCGGATCGAAGTCGTGCACGTCGTCGAGCACGTGGCCGTTCACCTGGATCAGGTCCATGTCGCCGTCGCGGTCGTAGTCGAGGAAGCGCAGGCCGAAGCCGGTGTAGAGGAGGGTCGGGGCGAGGACGCCGCTGCGCGCGCTGCGGTCCTCGAAGAGCTCGCCGTCGCGGCGGAGGTAGAGGACGGTCCCCTCGCGGCCGAGGTTCGCCGACGCGAGGTCGAGGCGCAGATCGCCGTCGACGTCGGCGAAGTCGCTCCCCATGCACGCCTGCGGCCGCCCCTCCCCGCTCACCGCGATGCCGGCGCTGCCCGCCGCCTCCTCGAACTTCATCCCGCCCGGACCGCTCACGTTGTGCCAGAGGAAGTTGGGGTCGGTGTCGTTCGCGACGTACAGGTCGAGCTTCCCGTCGTCGTCCCAGTCGAAGGGGAGCGCCGCGAGCCCGTGGCCGCCGTTCCCCGGCTCGACGATGCCGGCCGCCTTCGTGACGTCGACGAACCTGAAGTCGCCGTCGTTGCGGAAGAGGCGGTCGGGCCCGGCCGGCAGCGCGTCGGGGTGGCAGTAGCTGATGCGCTCCTTCGTCCCGCACGGCTTGTAGTGGTCGAAGTCGAGGACGGCGTAGTTGGCGAGGTAGAGATCGAGGTCGCCGTCGCCGTCGAGGTCGGCCCACGCCACCCCGCCGCTCCAGTCGACGTCGACGATCCCCGACTTGTCGGTCACATCGGTGAAGGTGCCGTCGCCGTTGTTGCGGTAGAGCGTGTCGCGGCCGCCGTTCGACACGGCGACCATCACGCCGTTGCCCTTGTCGCGGTAGCGCACCCCCTGGCAGACGTTGGTGACGAAGAGGTCGGGGAAGCCGTCGTTGTTCACGTCGGGGCAGGTGACCGACATGCCGTACTCGCGGTCGCCGAGGCCGAGCGGCTTCTTCGCGACGGTGCCGTCGGCCTTCTTCACCGCCACCGCGTCGGCGACGCGCGCGAAGCGGACGCGCCCGTCCGCGCCGCGCCCCTCGTTGCGGTAGAGCGCGTCGGGCGGCGCCGGCGTCTTGCCCGGGTAGCCGGGGAGCGGGCAGCACTGCACGCAGTAGACGTCGAGCCGGCCGTCGCCGTCGTAGTCGAGCAGCCCGACGCCCGAGCCCATCACCTCGTTCAGGTACTTCCTGCCCGGCGTCATGAAGCGGCGGTGGACGAAGTCGATGCCGCTGTCGTCGCGCAGGAGGAAGGCGGGCGACGCGATCGGCGTCGCCGCCGGCGCGGGAGCGGACGAGGGCGCGGGCGCGCTCTCCTGCCCGCGCGTCGCGAGCATCGAGACGACGATCCCCGCGACGAGCAGCGCGACGGCGCGACCGCGGACCCGCTTCATTCCCCGCCGCCGTCCTTCCCGTGCGCCGGGACGGCGTTCGGCAGGTTCGGGCGCGCGCCCGCCTTGGCGCGCAGCGCCTCGTCGCGCAGGTGCTGCGCCGCGGGCCAGCCGCGTTTGCGCTCGAGGAGCGCGTCGCACTCGGCGAGCGCCGCGTCGATCTCGCCGGCGGAGATCTCGCTCTCGCAGAGCTCGAGCCGCCGCGCGAGGTCGTCGGGGTTGAGCTCCTTCAGCTTCTGGAGGAGCGCCCGCCGCGTCGCGGCGTCGGGCGCGTTGGCCGAAGCGACGCTGTCGGTCAGCCGGTTCAGGATGCGCCAGATCTCGCGGTGGCGGTCGGCCTCCTCGCGCCGCTTGAGGCGCGTGAGGCACGCCTGCAGCTGGTAGTGGACCCCCTTGTCCCCCGGCAGCGCGCGCAACGCCACCTCGAGGTCGGCGAGCGCCTCGGCCGCCTTGCCGTCGTCGAACAGCATCTCGGAGCGCAGCGCGCGCGACGGCCCGTGGTTGGGGACGGCGGCGAGGGCGCGGTCGAGGTCTCGCCGCGCCGCCGCGCGCGCCTCGGCGTCGAGCGCGTCGCGCCGCAGCCGGACGCTGGCGCGCAGCATGAGCATCTGCGCGAACGGGTCGCCGGAGAGGCGCGGCGGGTCGGCGTCGACCAGCTCGTTCAGCAGCGGCAGGCACTCTTCGTACCTGGCCTGGCGGAACTGCGCGGTCGCGATCCAGCGCACCGTGTCGGGCTTGCGCCCGTCGATCCGGAGCACGTTGCGCATCGCGCTCTCGGCGCGCGCGTCGCGCCGCATCGTCCACTCGGTCGAGAGGTGGACGCGCGCCAGCGCGAACCACGCCTCGGCCGACTCGCGGTTCGCCTTCACCAGCTGCTCGCCGAGCTGCGCCGCCTCGGCGAAGCGGTTCTGGTCGTAGAGCGCGTTCACACGCGCGACGCCCTGCGCCGCGCCGCCCGCCGCGGCCTGCGCGGCCGGAGTCGCGAGTGTCGCGAAAGTCGCGAAGCCCCGCGCGGAGGCGGCGAGCGCGCAGAAGAGCACGGCGCAACGGATCACTTTCGTCCTCGACCTCGCGGCGCCGGCCGGCCCGCCCCGCCGCCGCGGTGGCGCACGCGCCGCGAAGGCGAGAGAGTAGCCGCGTCGCGCGAGCGCGGGAACCGGTACGATCCCCGAGCCCCGACGCCGCATCGCACGAAGCAGGGTCAGCGCGAGATGCCGCTCCGCGCGGGAAAAAAAGTCCTCACCGGCGCGCTCTCCTGGGCCGCGATCGTCGCCGCCATTGCCGTCGCGGTCGAGCGCATCGAGCCGGCGACGCGCGCCCGCCTCGACCACGTGCGCGACGAAGCATGGCGCACGGTGCGCGAGCGGGCGCCCGAGTTCCGCATCCGCTTCGCCGGCGCCGCCCTCCAAGGCGGCCCGCGGTTCATCGAGCGCAGCAACGGCGTCCTCGCCCGCGTCGACGGCCGGACCGAGCGCGTGGGCGAGGTGACGCGCATCCGCGTCGAGGGCGACGACGTGGTCGTGACGATCGCCCTCGACCGCGAGCGCACGACCTTCCCGATCCGCCAGGGGGCGCGCGCCGTGCGCCGCTCGCAGGGGCGCTCGTTCGTCGTCGCCGTGCAGGCCCTGCTCACCGAAGACCGCCGCGCCGAGGTGGCGCGCCGCTGGCAGGAGTTCCGCGCCCGGCACGAGGCGGCGCTGCTTTCGGAGCTGCAGCCGGTGGTCGCGGCGCTGCTCGAGGAAAGCACGGCGATCGTCGAGCAGGAGCTGCCGGCCGCGCTCGCCCGCCACGGGACCGAGGTCGACGCGCTGCTCGCGCGGCTGCGGACGGAGGTCGGGCGCGACCAGCTCGTGCCGCTCCTCGCCGAGGAGTTCTGGCCGATCGTGGCGCGCCACGCCAAGGCGCCGGCCGAGACGATCGGCCGCGAGCTCTGGGAGAAGGTGCCGCTCTTCGACCTCGCGATGAAGGCCGCCGCCGACAAGGTGCTCGAGAAGGAGCCGGTGCGCGTGGAGAAGCGCTGGCGCGCCTTCCTCGAGGAGGAGGCGATCCCGACGCTGGCGGCGCACGAGCCCGAGATGACGGCCGCGCTGGCGGCGATCGCGCGCGACGTCCTGCAGAGCGAGCCGCTGCAGGAGCGGGTCGCGGCGCTGCTCGCGCGGATCACGCAGGACCCCGCGGCGAAGCGGCTCACCGCCGCGCTCTCGCGCGAGGTCCTCTTCGAGAACCCGCGCCTGCGGGAGTTCGTGCGCACCAAGCTGGCCGAGCCCGACACGCGCGCCCGCCTGCAGCGCGTCACCGAGCGCGTCCAGGAGTTCCTCGACCCGATCGGCGACCTGCTCCTGCTCGACGAGACGGGCCAGGGGATCAATCCCGACCTCGCGCGGCTCATCCGACTCTTCCTGCTCCATCGCGACGACCAGGTGCTCGACCTCGATCCGGGCGACGGGCCGCCGCTCCAGGACGGGAGCGAGATCGAGGGCCGGCATGAGCCGTGACCCGGCCGGGACAGGCGTGAGCGTCCTCCCCTCGCCCGCGATCGAGGCGCGCGCGCTCACGCTGCGGATGGGCGGCGCGACACTGCTCGAGGCGGCCGACTTCACGGTGCGGCGCGGCGAGATCGCGCTCCTCTGCGCGCCGAGCGGCGCCGGCAAGACGGTCCTGCTCAAGCTGCTCGCCGGCGTGATGCGGCCCGGCGCGGGCGCGTTCACGGCCGACGGGGCGCTGCGCTACGAGACGACCGACCTGCTGGCCGAGGCGCCGCCGCCCGGCCGCGTCGGGATCCTCTTCCAGCACCACGCGCTCTTCGACGAGCTGCCGGCGCGGGAGAACGTCCTGTTCGCGCTGCGCCACCGCCGTGGCGCGCGCGACGGCGCGGCGGCGGCGGGCGACGGCGCGGCGCGCATCGCCAGCGAGGTGGCGACGGCGCGCGACCTCCTCGACGGGCTCGGCGTCGGCGGCGCCGGCCGGCTGCGCCACCTGAGCGGCGGGCAGCTGCAGCGCGTCGCGCTGGCGCGCACGCTCGCGCTCGACCCCGACCTGATCCTCTACGACGAGCCGACCACGGGACTCGACGCCGCCAATGCGCGGCGCGTCGCCGAGCTGATCGAGACGGCGCACCGCCGCCGGCCGCGCACCACGCTGATCGTCACGCACGACCTGCCGACCTTCCGCGGGATCGCCGAGGTGGCGCTCTGGCTCGACCCCGCGCGCGGGAAGGTCGAGCGGCTCACCCTCGCGGAGGCGGAGGCGCGCGCCGAGCGGCTCGCCGACGAGGGCCGCCCCGCGCCCGTCGCCCCCGCCGCGGTCGCGCCGCTGCCGGTCCGCTTCCTCGAGCGCAGCGCCGACGCGGTCGCCGCGGCGGCGCTCGCGCTGGCGCGCCTCGTACCGGGCTGGCCGCGCGCGCGCTACGGCCTGCGCTACCTCGGCCACTACCTGCGCATCGCGGCGTCGCCGGGCGCCTTCGTCTACGTCGGCGTGGCCGGCCTGCTGGTCGGCTTCGTCGCCACCTACTTCACCTTCGAGAAGATGCCGCGCCGCGACTTCACCGAGCCGCTCTTCGTCGACGACGTCCTCTCGGCGCTCGGCTTCATGCTCTTCCGGGTGCTCGCGCCGGTGCTCGTCACGCTGCTGGTGGCGGCGCGCACCGGCGCCGCGTTCGCCGCCGACGTCGGCAGCAAGGTCTACGCGCGGCAGTTCGACGCGCTGAAGAGCTTCGGGGTCGAGCCGTCGCGCTACCTGCTGACCGGGCTGCTCTGGTCGCTCCTGCTCGCGATGCCGTTCCTGGTCTGGCTCATGTGGTGGACGGCGGAGCTCTCGGCGCTGCTGGTCTTCCTGTTCGGCCACCCCGACCGCTCCGCCTTCTTCTTCGCGCGCGGCTTCACGCGCGGGCTGGTGAACGAGGACTTCTTCCTCCATTGGGGCTGGAAGTGGGTCCTCGCCAAGACCGAGGCGTGCGCGTTCGGGATCGCGGCGATCGCCTGGTTCGTCGGCGCGCGCGAGAAGCATTCGGCCGACGACGTCAGCCGCGGCGTGACGCGCACCGTGATCTTCGCGTCACTGCACGTCCTGCTGGTCCACTTCCTCTTCAGCTTCTTCGAGTTCTGAGCCGCAGGACGGCGCGCGCGGCGGCGGACGAGGTCAGGACGCGGCTGCGGCGCGGGTGCGAGAGCGCGCGCGAGAGACGATCCAGCGGCGCATGTCGGGCAGGAGCGTCGACTCGAACGAGCGCGCGACGCGCAGCTCGAGGAACTTCGCGAAGAGCGCGTCGAGGAGGGCCTGCAGCTCGAAGAGCCAGCCGGCGCGCTGCTCGTCGGCGGCGCGCAGGTTCTCGTCGTCGATCGACTCGGCGTCGGCGGTGACCTTCACGCCGTCGAGGTCGAAGGTCGCTCCGGCGAGCGTCACCTCGAAACTCTTCGCGCCGCACGCGACGACGAGGCGCGCCTTGAGCGGCAGGCGGCCGGCGAGCAGCGCCGACGCGGCTTCGCCGGCACGCGTGGGAAGGTCGCCGCGCACGATGACGCGGCCGGCCTCCTTCGCGCCGCCGAGTTCGAGCATCTGGTCGAAGGCGACGCCCGCTTCGCCGAGCTCGCCGAGGGCGTGGTTGCCGCCCGCCGTCTCGGCGTGGTGCCAGAGCCAGAGCAGGAACTCGGGGCCGAGGAACGCCGGGGAGTCGTCGACGATCGCCACGCCGCCCTCGGTGAAGACGGCGGGGACGAGCCCGGCGATCTTCTTCTCGCCGGCGACGCGCGCCGCGAGCGTGGCGGTCACCAGCGGCTCGGGCGCGACCTCGAACGTCTCGCGGAAGAGCGCGCGGAACGCGACGTTGGCCGACTCCGAGGTCGCGTTGAGCAGCAGCTCGCCCGTCTCCGCGCGCCAGAGCATCTGGTGGATGGCGGTCGACGGGACCATCCGCGCCATCAGCTCGCCCTCGATCTTCTCGACGATCTCGCGCCGGCGCGCCGGGGCGATGCGCTCGCCGGCGTTCCTGCGCTCGGCCGCCTCCGCCTCCATGCGGCGCACGCGCAGTGCGCCGCTCGGGAGCTGCTTCCGGTCGACGCGCAGCGCGCCGACCAAGAGCTTGTGCGCGAGCCAGAGCTCGCCGGCGTCGAAGCGCGCCGGCACCGTGCCGTCGCCTCGCGTCCAGCCGACCGAGGAGACGGCGCTCCCGGCCTGGTCGATCGAGCGGAAGCGCTGGCCGTGGAACCGCTTCTCGAGCGCCGCCGCGTCGTCGCGCAGCTTCGCGAGCCCCCCGGCGACCGCGCGCCCGTCCGCGAGGTAACGCCGGAAGGAACCCGAGGCGCGCACGCGCATGGTGCACTCCATCAATGCAAGAGCCGAGGAGCGACCGCCACCTGGCGCTCCTCGGCCCGTCTCGAAAGTGGCGCGGAGTTGTACCGGGAAACCGACGCGTTGGAAGCGGTCGCCGATCCGAAAAAAAAATCCGCGTGAACGGGCGCGTCGTTGCGCGCAACTTGTCCACCGCGAGTGGAGCGTCGGCGTCGCGCACCCTTGCGCGCGCGCCGGCCGTGACGCATCGTTTTCATGGAGTCATGCCATGACGGAGCAGCGGAAGAGGGTCCTCGTCCTCGTCGCGGACGGGTTCGAGGAGATCGAGGCGGTCACCCTGATCGACGTCCTGCGCCGCGCCGACCTCGACGTCACGGTCTCGAGCCCCGACGGCGGCATGGTGAACGGCGCGCACGCGATCTGCATGGCGACCGAGCGGCGCTTCGCCGACGTGAAGGCGGCCGACCACGACGCGCTCGTCCTGCCGGGCGGCTCGAACAACGCCCGCACGCTCGCGAGCCACGCCGAGGCGCAGCGGCTGATCAAGGAGGCGCGCGCGCTCGACAAGGTGGTCGGCGCGATCTGCGCCGCGCCGCTCGCCCTCAAGGCGGCCGGCGTGATCCAGGGCGCGCAGATCACGAGCTTCCCGGGCATGGAGCGCGACTTCGCCGGCGAGAAGTACCGCCAGGAGCGCGTCGTGAAGGACGGCCGGCTGATCACCAGCCGCGGGCCGGGCACGTCGCTGGAGTTCGCGCTCGCGCTGGTCGGCGAGCTGTGCGGCGCCGCGAAGGCGGCCGCCGTGGCCGAGCCGATGGTCGTCCGCTGAACGACGGCACCGGGCGCCGATGGTCCACCCGGCCGGATCGTTCGCGTGCGAGATCTGCGGCAAGCCGCTCGGCGCGCGCCGCGTCCGGCAAGGCATCACCCGCCACGCCGGCTGCCGCCACTCGCTCAAGCCCGAGGAGGTGCAGTCGGCGCTCGGGCTGGCGCAAGGGGCGCTCGCGCGGCTGCCCGGACGCGCCGCCGATCCGGAGCTGCGCGAGCTCTTCGAGCAGGCGGCCGTGCAGGCGCGCGCGCTCGTCGACGACCTGCAGCGGCTCAAGACCTTCGTCGGCAGCACGCCGCGGCTGGTAACTGGAGCGGACGTCGAGGGCGGGGGTGAAGAGGGCGCGGGGAGAAGGGGGCGTGGTTGAACGCGCGACGGGCGAGGGCGGGTGGAGGGGCGGAGGGGAAA
>DAINBU010000172.1:0-8995 GCA_036732755.1 Planctomycetota bacterium
TCCCCGCGGCCTCTTCACCCCCGCCCTCGACGTCCGCTCCAGTTCCAAGCCGCGGTGGCTCCAGTTTCAAGCCGTCACGCCTTGCAGCAACGACACCCTTGCCGCGGGTGCGGAGCTCCGAACGACTCGGACCGGCCTGCCGGGATCGGCCCTCAGGCGTCGCGCACGCGCGCGAGGCGCTTGTCCCGGTCGGCGACGAAGCGCGCGATCCCGTCGCGCAGCGAGGCGGGGTCGAGGTGCGCCTCCTTCACGATCTCGTCGACCGATCCGCCGGTGCGCCAGCGGTCGTCCCAGTCGGGGGTGAGCGCGTACTCCTCCGCCACCTTGTTCCCGAACCAGTCGCCCATCACCTTCCGGCCCGCCGACGAGATCACGGTCGAGTCCTGCCACTCCTTCCACGGCAGCAGCTTCTCCTGGTACTCCTTCGGCTGCATTCGGAAGAGCTCGTGGCTGCTGACGATCAGGACGCGGACGTTGGGGCCCTTCTCCTTCAGCTCGGGCAGCAGCTTCATCATCGAGTCGACGACGCTCGTGCCCTGGCAGATCAGCGTGCCCTGCTTCGGCCGGGCCGGGTCGAACTCCTTGCCGACGTAGAGCCCCTTCGCCGCCAGGCGGAAGTCGTCCATGCCGAGCTTCGCGCGGTCGGGGATGTTCACCGGCGGGCGCGTGAGATGGAGCGCGATCACCGGGACGTCGGTCGAGAGCGCCGCGGCGAGGCAGGGCGCGACGTCGTTGTGCTCCCACGGGTGGAGGTTGATCACGCGGCCGCGCGGAAAGAGCTGCGTCACGCCCGGCGCGAAGATGCCGAAGTGGGTGCGCGAGTCCTCGGCCGTCTCGGGTCCGGAGTGGCCGGCGACCCAGAGCACGCGCCCGACCTTGATCTGGCTGTCCTGCGCGAGCTGCGAGAAGAGCCGCATCATGCCGTACTTGAGGTAGCTGAACGAGCCGTAGGTCGAGCAGGCGCCGAAGTAGCCGCGGAACTCCTCGAAGGGCCGCGGCGAGAAGTTGGTGCAGGCGATCCCGACCGCGATGCCCGAGTTCGTGAACTCGGTGATCTCCTGCGGCAGCAGCGCGCCGTCGAGGTTGGTCTCGCGCTGATACCAGCCGTGGCCCTTGAACGCGCCGTAGCCCAGCGCGAAGCCGGCGATGTTGGTCGACTCGGCGAGGTCGGCGCTGCAGGCGATGAAGAGCGGCCGGCCGGCCGTCTCCTGGCTGAGCGCGTTCACGTACCCGGCGTACTTGGAGAAGCCGGCGCGGTTGGGCGCCTTGGTGCCGGGCGCCGCGAAGAGGTCGGCGGGGAGCTGCGCGACCTCGAGGATTCGCGGATCGCGCGCCGGGTCGACGTCGGGACGCACCTTGAACTTCGGCAACTCGTCGGGCACCGACTCGGCGATCTCGACGAGTCGCTTGGCGAGGAACTCGAGCACGTCGGGCCGCTGCACGCGCAGCGCGTCGAGCGCGCGGTTCATGTTGGTCCAGGTCTGCTCGCGGAACGCCTTCCCGTCCTCGGGCGCCGCCGCGTCGACGCCGACGAACTCGACGCCGCGCCGCTTCGCGAACGCCTTCTTGGTCTCCCAGAAGAGCGCGCTGTTCTTCGCGTGCGGGCTGCCGTGCGACTTGTAGTCGACCACGCCGTAGCCGCGCCCCTTGCGCGTCTTGACCCAGAGCATGTTCGGCGTCGTCCGCTGGGCGCGCGCGGCGAGGCGCGTGATCGCCTGCCCGATCGCGTGGAAGTCGTGGCCGTGCAGCGTCCCCTCGACGTTCCAGCCGTACGACTCGAACCACTCCTTCGGCGTGCCCTTCACCACCGAGCTGACCGCGTGCGGGTCGATGCCGTGGTCGTTCCAGTCGACGAGGTACCAGAGGGTGCCGAGCCCCAGCCCGTACGCGCTGTTCTTGGTCTCGTGGATGGCGCCCGCGGTCATGCCGCCTTCGCCCTCGAGCGCGAAGACGCGCACCTCCTCGGCGCCGGCGAGCCGCAGCGCGACCGCCTCGCCCGCCGCCGCCGGCGAGCCGTGGCCCGACGGCCCGGTGTTGAACTTGAAGAAGAGGGTCTTGCCCTCCATCTCCGCGTGGCCGGGGAGCCCGCCGTTGCGGCGCAGGTCGAGCAGGTCCTTGGGGAGGAGCGTGAACTTCTCGCCGAGCGGATGGGCGTAGCGCGCGTCGCCCGTCTTCTCGTGCATGAAGCGCAGCGCTTCGTTGAAGACGGCGAGCGTCGCGTAGACGCCGGGATTGCAGTGGCCGGCGACCAGGATGAAGCGGTCGCCGAAGCGCTTCTCCGGGTGGCGGATGTCGAAGCGCATGAAGCCGGAGAGGAGCGTGCTCACCAGCACCGGCACCTTGCTGCGGCTGCCGCCCGGATGCCCGCTCTGCCGGTGGTTCAGCGTGAGGTCGATCATCTGGTCGATGACGTCGGCGATCACCTCGAAGTGGGGGGCCCACGCCTCGAACTGTGCGGGCGTCGGATCGACGCGGGGACGGTGGGCGACGGGCGCGAGGGTCGGGGCCATGGAGGTTCCGCCGTGAAAAAGGGCCCGCGATCATACTTGCACCGCTACGCTCCGGGACGATGGCCGGGACGGGCGACGACGAGGCGGTCGAGGTCGAGGAGGGCGGGGCGCCGCCGGCCGCGGCGCCGCGCGAGTTCGGTCCCGCGCGCGCCGCCGACGGCGCGCTCGGCCTCTCGGCGCTGGTCGGCCACGCGGTCGCGCGCCGGCTGCTCGGCGAGCGGCTGCGCGGCGGCACGCTGCCGCACGCGCTGCTCCTGGTCGGCCCGCGCGGGGTCGGGAAGCGGACGCTCGCGCAGGCGCTGGTCGCCGAGCACTTCTGCGCCGAGCGGCGCGGCTGCGGGAAGTGCGCCGCGTGCGGCGCGCTGCGGCGCGGCAACCATCCGGGCTTCGTCACGGTCGCGCCGCCGGAGGGGAAGAGCGCGATCCCGATCGACGCGATCCAGGCGCTCGGGCGCGAGATCTCGCTGCGGCCCGCCGACGAGCGCGGCCGCGTCGCGCTGATCCGCGGCGCCGACCGCATGACGCCCGCGGCGCAGGACGCGCTGCTCAAGACGCTCGAAGAACCGCCGCCTGCCAACGTCCTGGTGCTGACCGCGGTGCGCCCCGACGCGGTGCTCGCGACCATCCGGTCCCGTTGCCAGCGTCATGCGCTCGCGCCCCTCACCGACGCCGAGCTCGGCGAGGTCGCCCGGCGGCTCGGCCTCGCGCCGGCCGTCCCCCTGTCGGTCGCGCGCGGGTGCCCCGGCCAGCTCGCGCACCTTTCCGACGAGCGCTGCGGGCGTCTGCGCGAGGGGGCGGTGCGCCTGCTCGCCGCGCCGCGCGGCCGCGAGGACCTCGCGCGAGTCGTCGCGCTGCTGCATTCCACGCTCCCGAAGGAGGCGGAGCCAGCACAGGTGCGCGCGGCCGCGCACGAGCTGCTCGCGCTGCTCGCTTCGCTGGTGCGCGACCTCGTCGTGTTGAGGGCGTCCGGCGCCGCCGATAGAGTCCGCAACTCCGACCACCTCGATCGGCTGTCCGCGCTCGCGGGCCGCGCGGAGTGGGCGGACGCATTCGGCGCGCTGCGGCGGCTGGCGCGCGCGCGAGATCTCGTCGACGGCAACGTCGACCCCGCTTCGGCGCTCCTCTCCTTGTTCCGTCCCGGAACGGAGGATGTCGCGCGCGACGAAGGGCTCGGGGCCGGGGCCTGAGCCGGAACCGGAAGGACGCATGCGTCGACTCACCACCGTGCGCTACGGGCAGCAGCGACTGCGCGGCCTCTTCACCGTCGAGGCGACCGACGAGGTGAAGGCGGGCGACGCCTGCCTGGTCCGGTCGCCGCGCGGCCAGGAGCTCGGCGTCGTCCTCGCGACGCCGATCGACGACGGCCAGGGAAAGTCCGGCTGCGGTGAGGCGGCCTGCGGGAGCTGCGCGACGTCGCAGGGCGTCGTGCTGCGGCGCGCCACCCCCGACGAGCAGAAGCGCGAGAAGGAGCGCACCAAGCA
Source organism: Planctomycetota bacterium (assembly GCA_036732755.1). Taxonomy (GTDB): domain Bacteria; phylum Planctomycetota; class B15-G4; order B15-G4; family SIAN01; genus DASRRB01. Next base: position 3,992 of record DAINBU010000172.1, read on the forward strand.
GGGCGTGATGCCGGAGATCCGCTTCGCGCGCCAGCGCGCCCGCGAGTACCGCCTGCCGCTCAAGATCATCGGCGCGGAGTACCTCTTCGACCGCGAGAAGCTGATCCTCCACTTCGCGTCGGACGGACGAGTCGAGTTCAACTCGCTGGTGAAGGACCTCGCGGCTCAGTTCAAGACGCGCATCGAGCTCAAGCCGATCGGCGCGCGCGACGAGGCGCGCCTCACCGGCGACGTGGCGAGCTGCGGGCGCGAGCTCTGCTGCCGCAGCTTCCTGCACGACCTGCAGCCGGTCGCGATGCGCATGGCGAAGCAGCAGAAGAAGACGCTCGATCCGACCAAGATCGCGGGGCAGTGCGGCAAGCTCAAGTGCTGCCTGCGCTACGAGGACCAGGTCTACGTGGATTTGCAGAAGTCGCTGCCGCGCCGCAACTCGTGGGTCCGCGTCGAAGCGGGCGTCGGCAAGGTCGTGAACGTCGACCTGCTGCTGCAGAAGCTCGTGCTGCAGGCCGAGAACGGTGAGCGCAAGATCGTCCACGTCTCCGAGCTGCTCGAGCAGGGGCTCAAGCCGCAGTGGAGCGTGCCGCCGCCGCCGGAGCGGCGCGAGGGCGACTCGCGCGGGCCGCGCCGGATCGAGCCGGCGCGCGTGCCGCCGGGCGGCGGGGCGCCGCCGGGTCCGGCCGGCGGCGAGGCGCCACGCTCACCGCCGCCGCCGAACCCCGACGACGTAGGCGATCTCGACGACGGCCCGGCCGACCCGTCGCTCGAAGGCTGAGCCCGCGCGCGACCCCCAGCGGTCGTGGCCCAGGAAAGCGGCTGCACCAGCGGTCGAGGCCCCGGCGCCCCGCGCCCGACGGCATGGGTTTTTTGCGCTCCGGCCTCCGCACGCCCGCGCCGATAGGAACCTTCGGCGCCGGCCCAAAATGGCGGCGCGGAGGATCCGATGGCCGCCCTCTCCCTGGAAACGCGGATCGAGGAGCTGATCCGGAAGGACCGGCGCTACAGCGTCGAGGCCTACCAGTATGTCTTCGACGCCCTCGACTACGTGCTGCAGCACCCCGCCTGCCGCTCGACCGTCTCGCGCCACATCACCGTGTCGGAGCTGCTCGAAGGCTTCCGGCGCCTCGGCCTCGAGCAGTTCGGCCCGCTCGCGCGCTGCGTGTTCGAGAGCTGGGGCGTCTACTCGACGACCGACTTCGGCGAGATCGTCTTCAAGCTGATCGAGAACGACCTGCTGAACCAGGGCGACCACGACCGCCGCGAAGACTTCGCGAACGGCTTCGACTTCCGCGAGGCGTTCGAAGAGGGCTACCGGCCGGTGCTGCGCTCGAGCGACCGCGCCTGAGCCCGCGCCGGCGCGCGCGAGCCCGCGACGTTTCGCTCAGCCGCCCTTCCCGCTCTTCTCAATTGCCCTTCTCGGTCTTCGGCGCCGCGCGATCGCCCGCGTCGACGATCTTCGCGTCGAAGGACGTGTACTCCGGGACGTCGCTCGGCTTCTTGCCCAGCTTCTCGAGGATCGCGCGCAGCGCCGCCTGCAGCTGGTTGTCTTCCTGGTAGTCGCCGAAGATGAAGAGCCCCTGGCCGGGGAACGTCTTGTGGCGGTCGTCGCAGACGCGCTCGCGCAGGTAGTACCGCAGATAGAGCCGCACGTCCTCCTTCGACAGCTTGGTGTCGAGCGAGTCGTAGAACCTGTCGAAGTCGGGGTAGCGCGTCGTCTCGTGCCCGTCGCCCTCCGCGAGCTGGATCATCTTGTCGCGGTTCGCCTCGTAGGTGGCGTCGAGGTAGTCGTGGAAGACGGTCGCGCGCCGCTTGTCCTTGGTCTTGTCGAGGATCTTGGCGAACTCGTGCTCCTTCCAGAGGTCGGGCTCGCGCAGGTCGACGAGCACGTCGGGATGGATGCCGCCCTTGATGTACTTCTTGCCGTCGATCTCCTGCGTCTGCAGCCGCCCGTCCTTGTCGTACTCGCGGTCGGGCGTCGAGCCGTCGGGGAGGAAGTAGCGGCCGGTCGTGATCTTGAGGAACGGCCCGATGTCCCACTTGCCGTTGGCGTTGGTGTCGACGAACGGCTCGCCCTTGTCCCACGTGCCGTTGTTGTTCTGGTCGGTGAACGGCTCGCCGCGGCGCGACGCCAGCTCGTACATCGGCGTCTGCACCGAGCCCTTGCCGTAGGTGTGGTCGCCGACGATCGTCGCGCGGCCGTAGTCCTTGAGGCAGCCCGACGTGATCTCCGAGGCGCTCGCGCTCACCTCGTTCACGAGGACCGCCATCGGCAGGCGCTCCTTGTCGTCGAAGCACGGGTCGGTGCGCGGCGTGAAGTAGACCTTGTTGTCGTCGCGCGTCGGGCCCTCGGTCTTCACCACCAGCTTGTTGGGGCCGCAGAAGAGGGCGACGATCTGGACGGCGCTGTTCAGGAAGCCGCCGGTGTTGTTGCGCAGGTCGACGACCAGCCCCTTCATCCCGCGCGCCTGGAGGTCGCGCAGCGCCTTCGCAGTCTCCTCGGCCGTCTCCGCCGCGAACGTCGTGATCTCGACGTAGCCGATGTCGCCCGGGAACATCTCCGAGCTCACCGACGGGATGATGATCTTCTGGCGTTCGAGCGTGAAGTCGCGCGTCTCGGTCCAGCCGCGCCGGAACACCGTCACCTTCACCTTGGTGCCGGCCGGGCCCTTCAGCCGCGCGATGATGTCGTTGATGTCGTTCACGCCGGTCGTGTCCCAGCCGTCGACCTTGAGGACCTGGTCGCGACTGCGCAGGCCGGCCTCGTAGGCGGGGCCGCTGTAGATCGGGCGCGTGATCGTGAAGATCTTCTCCTCGCCCACCTGCTCGACGTAGGCGCCGATGCCGCCGTAGTCGCGGCGCAGGTCGAGGTTCCAGCGCTCCTGCTGCTCGCTGGTGAAGAAGGTGGAGTGGGGGTCGAGCCGCTCGAGCATCCCGCGCGCGGCCGCCTCGAGCAGCTCCTCGCGCATCGCCGGCTGCTCGAACTCCTTGCCCTTGATGTGGCGGCTCAGGCCGAGGTCGAGCACCTCCTGCAGCAGGTCGAGGTCGGGCGAGAACGTGCCCGTCGACTTGGGCCGCGCGCGCTCGCGCAGCAGGCTGTCGAGCATCCGGTTCTGCTTGTCGACCTGCAGCCACGCGGCGGCGAGCCGCCCTTCGGGCGTCGGGTCGCGCTGGATCTCCGTGAGGACCCCCTTCGACTTCTCGAGCGAGCCGATCTCGGCGAGCGCGAGCGCGCCCTGGACCCGCAGGTCCTGGCGGTCGCTGTCGAGCCACTTGACCAGCTCTTCTTCACTGCGGCGCTTGTCGGCGGCGCTCACCTTGTAGAGCGACTTCGCGACGGCGAGCTTGAGGCTCGGGTCGAGCTCGTGGTCGAGGTCGGAGCGCAGGAACTTCGCGATGGCGTCGTCGCCGGCGAAGTCGGAGATGCCGACGATCTGGATCGCGGCGCGGCGCGTCTCCCGGTCGACCTGGTCGTCCTGGGCGACCGCGAGCACGGCGTCGCGGGCGTCGTCGATCTCGCTCAGCTCGATCAGCGCGCGCCCGAGCGTCAGCTTCCCGACCGGGGAGGCGGACTTGACCTTCGCCTTGAGGCCGGGCGCGATCTTGGTCCCGAGCTGCCGCAGGTCGCGGGCGCGCTCGTAGACGGAGGAGACCCCCTGCTTCTCGGCCTGCGCCAGGATCGCGTCGATCCGCTCGTCGTCGTCACCACCCGCTGCGAACCCGTTCGAGAAAATGCCGGCGACCGCCAGCGCTGCCAGCCAGTTGCGAATCACAGGGCCTCCAGTCGTTGCGAATCGGGGGTTCGCGAGGTCGGGGCTGCGGGAGTGATCGTCCTCGGGAAGGCCCGGCCTCGAGCGGCGACGCTGCATACGACCGGGCGGCCCGGGAGTTTAGAGGAGCCGGGGTGCCCCGCAACGCGCCACCGGCGGCATCGACGGGCCGACCCCGTAAGATCCCCCGTTCCATGGCGACGAACCGGTCCCTTCCGCCCAAGCTCTCGCACGTCGACGCGCGTGGTCGCGCACGCATGGTCGACGTCTCGGCGAAGGAGGTCACGGAGCGCCGCGCCCGCGCGCAGGCCGTCGTGCGCATGTCCGCGCCCGCGGACCGCCAGCTCCGTGACGGAACGCTGAAGAAAGGCGACGCCTTCGAGATGGTGCGCTTCGCCGCGATCCAGGCCGCGAAGCAGACGGCGCAGCTCCTCCCCCTCTGCCACCCGCTCAAGCTCACCCAGGTCGACGCCGAGCTCACCGCGCTCGGCGGCGGCGAGTGGAGCGTCGCGACGGAGATCGCGGCGCTCGACCGCACCGGGGTCGAGATGGAGGCGCTCACCGCGGCGACGGTCGGCGCGCTCGCGCTCTACGACATGGTGAAGGCGGTGGACCGGAGCGCCGAGATCGCGTCGGTCCGCCTGCTCGAGAAATCGGGCGGCAAGTCGGGCCGCTGGGTGCGCGAGGGGGGCGGCGCGAAGTGAGCGAGCCCGTCCCTGTGCGCGCGACCCTCGCGGTCGCGCTGGTCGTCTGTTCCGATCGCGCCGCGAGCGGCGAGCGGGCCGACGAGACGGCGGCGCGCCTGCGCCCGCTGCTCGAGGGCGCCGGCCATGCGCTGGCGGCGGTGCGGGTCGTCCCCGACGAGCGCGCCGCGATCGAGGCGGCGCTGCGCGAGCTCGCGCGCGCGCACCCGGTCGTGCTCACCTCGGGCGGCACCGGCGTGGGGCCGCGCGACGTGACGGTCGAGGCGACGCGCGCCGTGATCGAGCGCGAGATCCCCGGACTCGGCGAGGCGATGCGCATGAAGAGCTTCGCAGCGACGCCGACCGCGCTGCTTTCGCGAGCGACGGTCGGGACGCTCGGCGCGGCGCTGATCGTCAACCTGCCCGGCTCGCCCAAGGGCGCGGTCGAGTGCCTCGGCGTCGTGCTGTCGGTGGTCGCGCACGTGGCGCGTCTGTTCGCCGGTGGCGTGGCCGACTGCCAGAAGGAGATCGGGCGATGAGCCTGCGGGTGGCGATCG
>DAINBU010000173.1:0-8902 GCA_036732755.1 Planctomycetota bacterium
CCAACCCATCGCCGGGACGGCACGTCGAGCGCAGCCGCCCCAACAGCCCCTGCCGGCCGCGTGGGAGCGGGAGATCGAGACCTGGCTCGGCGCGTCGACGCACGCACCGGTCACCTCTGGCACGCCGGTCGGCTTGCAGTTCGAGGTCGGCGGCGCCGTCCCGACCGCAGCGAGCGCCGCGTCGACGTCGGCCGGCGCGAGGTCGCGCAGCAGCGCGCGCGCGCCGGCGCGCCGCTCGCGGTCGAGCGGCGCGGCGAAGGCGGCGAGCGCCGCGTCGACCACCGCCGAGCGCGGCGGCGGGGGCGCGGGCGCCGGCGGCGCAGGCGCCACCTGCAGGAGCAGCGCGACGAGGTGCGCGCGCGTCATTTCGTCCCGCCGCCCGAGAGCGGCGCGAGCGTCGCGAGCCACTCGACGAGCGGCCGGCACGCCGCCGCCGCGGGCGCCGCCGCGACGTCGAGCACCTCGCCGCCGGCGCGGCCCTTCGCGCTCTCCGTCGAGAACGCGGAGAGCAGTACCGGGAGGATCTGCTTCGCCGTCGTGCGCGGGCACGGGGCGCCGCGGTCTTCGCGGCAGAGCCACGTCGACGCCCCCTTGTTCCCGGCGGTGAGGCCGCCGCCGCAGAACCACAGCCGCGGCCGCGAGCCCGCCGCGATCGGCGTGTCGGCGTTCACCTCCGCGAGCACGACGTCCTCGCGCTCCGACCACGGGAAGGGCGACTTTCCGCGGCGCAGCGGATCGAGCCGCAGCCAGCCCGCGTCGCCGGCGTTCACGTCGACCAGGTACTCGAAGCTCCCGCTGCCGCGCGCCGGCACCGTCCCGAGCAGCCGCACCGGCACCGACTGCGACAGGAAGAGCGCGACGGCGAGGTTGGCGCGGGCGAGCCGTCCGCCGCTCCCGCGCCGCAGCGCGTCGCCGGCCGCGTCGTGGCCGGCCGCGCCGTCCTTCACCTTGTCGTGCACGACCCCCTCGATCGCGCGCGCCAGCGCGACGAGGTCCTGGGCCTTCGGCTTGAGCGTGGCGGCGAGCTTCGCGATGTCGGGGTCGTCGGGGTTGGTGCCGGCGAGCGGCCGCAGGTAGGGCTTCATCGCCGCCCCCGCCGCCCGCCGGTAGAGCGTCCCGCTCGACTCGACGTCGTCGTGGCCGACGCTCTCCATCAGGAGGACGTCGACGTCGAGCGTGAGCGCGACGTGCTTCTCGCCGGTCTGGTTCCCGAGCTCGACGACGAGCATCCCGTCGCGGTCGTAGCTCCAGCGCGTCGCCTCCCCCGCCGGCACGGTCGCGACGGCGACGCGCAACGGCACCTGCGGCGACAGCCCGATCGGCGCGAAGCACTTGAAGCTGCAGCCCGAGTGCGCGCCGGCCGGCACGAAGACGTCGAACTCGGCGTGGGCGTGGACGACGCGCGCCGGCAAATCGCCGATGCCCGGCGCGGGGCCGGTCGCCGCCGCCGGGCTCGTGGCGAGGAGCGCGGCCGCGAGCGCGCTGCGGCGCACGCGACGGCTCATTCGCGGATCCTTCCCGTGAAGCGCAGCTGCTCGACGTCGAGCGCGGTCGCGCTGCGCAGCTCGATCCCGTCCTTGTCGGGCGGCGTCGCCATCACGCCCGGCGCCGAATGCACCTTGACGTGGTCGACCCAGACCTCGACCTCGCCCGAGCCGCCGTCGGGCCGCGGCAGCCAGCGGATCTCCACCTGGCTGCGCACGCCGCGCTCGAGCCCCACCTCCACCGACTTCGCCTGCGTCGCCTGCGTGAGGCCGAGCTCCGCCAGATAGAGGTGGTTGTCGCCCTGCTCGTCGAGCGAGCCGAACCAGATGGCGAGCTGCGGCCGCGACTCCTCGCGCACCGCCGCCTCCGAGCGCGCGAAGACGACGCAGGCCCCGCCGAGCCGGAGCCCGATGAACGTCGGCTCGCCCGGCGACTCGGTCGAGGGGGCGAGGTCGAGCTCGAGCCGCGCCGGGGCCTTGCGGTCGAACGGGACGCGCAGGAACGGGCCGTAGAGGCGCGCGCGTCGACCCGCAGCACCACCCGAGAAGTGGAGGCGCCCGTTCTCGATGCGGACGTCGTTGCCGGCGAGCATCCACTCGGCGCCCTGGTCGACGTCGGAGAAGTCGTAGCCGATCGCCACGCCCGCCTCGGGGTCGTCGACGCGCTCGCTCGCGTGCGGCGCGATGGCGAGGAGGCGCGCCGCGCGCCGCGCACGGGCGCGCGCCGTCTCCAGCGCGCGCTCGTTCTTCTCGCGCTCGCCGTAGGCCTGGCGCGCCGCCTTCGTCCCGCGCAGGCGGTCGAGCTGCGACCACGCCGTCTGCGCGCGCGCGGCGTCGCCCTTCGAGAGCGCGTCCTGGAACTCCTTCAGCGCGGCGTCGGCGGCCGCCTCGCGCTTCTCCTCCTTCTTCGCGGCGCCGGAGCGCTCGTCGTCGCGCAGCGCGCGCAGGTGGGCGACGACCGGATCGTCGCCCGCCGCCGCGAGCGTCTCGTCGAACCCCCCGCGCGACTTCGCCTCGCCGAAGTACCAGCTCGCGAGGAGACGTTCGCGCTCGTTGACGGTGCCCGCCGGCAGCAGCGTGAAGAGCGAGTCGACGCGCAGGTCGGTCACCTTCACCTTGAGGCCGCCGAGCTTGTCGACGCGGTACTGGCCGCCCCCCTCGTCGACGAGCTTCCCGCCGAAGCCGCGGCCGCCCCGGTCGCGCAGGTCGACGGTCGAGCCGACCTTCGCCTGCAGCGCCGCGCCCGCCGCGGCGAGCAGCTTCTCGAGCGAGTCGACCACGCCGCTCCAGCGCGCGCGGTCGTCGTCGGAGAGCGCGACCGTCGCGGCGACGCGCGCGTGCGCTTCGGCCAGGCGCCGGTCGGCGAGCAGGTCGTCGAGGCCCGGGTGCTCGCCGTCGCCTTCGAGCAGGAGCGAGCGCGCCTCCTCGGCGCGGCGCGCGCGGCGCCTCTCGACCACCTCGTCGAGCGCGCGGCCGAGGTCGGCGAGCGCGGCGTCGATTTCCGCCACCGCGGGGGCCGCGCTCCCGACGGCGAGCAGCGCCGCGCGCCGCGGCGCGATCTGCGTCCCGAGCGCCGTCTTGCGGCGCGCCGCCTCGTCGCGGTCGTCCCCGGGAGCGTCGGCGGCGCCGCGCGCCGCGTCGCCGAGGTCGAGGTCGTAGTTGCGCGCGTCCGCGATGCGATCCAGCGCGTCTTTGCGGCACTGTTTGAGCGCGTTGGCGAGGTCGAGGCCCCAGCGGTCGACGTCGCTCTCGACCGGCTCGCGCTGCACCTCCGCGGTGACCGACTCGGGCCAGCCGTGCACGAGCGCGTCGGCCGTCGCGCCCGCGTCGACGGCGAGGCCGCACGCGGCGAGCGCCTCGCGCGTGGCGGCGACGCACGCGTCGCGCTCGGCGGCAGCGTGGCCGCGGATCGCCTCCTGCGCGCCCGCGAAGTCGAGCTTCTCGAGCGCCTCGTCGATGCGGGACTTGGTGCGGTCGCGCGTCTCGCGCAGCGAGCCGCGCACCTTGCGCGCGACCGCGTCCGCGGCGCGGTCGAGCGGCGCGAGCCCGCCCGCCGCCGCTCTACGCAGCACCTCGTCGAAGTCGCGCAACGCCTGGGGAAGAGAAGCCCGTAACGTCGCCGGCACGAGGCGGTCGCGCGCGGCCGTGAAGGCTTCGTCGAAGGCGCGCCGCGCGTCGGCGAAGTCGCCGCGCGCGAGCACCGCGAGCGCCGCCGCCGTCGCCTCCCGCGCGGCGCGCTCGACCTCGCCGGAGAAGCGGACGAGCGCCTGGGCCGAGAGGTCGACGCGGGCCGACGCGCTCTCCGCGGTGAAGGTGCCCTCCTCCTTGAGCCGCGCGAGATCGGCGGCGATCGCGACGGCCGGGCGCGTGTCGTTCGCGAGCGCGTCGCGGTACTCGTCGAGGAGGCGCTGCTCGGCCGCCGCGACGTCGCGCGGCTTGGCGCCGCCGCCCGTGTGGAGCAGCGACGCGCCGGCCGCGACCGCGACGACGACGCCGGCGGCGACCAGCGTCCACGGCAGCCAGCGGAAGGGCGGCGGCTCGCCGGCGTCCTGCCAGGAGAGGCCGACGTCGCCCGCCGCGGCCTCCCCGTCGGCGCTGGCGCGCACGCGCGCGAGGTCGGCGAGCAGCTCGGCGCCGCTCGCGTAGCGGCGCTTGGGGTCGCGCGCGAGCAGCCGCGCGAGCAGCCGCGAGAAGGCTTGCGGCAACGTCGGGTCGACCTGCTCGACCGGGATCGGACGGCCGTAGAGCACCTCGTGGAGGGTCTCGCCCACCGTCTCGCCGCCGAACGGCGGGCGCCCGGTCGCGAGGTGGTAGAGCGTCGCACCGAGGCTGTAGAAGTCGCTGCGCAGGTCGACGCGGCGCGGGCTCTTCACTTGCTCGGGCGACATGTACTGCGGCGTCCCGACCGTGATCCCGAACTTGGTGAGCGAGCGGTCCGACGTCGCGCGCGCCAGCCCGAAGTCGGTGAGCTTCACCGCGCCGTCGCGCGCGAGCAGGATGTTGCCGGGCTTCACGTCGCGGTGGACGACGCCGTGGCGCGCGGCGTGGTCGAGCGCCGCGGTGACGCGCTCGCCGATCTCGAGGACCTCGCGCAGCGGCAGCTTCCCGCGCTCGTTCAGGAGCTCCTTGCAGCTGCGACCCTCGACCAGCTCCATCACGAACCAGACCAGCTCGCCCGTCTCGCCGAAGTCGATCGAGCGGACGATGCCGGGGTGGTCGAGGCGCGCCAGGACCTGCGCCTCCTTGGTGAGCCGCGCGAGCGCGAGGCGCGGATCGAGGTGGTCGACCCGGATCACCTTGATGGCGACGTGGCGGTCGAGCCCGCGCTGGCGCGCCTTGTAGACGGAGCTCATGCCGCCGGAGCCGAGGAGCTCGAGCACCTCGTATCCGGGGATCGGCTGTCCGAAGTCTCCGGCGCGTCCGGGCATCGCGCCCTCCCCCGCTACTGCTTCTTCCGCCCGCCGAATCCCGGCTGCGAGCAGGCCTTGCGCACCTCGAGGTCGACCTGCTCGGGCGGCATGCCGAAGGCGGCGAATGCCGCGGCGTGCGCCGTGATCGCGTCCTGCATGACCCCCGACGCCGGCCCCTTCGGCCACTGCTTGCGCAGCGCCGCGAAGAGCTTCAGGAACTCCGGCCGCTTCTCGTCGCGCAGCCACTTCACGACCACCATCGACTTCTTCACCTCGTCGCGCGTGATGGTGGTGAGGTCGCGCTTCAGGATCTGGTTCAGCGGCGGGTCCTTGCCGGCCGCGATCATCTTGACCGCCTCGTCGAACCAGTCGTGCTGCAGCAGGTCGCCCTTGCGCACGGTGCCGTACTGCTCGGTCGAGACGCAGTTGGTGCCGTTGCGGCCGAGCACGACGTACTCGGTGAGCGCCGCGTAGCCCTCGTCGAGCCAGGTCGGGAGGAACTTCCAGTTGTAGTCGTGGCGGTTGAGCAGGACGTGGCCGAGCTGGTGGATCGTCTTCGAGGCGGTCTCGTCGGCGCTGCGCGGACCGCGGTACGTCGCGCTCGTGCCGGTCGGGTCCCACCAGTAGAAGCCGTCGGCGCGCGCCACGCCGTCGGCCCAGCGCGCGCTCACCTTCGGCTCGTGCGCCGCGAAGAAGCGGGCGAAGTGGTCGAAGTCGTCGCGCGTTTTCAAGACCAGCGCGAGCACCTTCTGCCCGCCGAGCCAGCGCACGTCGGTTCCCTCGCCGACCGTCTCGGCGGTGTAGACGAAGGCGCGCTCGCCCGCCTCGCGCAGCTCCTTCGCCTCGGCGGGACCGAAGGCGGTGGCGGCGACCACGTGGTCCCCCGAGTCGACGGCGAGCTCGAGGCGGTTCGCCTCGCCGTACTCCTTCACGCGCGAGCGCGCGACCGCCTCGGCGCCCGGGATCCACTCATTGCCGAGCTTGACCAGCCCCTGCGCCGACTTCGCGGCGTCGGGACGCATCCACTTGCCCTGGAAGAGGACGTCGCCTTTTTCGAGGTGCTCCTTCTCGTCCGGCGTCACCCAGCGCCCGTCGTACGGCACGAGCCCCTTCGCGCGCATCGCGTCATCGTCGGCCTGCCGGACCTTGGCGTCGCGCTCGGCGGGCGTCATCCACTTGCCGTCGTGCTTCACGCGGCCCCTCGCCACGTTGGCGCCCATATGGTCGGGGTCGAGCGCCAGGACCTTGTCGAGGAGGCGGTCGCGGTCCTTCTTCAGCCCCTTCTTGCCGGCGAATTCCGCCAGCGCGAACCACTCGTCGGGTGTTCCGGGGGCGAGCTTCGCCTCGCGCGCGGCGAGCTCCTCCTCGGCGGTCGCCTTCTTCTCGACCCGCTCGATGCGCGATTTCGCGATGGCCTGGCGGCCGAAACGCGTGTCGAGCGTCAGCGTCGTCTCGTCCTCGGCGACGACCTTCCCCTCGAGCGACCCGCCCTCCTTCAAATGGACGACGTCGGCGCGCGCGCGCGCGACGAGCGGCCCGCCCGCCGCGACCGCGGCGGCGAGCGCGAGGGCGGCGGGGAGGCGGACGCTCCGTCGGGGCGCGCTCGTCATCCTGCGCGTTCCTCGTCGGCGTCGGCGTCGTGCTGGCCGTTCGAGATCGCCCCGTCGGCGTCGCCGACGCCGTTCCTGTCCTCGGGGCCCGCGGCCGGCGGCGCCTCGCCCGGCGCCAGCGGCTGGCCGTCGGCGCCGATGCGGTACTTCTCCATCTTGCGCTGCAGCGCGAAGCGGCTGATGCCGAGGCTCTCGGCCGCGCGGCTCTTGTTGCCGGCCGCCTCGGAGAGCGCTCTACGGATCTCGCCGCGCTCGAGCGCCTCGACCCGGCCGGTCAGCCCCTCGCGCGCGACCTCCTCCGACGGCATCGCCATCGAGCGGCGGATGCGCTCGGAGACGCGGTCGAGCGTGATGGGGTCGTCGGCGAAGGTGATCAGCATGCGGATCTCGTTCTCGAGCTCGCGCACGTTGCCGGGCCAGTGGTAGTTGACCAGCGCGTCCATCACCTCGGGCCGCAGCTTCAGGCTGGTGCGGCTCGACTCGCGGCCGAAGCGCTTCATGAAGTGGTCGACCAGCAGCGGAATGTCGTCCTTGCGGTCGCGCAGCGGCGGCAGGCGCATCGGCAGCACGTTCAGCCGGTACATCAGATCCTCGCGGAAGAGCCCCTTCGCGACCTGCTCGTTCAGGTCCTTGTTCGAGGCCGAGATGATGCGCACGTCGACGTGCACCGGCTCGCGCCCGCCGACCGGCCGGAACTCGCCCTCCTGCAGGAAGCGCAGCATCTTCTTCTGCACCTCGGGACTCATGTCGCCGACCTCGTCGAGGAAGAGCGTCCCCTTGTGCGCGACCTGCAGCAGCCCCTTCTTGCTGGTGCGAGCGCCGGTGAAGGCGCCGCGCTCGTAGCCGAACAGCTCGCTCTCCAGCAGCGCGTCGGGCAGCGCGGCGCAGTTCTCGGAGACGAAGTGCTGCTCGGCGCGCGGCCCGTTCTCGTGGATCGCCCGCGCGATCAGCTCCTTGCCGGTGCCGCTCTCGCCGCTGACGTAGACCGGGAAGTCGGAGGTCACGACGCGGTCGAGCAGCCGGAAGATGTCCATCATCGGCTTGCTGCGGCCGATGATGCGCGAGTAGTCGTTGCCGCCGGCCGCCGCGCGCTCGCGCAGGCGCGCGCGCACCTCGACCAGCTCGACCTCCTGGATCGCGACGCGGCGCTTGAGCTCGTCGTTCAGGATGCGGACGCGCTCCTGGCTCTCCTCGAGCTGCTTGTTGGCGTCGACCAGGTGGTCGACGAGGCGGGCCCGGTGGACGGCGACGGCGGCCTGGCCCGCGAACGCCTCGGCGAGACGCAGGTCCTCCTCGTCGAACGCGCCCTTGGTCATGCGGTGGTCGACGTAGACGGCGCCGATCGTCTCGCCCTGGGCGACCAGCGGGACGGCGAGCACCGAGCGCAGGCCGAGGTTGCTGATCGACTGCACCCCCTCGAAGCGCGCGTCGTCGCCGGCGTTGACCGAGAGCACCGACTTGCCCGTCTCCAGCACGCGCGTCGCGATCGAGCGCGAGATGGCGAGCTCGGGGTCGGGCACCTGGTCGCCGTCGAAGTTGCGCGCCGCCAGGAAGACGAAGGAGCCGTCGGCCTCGCGCAGGATGAGGAAGCCGCGCTCCGCGCCCGCGAGCTCGATCAGCGAGTCGACCACGAGCGTCAGGAGTTTCTCGACCTCGGTCTCGGTCGAGAGCGCGCCGGAGATGCGCTGCAGGCGGAGGTGGTTGCTGCGCTCGCGCGTGAGGCGCCGCACGAGGTCGTCGCTCGGCAGGCTCGGCCGCGCGATCTGCGAGGTCTCGTTGGGGTCGGGCTCGCGCTCGAAGAAGATGCGCGTCGAGCCGATCGCCACCGCGTCGCCCGAGCGCAGGTCGCCGGAGAGCACCTGCTGGCCGTTCACGAAGGTGCCGTTCTGGCTGCCGACGTCGACGATGGTCGCGTGCGCGCCGTCCCAGTCGATGCGGCAGTGGGAGCGTGAGGCGAGGCGGTCGCCGATGCGCAGGTCGGAGCCGGTCCCGCGGCCGATCATGACCGAGCTCTTGTCGAGCACGATCTCCTTGCGGTCGCCGTCGGCGTGGACGATGAATCGGGGCATGGGGGACTCCTGGCGGGCGCGGCGCTTCACACCGCCGGCAACAGGGCGTCGGCCGCGGCGAGCGCGTCCGGCGCGCCGATGCGCGTCATGCAGCGGTGGTCGAGGGGACAGACCTTGAGGTGGCACGGCCCGCAGTCGACGTCGACGCGGAGCACGCGGGTCGCTTCGAGGTTGCTGTTGGTGTGGCGCGGGTCGGTCGGGCCCATCACGACGACGCACGGCGTGCCGAACGCCGTCGCGATGTGGCGCGGCCCGGTGTCGGTCGTGACGAGCAGGCGCGCGCGGCGCAGCACCGGCTTCAGGAGCTCGAGCGCGATCGGCGCGCGCGA
>DAINBU010000174.1:0-8841 GCA_036732755.1 Planctomycetota bacterium
CGCAGACGAGCCGGATGTCGACGTCGATCAGGCGCTCCGAGCCGACGCGTTCGATCTTGCGCGTCTCGATGGCGCGCAGCAGCTTCACCTGCACCTCGAGCTTCAGGTCGTCGATGTCGTCGAGGAAGAGCGTGCCGCCCCCCGCCAGCTCGAAGCGCCCGCGCCGCAGCTTCTTCGCGTCGGTGAACGAGCCGGCCTCGTGGCCGAACAGCTCTGCCTCGATCAGCGTCTCGGGCAGCGACGCGCACGAGAGCGGGACGAACGGCCCCTTGGCGCGCGGCCCCGCGTCGTGGATGGCGCGCGCGATCACCTCCTTGCCCGAGCCGCTCTCCCCCTCGATCAGCACGGAGGCGTCGCTCTTCGCGACCGTCTTGACGGTCTTCACCACCTCCTGCATCACGCGCGAGCGGCCGACGATGGTGCCGAACCCCTCGCGCTCCATCTTCTCGCGCAGCCGCGCGTTGTCTTCGGCGAGCGCCTTGATCTCGCCGATGCGCTTCACGTGCGCGACGATGTCGTCGTTCAGGAACGGCTTGACGACGTAGTGGTAGGCGCCCGCGCGCAGCGCCTCGACCGCCGACTCGATCGTCCCGTAGCCGGTCATCAGGATCACCGCGGTCGCGGGCCGCAGCTGCATCACGCGCGCGAGCAGCTCGGTCCCCTCGACGCCCGGCATGCGGATGTCGCTGACGACCGCGTCGAAGACGCGGCTCTCGATCAGGTGGAGCGCGTCGCTGCCGTTCGCGACGGCGGTGACGCGGTGGCCGGCCGCCACCAGGTCGTCGTGCAGGGTGACGCGGATCGTCTCCTCGTCGTCGACGAGCAGGACCTCGATCCCATTCGCGGCCGGGGCGACGGCGGGCGTCGGTCGGTTCAAGGGGTGTTCCGGCGGCGTCGATCCCGCGGCGACGCGAAGTGCGGGCGGAGCGGGTCGCGGCGACCCGGACCCGGAGCGGGCAAGATCCGGCCCATTGTCGATGGGTGTACCGCCGCGATCAACCCGCGGTCACGGGACGAGCGCCATCAGGCTCGGGCCGACCGCCTCGATCCACGGCACGGGCAGGCTCGCGATCAGCCGCCGCGGCAGCGAGAACTTCTCGTTGCCGGGATGGACCTGCGGGATGCTCGCGCCCGCGCCGAGCAGCCAGCGGTACGGCAGCGGCGTCGGCTCGAAGCCCATGTTGCGCTTGAAGTGCCAGGGCCCCGTGTCGACGCGGCTGCGGCCGAAGTCGAAGCGGCGGAAGCCCTCCGCGCTCGCGGTCCGCATGAGCTGCCAGTAGGCGAAGTTGCTGGCGCCGAGGCGGTCGGCCTCGGGCAGCGAGCCGGACCAGTAGGGGTTCCAGGTGTCGCCGTGCAGCAGCGAGAGCACCGCGACCACGACGCGGCGCGCCGCCGCGCGCGCGGCCCCCTCCTCGACGAAGTGCAGCCGCGCGCGCGCGCCGAGGATCCGCTTGACGTCGAGGAACCAGTCGAGGCCGAAGGCGGGCGAGCCGAGGCGGCGCTTGTTCAGGACGAAGAGGTGGTGGAACGCGCGGAACGAGTCGAGGTCGCGCGGCGCCTCGACGAAGCGCAGCGCGTGGCGGTCGCGCGCCTGGCGCGTCGTCGCGCGCGACTTGCGCGGGATCATCTCGAGGCAGAGCTCGGGATCGGCGGGGAGCTCGCGCAGGAACGTGCAGTAGAGGTCGGAGCCGGCGAGCGCGGCGAACCCCCCGCCCGGCGCGCCCGCGCCCGTGGCCGGCAGCTCGCGGAAGCGCAGCTCGGCGAAGCGCAGCCGCTCCGCGTCGACGAGCGCGCGCAGCCGGTCGAGCAGCGCGCGCTCGACCTCGGCGTCGTCGACGAGCGCCCCGCCGTAGACGGCGTAGGGCATCGAGACCAGCGCCCGCCCCGCCAGGGGCGAGCGGGTCTGGAAGAGCGGCAGCACTCCGGCGATCCGCCCGCCGCGTCGAGCGCAGAGGCAGCGCGGCCGGTGGCGGAAGTGGCGGCGGACCAGGTCGCGCCAGAGCGTCGTGTGGAAGAGCGACCCGGACGGGTGGCGCTCGACGTAGGCGTCGAATCCGTGCGCCGTCGCGTCGGGCGCGAGCTCGACGACCTCGACCGGTCCGGCTCCGCCGCCGTCGCCGCTCAGGATTTCTTGCCTTCCGGCGGCTTCTGCGCGGCCGGATCGCCGAGCGGCCGTTTCGGATCGGGGGCGCGCAGCTGCGGCACGCCGGCGCCGCCGCGCGCGGCCGGCCCGAGCGGCGGCGCCGCCTTGCCCGCGCCGTTCGCTCCGTTCGCGCCGTTCGCCCCGTTGCCCTCGGGATGGCGCGCCGTGCCGCCGCCGTCGCGCGCCGCCCCGCTCGCGGCTCCGCCCGGCGTCGCGGGCTCGCCCGCGATCGTCCCGACCGTCGGTCCGGTCCCCTCGGCGATGCGGCTGATCTTGTAGTCCTTCAGGTTGCGGCCCTGCGTGAAGATCACGATCTCCGCGACGAGCCCGATGAAGAAGGTCTGCACGCCGAGCACGATCATCAGCGTGCCGAAGATCAGCCACGTCCGGTTCTTGAGGCGCGTGGCGTCGTTGTCGCCGAAGTAGAAGAACTCGACGAGCAGGTAGAGGCAGATCAGCAACCCGACGACGAAGATGCCGCCGCCGGCGAGCCCGAAGAAGCGCAGCGGCTTGCGCGTGAAGCGCGTGAGGAAGATCAGCGCCGCGATGTCGAGGATGCGGCGCAGGTAGACGCCGAAGCCGAAGAGCGACCCGAACACCGAGCCGCCCTGCTCCTTCACGTGGCGGACCGGCACCTCGGCGACCTCGTAACCGGCGCGGTACGCCAGCACGGGCAGGAAGCGGTACATGTCGCCCTGCACGGCGACGTCCTCGAAGACGCGGCGGCGCATCGCCCGCGCGAGGCAGTTCAGGTCGTGCACCTTCGTGCGCGTGAGCAGCCGCATCAGCGAGTTGAAGAACCACGACTGGATGCGGTTCAGGAAGGGGTCGACGCGGCCGCGCCGCCAGCAGGTGACGACGTCGGCGCCCTGGTCGAGCGCGTCGAGGATCTTGTGCACGTCGGCCGGATCGGTCTGCAGGTACTGCGGCAGGGAGAGGACCGTCCGCCCGCGCGCGATCTTGAAGCCGGCGGCGAGCGCGATCGACTCGCCGAACGGCTGGTTGAACTTGATGAGGCGGACGCTCATCCCGGCCGGGCGCCGCCGGCCGAGCTCCTCGAAGAGGGCGTCGGGGGTGCCGTCGAGCACGAAGACGAACTCACAGGTGAGCCCGCGCTTCTCGAACTCCTGGGCGTAGCGCGCCAGGATCTCCTCGAACTCGACGCGCTCGTCGTGGACCGGGACGACGACGGTGACGTCGCGTTCCGAGAGCGGCTCGTGGCTCATGGCGCGCCGCCTTCCTGATCCGGGGACGCCGCCGCGCCTTCGGTCTCGCGCACGACGTAGAGCCGCTCCATGCCGGGGTCGCCGACACGGTTGAGCAGCTCGCACAGGAAGCCGAGGGAGAGGAGGGTCACGCCGAGGTAGAGGCCGAGCGCGGTGATTCCGGGGAAGACGATCGTCGAGGAGAGGTCCATCGCCGTGAACGCCACCGGCACGACCAGGATGCCCGCGATCATGACGAAAACCCAGAGCGATACCTTGCCGAACCAGTGCAGCGGCCGCGCGCTGAAGTGGACGAGCAGCTGCAGCACGAGGATGTCGAGCATCACGCGGTAGATGCGGCCCATCCCGTACTTCGAGCGGCCGAAGCGCCGCGGGTGGTGGCGGACCTCCAGCTCCTTCACCTTGGCGCCGAGCGCCGCGGCGAACGCCGGGACGTAGCGGTGCATGTCGTTGTAGAGCGGCACCCGGCGCAGGAACTCCGCGCGGTAGCCCTTGAGCGTGCAGCCGAAGTCGTGCAGCTCGACCCCCGAGACGCGCGCCAGCACCCGGTTGGCGATCACCGAGGGCATGCGGCGCGAGACGAGGCGGTCCTTGCGCTCCCTGCGCCAGCCCGAGACGACGTCCCAGCCGGCGTCGAGCTCGGCGACGATCTGGGGGATGTCCTCGGGGTCGTTCTGGAGGTCGCCGTCCATGGCGATGATGTAGCGCCCGCGCGCCTGGTCGAGGCCGGCGCAGAGCGCCGCCGTCTGCCCGGCGTTCTCGGTCAGCTGGATCGCGCGCACGCGCGCGTCGAGCCCGAGGATCGCCTCGAGCCGCTCGGCCGTCGCATCGGTCGAGCCGTCGTCGACGAAGATCACCTCGAAGCGCCGCCCGAGCTTCACGAGGACGTCGTGCAGCGCGCGTGCGAGAGGCAGGATCGAGTCCTCCTCGTTGAAGCACGGGATGACGACCGACAGCTCGGGAGTCGCGAGCAACCGTTCCTCCTGGCGCGCCGCCCCTGCGTCTCCGCGCGTTGCGCGCTTGCGCGCACGCCTGCACGCGCGGGACCTCCGGACACCCATCCGACGTGACGTCGAGCGCTATCGTCGCCGCTCGCACGAACCCTTCAGTCTCCGCTCGCCGGGCGGGGCGGATCAGAACGGAAGTCCAAATGCATAGCGCCATGTCTCCGGCGGACCAGACGAGAGCGCGGCGGCGCCGGCCGCATTCGCACCCCACGAAGGACTCCTGAGCCCGCGATGGCGCGCGAACCCACGACGCCGACCCCCTCCCCCGAACGGCGCGAACGGCCAAAACGGAAAGAAGAGCGCATCGAACCCCCCCTCCACGGGGGCGGCGGCTCCATTGCCCGGGCGCCGACATCGCGCTATCCCTTGCCGCCCAACAGGGCTGGACACCTGGGTGATGTCGAACGGAGGGTTGTGGAGCCCTCCCGCAGGCCACCTGCGTATCCGGTCGCGACGGCAGGCCCCCCCCCTGCCCCCCGGCGGCTCATGCGCATTGCGCTTGTCGTCAGCCAGCGCGGCAAGCTCCTGAAGAGCTTGTTGAGCGTGATCGGTGACCCGGAACTCGAAGTCGAGGTCCGACCCGATCTGCTTTCCGCAATGGCGGAATTGCGCCGAGCCAGTCCGGCGCTGCTGGTCCTCGACCTCGCGACGATCGACGCGCGCGAGCGCGGACTGCTGCCTTCGCTCCGCGCCCAGAGTCCCCGCACCGCGCTGCTCGCCGTCGTGCCCGCAGTCATTCCCGAGCTCATCCGCGAGGCGATGCGCGCCCACGTCCACGGCGTCCTGCTCGACCCCTTCGACCTCGCCGAGACGAAGTCGGTCATCGACCGCCTCCTCGAGCCCGCGCACGCGCGCGGCGGCGAGCAGGAGTCGATCGACCAGCTCGCCGTCTTCCTGAAGGGCCTCGCGCACGAGATCCTCAATCCGCTGACGAGCATCTCGGGCCTCCTGCAGGTGCTGACGCAGGAGGAGGGCGACGCCAAGGAGCGCACCGGCCGCTACAAGACGATGCTGCAGTCGGTCGAGCGCATCCAGAAGGTCCTGCGCGAGCTCGAGTACTTCGTGCGCGCCCGCAAGCCGCAGCGGCGCCGCGTCGACCCGGCGAAGGTGGCGCGCGGCGTCGCCGACCGGCTGCGCCAGGCCGACCCGCCGCTCACCGTCACGCTCGACGCGCCCGAGTCGGCGCCGCCGATCCTCGCCGATCCTGACCAGCTCGCGCTCGCGCTGCGCCACCTCGCCGCCTTCGCCGCGGGCCGCAACCTGGACGGGCCGGTCGAGATCCGCGTGCGCCCCTCCCCGAGCCGCGTCGAGTTCGAGATCTCCGGCATCGTCGCGGTGCCGATGGGCGACCGGCCCGAGCAGCTCCTCGTCCCCTACCAGGACGTGCACTCGAGCGGCCGCTCCGGCAATCTCGAGCTCTCCGCCGCGCACGGCATCGTGCGCTCGCACAAGGGCACGCTCGACGTCAGCGTGCCGGCCGGAGGCGGCATCCGCTTCCGGGTGAGCCTGCCGCTCCCGCAGGCGGCGGCGGGCGAGGACGAACCGGCGCCCGCGAACGTCTGAATCTCTCCGCTCGGGCGCGCCGCGCCGTCAAGCGGACGGTGGCGCGCCGCCGATCCACTCCGGATCGCGCGTGCACGTTCCGGCCGGCCCGCCGCGGGGCGGGCGTATAAACGGCCGGAAGTGACGCGAGCGAGCGCGGCGACGGAGAGCGGATGAAGCGGAGGCTCAGCCCGAGGACGAGACGGAGCGTGCTGCTGCTCGCGGCCGGCCTCGCGCTCGTGCTCGGCGCGATCTGGCTCGCCGCCCTGCCGCGCAGCATCGCGGCGCACGAACGGCGCGCGCTGGGCTTCCTCGAGTCCGACGACCCGCGCAGCGCGCTCGAGGCGCTCGACCGCGCGCTCGAGCGCGCCGACGAGGACCACGCCGACGAGAAAACGCGCTACGAGCTGCTGACCCGGCGCGGCCGCCTCAACCTCGACGCGCTGCACCGTCCGACGGCGGCGCTCGAGGACTTCATCGAGGCGCAGGCGCTCGAGCCCGGAGAGCCGCGCGCGTGGGACCACGTCGGCGAGGCGTACCTGAAGCTCAAGCAGTACGACGAGGCGGCGCGCCACTTCGAGCAGGCGACCACCGTCTTCTCCGACCGCGAACGGTGGTTCCGCTACACGTCGGCCGCCGCGCGCTGGCGCGCCTCGCGCGTCAAGGAGGAGGAGGGCGAGGCGCTGATCGAGCCGCTCGCGCTGCCCGGCCTCGAGCGGGCGCTCGACCGCGCGCTCGAGCGGTACGCGTCGTCGGGCGCGCAGCCGCTCGACGCGGCGGCGATCGAGGCGACGCTGCTCCGGCAGCCGCACGGCGCGGCCGAGGTGAAGCACGGCTTCGAGCTCCTGCTCGCCGCGCGCGCCGACTTCAAGCGCGCCGACCTGCAGATGGCCGACTACGAGACGTCGCCCGAGCTCTCGCCCCGCTTCGGCCGCGTGCGCCTCGAAATGCACCGGCAGGCCGGCCGCTACTACGAGCTCTGCCGCACCGCCGAGGTGCTGCTGCGCGCGCCGCGCGACCGCGCCGACATGGCGGAGTTCGAGGCGATCCAGCTCCTGCGCGCCAACGCGCTGCGCGACCAGGGCCTCCCCGACCTCGCCGCCTCCGCGTTCGTCGCGCTGCGCGACGAGCTCGCGCGCCGGAAGGACCCCGCCGTCGGCGAGACGATGTCGCGCGCCGAGTTCCTCGCGATCGACGAGCGCCTCGCGGCGCACCAGTACGACGAGGCGGGCAAGCTCTTCGACTGGTTCTCGAAGGACCTCGACGCGCCGTCCTGGTTTCCCTTCAACCTCTACGGCGGCGTGGTCCGGCAGGCGCGCGGCGACACGACCGGCGCGGTGCCGCTGCTCGAGAACGCGGCGCGCCTCCTCCTCCAGACCAGCGACCACGTCGCGTGGGCCTTCCGCGACGAGGCGGAGCGGCGCCGCCAGGTGACCTGGCTCGCCGAGTCGCTCCTGCGCGTCGGCCGGACCGAGCTCGCGCTCGACGTCGCCACCTTCATGCTCGCCGAGGCGCCCGACCTCGCCGAGCTCCGCGCCATCCGCGCGGCGGCGCTGCGCGTGACGCGCGGCCGCGAGTGGGACGCCTGCGTCGAGGACCTCGCGCTGCTGCGCATGGGGCGCGACGGCGGGCGGCGCTTCGCGCAGTGGGAGGCCGACTGGAACCGCATGCGCGGCGGCCCCAAGCAGTACGCGCGCGCCGTCGCCGACCAGGGCGCCCGCCTGCTGCGCGTCTTCTCCAACGACCTCTCCGTCGACAAGGCGCTCGCCGACCTGGTGAAGAGCGCCAAGACGGCGCACGGCGACGGGAAGTCGGGCGGAGCGCGCGACCTGAGCTTCCAGACCGCCGGGTCGGTGCTGCTGCGCGAGCTCGACGACGACCCCGGCATGGTGCTGCGGGTCTACCGCTGGCTCGTCGCGAAGGGCCGCCGCGACGAGGCGTTCCTCCTGCTCCACGGACTCGTCGAGTCGGAGCCCGAGGTCGCCGACTTCCGGCTGCTGCTCGCGCGCCACGACCTCGCCGACGGCCGGCTGCGCGACGCGCTCGCGATCCTCGAGTCGCTGCTCGAGCGGCGGCCCGACGACGTCGAGGTCGCCGCGCTCGCGAGCGACGTCGCGCGCCGCACCTTCGAGATCGAGCTCGCGCGCAAGATCGAGGACCGGGCGATCGGCGACGCGCCGCACGGCGCGGCGCTGCTGCTCGCGGCGCGCGCGGCGCTCGCCGACGGCTACCCCGATCTGGTTCTCGAGATGGCGCGCTCCGCGTCGGCCGCCGACGCCGACGGCCGCGCGCTGCTCGGGCTGGCGGCGCGCGCCGAGGTGGTCGCGGGCGAGCTCGAGGCGGCCGACGCGCTCGCCCGGCCGGTCCTCGCGCAGGACCCGCTGCAGCGCGACGCGCTCGCCGCGTTCCTCGCGGTCCGCGGCAGCCGCGTCTTCCCGGACGGCACCACCGAGTGCGACGCGTGGCTCGCGGAGCACCCCGCGGCGCTCGCCGGCCTCGACGTCGACGACCTCGCCGACCTCGGACGGATGCTGCTCGGCGCCGGCGACGCCGGCGCGGCGGGACGGGTCCTCGAGGCGGCGCTCGCGCGCGAGCCGGAGCACGCGCTCGCGCGCCTCACGCTGGCCGACGTGCTGCTGACCCAGCGCCGCGACGACGAGCTCGAGAAGCTGCTCGACCCGGCCCACCTGCGCAACGACGACCTCGAGGGGATCCGCCGCCTCGCGATGCTGCACCTCCTGCGCGACGGGCCGATCCCGGCCCACAGCTTCCTGCGCGGCCACATCGCGGCGGGAGCCTCGGAGGACGACCTCGCCCGCATCACGACGCTGACGGGCGCCGCGGCCGGCCGGATCTCGGCGTCGTTCGGGCTCGCCGCGCGGCGCGGCCTCGCCCTCGACCGCGACGAGAAGCGGCTGCTCGC
>DAINBU010000175.1:0-8554 GCA_036732755.1 Planctomycetota bacterium
GCTCGCAACAATGAACGTTGACCGGTGGCTCGCTGCGTGAGGCGGTCGACCACGGTGCTGCTGCGAGTCGTGCCCGAATGCGCCGAGCGCAGCGAGCCCCCCGTTCATCTTTTGGTTGGGGCGAGCGTGTCCCGTCCATCGAGCCTTTTTCTCCTCCGACCCTCCACCCGCTCTCGCCCGTCGCGCGTTCAACCACCCATCCTTCTCCCCGCGCCCTCTTCACCCCCGTTCTCGACGTCCGCTCCAGTTGCCAGCCGCGGTGCGAGCAGCGTCTCGCTGAAGCGGTGCGCGCCGTCGAACCAGCGCCCCTCGACGCGCAGTCGCGCCGCCGCCGCCAGCGCGTCGATCTCCGCCTCCGAGTACTTGTAGGAGTTCTCGGTGTGGATCGACTCGCCGCGCCGCAGTGCGACGCTCAAGGCCAGCCGCCCGATCGTGACGGTCTGGTCCTCGAGCGAGTCGAGCCACATCTCGACGCGGCCGCGCTCCTCGTCCCAGAGCGCCCGATGGCGGAACCTGGCCGGATCGAAGTCGCCGCCGAGCTCCCGGTTGATGCGCACGAGCAGGTTCCGGTTGAAGCGCGCCGTCACGCCGGCCGCGTCGTCATAGGCGCGCTCGAGCGTCGAGCGGTCCTTGCGGGCGTCGATGCCGAGCAGGAGCCGGTCGGTCGGAGCGAGGCGCGCGCGGCAGCCGGCGAGGAAGGCGGCCGCCTCGTCGCGATGGAGGTTGCCGACGTTGCTGCCGAGCCAGAGGACGAAACGCGGTGGCGAGGCAAGCGCGTCGAGCTGCGCGAGCCCCTCCTCGTAGTCGCCGCGGAAGGCGACGACCTCGAGGTCGGGGGATTCGCGCGCGAGGGCGCGTTGCGACGCCGCGAGCGCCGCCGGAGAGATGTCGATCATGACATAACGCGCGAGCCGGGAACTCGACGCGAGCTCGTGGAGCAGCCGCCGCGTCTTGGTCGCGCTGCCGCTGCCGAGCTCGACGACCGTCACGCCGCCCGGCAGCGCCGCGGTGATCGCGGCCGCGTGCGTCGCGAGCAACTCGTCCTCGGCGCGCGTGACGTAGTACTCGGGCGTCGCGCAGATCTCCTCGAAGAGGCGCGACCCCTCGTCGTCGTAGAACCAGCAGCAGGAGAGGTGCTTGGGGGTGGCGAGCAGGCCGCGCCGCACGTCCTCGGCGAGCCGCTCGGTCAGCGGCGCGGGCGGCTCGGCAGCGGGGGCCGGCGCGAGCGTGAACGGCAGCCCGGCGATCAGCGCGCGCGCACGGGCGTGGGCGGCGCGGCTCGAAGCCGGATGCGACGCGAGCGCGAAGGCGAGATGAGGGAAGGTCTCGGGGTGGGGCGGCGCGTGCATCTCGTCTCCGACCTTCACGCACAGGCCGAGCTCGGCGCCCTCCGCCGCCTCCGCCGCGGTTGCCCGCCGCGCGAGCTCGGCGTCGGCGGGGACCGCGGCCACGACCCCCTTCTCGAACGAGCAGGCGTAGGCGAGCGCGTGGCGCGGCGCGGCGCGCGGCTGAAAGTGCGGCGCCTCGCCGAGCGCCTGCGCGACCGCGAGCCGGAACGGCGGCGCCCCGATCGCGAGCTCGAAGAGGCGGTGCAGCCCCGAGTCCTCGCCGAGCCGCCCGTTCACCTCGATCACGCGCGTCGTCGTCCCGTCGTCGCGCAGCTCGACCGAGAATCCGCCCTCGTCCAGGCCGACCGCCTCGGCGGCGCGCGCGCCGGTCGCGCAGATGCGGGCCGCCGTGCGCTCGTCGCGGTCGGCGGGGAGGAGGTAGCCCTCGACGTAGAAGCGCGGCGGCGCGGTCATCACCTGCTCGAGCGCGCCGAAGGGTCGGGCGCGGCCGGCGACGACGAAGCCGTCGGTCTCGACCGGATCGCCCGGCGCGAAGCTTTCGACGAGGAAGTGGGCCGTCGGGTCGGGGCCGGCGTCGAGCTCGGCGGCGCGCACGAATTCGACGAGCCGGGCGACGTCGCGCGAGCGCGGCAGGCCGGCGCGCATCCGCGCGACGGCGGCCTCGATTTCGGCGTCGCCGTCGACCTTCTCCATCAGCCGCGCCATGGTCGAGGCGAAGGCCTTCAACACCACGGGGAAGCCGTGGCGCGCCGCGAAGCGGCGCACGTCGCCGGCGTCGCTCGCGAGCGCGAATGCGGGCTGCGCCACGCCCGCCTCCGCGAGCGCCGCGCGCGTGCGCTGCTTGGCGAGGCAGTGCAGCGCCGCTTCGGGCCGCGGGCCGGGCAGGTCGAGCCTGCGCAGCGCGAGCGATCCCGCCGGCAGCGCCGCCTCGGTCTGGACCAGGATCCCGTCCACGCGGCGCGCGCGCGCCCACGCGACCAGCTCCGATGTGGCGCGCCCGACCTCCTCGGCCGGCGGCAGCAACAGCGTGTCGGGATAGAGCGCGCGGTCCGACTCGGCGATCCAGTCGTCGGCGAGCAGGAGCTCGATCCCCTCCGCCGCGAGCCATGCACGTTCGCGCGCGAGCAGCTCGGCGCGCGCGCGCACTTCGCCGGGATAGAGGTGGACGAGGCGCCGCGTCGGATTCATGTCAGCGCGCGTCGCGCGCGAGCCGCAGGCCCATGAACTGCCAGCGCTCGTGCGCGTGGAAGAAGTTGCGGTAGGTCGCGCGCAGGTGGTCGTGCGGCGAGACGCATGAGCCGCCACGCAGCACGAGCTGGTTCACCATGAACTTTCCGTTGTATTCGCCGATCGCGCCGTCGGGCGCGCGGTAGCCCGGGTAGGCGACGTAGGGGCTCGCGGTCCACTCCCAGCAGTCGCCGAAGAGCTGCGCGGGCGCGCCGGAATCGGCGTGCGCGGCAGGTCGCGGCACGAGCTCGGCCGAATCGACGAAGTTGCCGGCGACCGGCGCGCCGGCGGCGGCGACCTCCCACTCCGCTTCCGTCGGCAGGCGCGCGCCGGCCCAGCGCGCGAAGGCGTCGGCCTCGAAGAAGCTCACGTGGCAGACCGGCGCGTCGAGCTCGAGCGGCACGAGGCCCGCGAGGGTGAACTGCCGCCAGCCGTCCGCGCCCCGCTCCCAGTGGAGCGGCGCCGTCCAACCCTGCGCCTGCACGGTGTCGAACCCCTCGGCGAGCCAGAGCTCGGGGCGCCGGTAGCCGCCGTCGTCCGCGAAGGCGAGCCACTCGCGGTTCGTGACGAGTCGCGCGGCGAGCTCGAAGGGGGCGAGGAGGACGCGATGGCGCGGCGCCTCGTTGTCGAAGGCGAAACCGTCGCCCGAGGCGCCGATCTCCCGCACGCCGCCGTCGAAGGCGATCCAGCGCAGCGGTGCGGCCGTGGATGTTCCACGCGGCGCGCCGCGCGCCGGCCGGTAAGCCGGCTTCAGCGGATTGCGCGAGAACAGGTGCAGCACGTCGGTGAGGATCAATTCCTGGTGCTGCTGCTCGTGCTGCAGTCCGAGCTCGACCAGCGCGGCGACCGCGGGCGCGCGGCCGCGCGCCGAGCCGAGCAGCTCCGCCATGGCGCCGTCGACGTGGCGGCGCCAGGCGCGGACCTCGTCGAGCGACGGGCGCGAGAGGAGGCCCCGTTCCGGCCGCGGCCAGCGCTCGCCGACCTGGCGGTAGTAGGAGTTGAAGAGGACGCGGTACTCGGGGCGCGGCGGGACGTAGCCGGGCAGGTGCTCCGCGAGCAGGAAGGTCTCGAAGAACCAGTTCGTGTGCGCCAGATGCCATTTGACGGGGCTCGTGCTCTCCATCGACTGGAGCGCGCAGTCTTCGGGGGAGAGCGGCTCGGCGAGCGCCTCGGTCGCGGCGCGCACGGCACGGAATCGCGCGACGAGGTCGGGCGCGAGCGGGCGCGAGGTCGAAGCGGTCATCCGGATCCCCGGTGCGAGGCGAACATCGTAGCGGCGTCGCGGGACCGCGCCGCGCTCGCGCGCCCCCGCGCCCGCGCGCTAGTCTGTTCCGCCCCATGTGGCATCCGACGCCCGCGATCCGCCATGCGCTGCCGGCGGCCACCTGGCCGACCGAAGCGGAGGCGGCGCGCGCGCGCCTCTACGCGCCGATCCGGATCGGGAGCGTCACGCTCGAGCAGCGGACCTGGGTGCCGGCGATGGTGCCGTGGCGCGCGACCGAGGACGGCGTCGTCACGCGCGAAGTCCTCGACTGGTACGGCCGCTTCGCCGACGGGCAGCCGGGCGCGCTCGTGGTCGAGGCGACCGGCGTGCGCGACATCCCGAGCGGGCCGCTCCTGCGCATCGGCCACGACCGCTTCGTGCCGGGCTTGCAGGAACTCGTCGCGACGGTGCGCGAGCGCAGCCGCGGGCGCACGCGCCTCTTCATCCAGATCATCGACTTCCTCTCCGTGAAGCGGCGGCCGACGGCGGAGCAGTACTTCGCACGCTTCCTGCGCGTCGAGCCGCGCCACTTCGCCGCGTTCGCCGCGGCGACCGGCCGGGCGGCGGCCGACGAGGCGGCGCTGCGCTGCGCGCTGGCCGCGGCCGACGACGCGACGCTCGAGCGCGTGCTCGACGAGCGCGAGCTCGAGGCGCTGCGCTTCGGCTACCGCGAGCGCGTCACCGACGTCCACCTGCCGCAGGTGCGCGACCTGCCGCGCACGCTGCCGCCGAGCTTCGCCGACGCCGCCCGGCGCGCGCGC
Organism: Planctomycetota bacterium; assembly: GCA_036732755.1. Lineage (GTDB taxonomy): Bacteria > Planctomycetota > B15-G4 > B15-G4 > SIAN01 > DASRRB01. Next base: position 4,602 of record DAINBU010000175.1, read on the forward strand.
GACGCCGGCTTCGACGGCGTCGAGCTCCATTTCGCGCACGCCTACACCATGGCGTCGTTCCTCTCGGCGCGGAACGACCGCGCCGACGGCTACGGCGGCTCGCTCGAGGGGCGCGTCCGGCTGCCGCTCGAGGTCTTCGCGGCGGTGCGCGCCGCGGTCGGGCGCGACTTCGTGGTGGGGGCGCGCTTCCTCTCCGACGACGTGATCCCCGGCGGCAGCCGCGTCGACGACGCCAAATGGTTTGCGGTCCGCTTCGCACAGGCCGGCTTCGACTTCCTCTCGATCAGCAAGGGCGGCCGTTTCGAGGACGCCAAGCAGCCGCGCGTCGGTTGGGCCGTCTATCCCTACACGGGACCGAGCGGATACGAGTGCATGCCGACGGTGCTGTCGGACGCGCGCGGCCCGTTCGGCCGCAACGCGCCGCTCGCCGCGACGATCCGCCGCGCCGTGCGCGCGGCCGGGTTCGAGACGCCGGTCGTCACCGCCGGCGGCATCTCGACGTTCGCGCAGGCCGAGGCGATCCTCGCGCGCGGCGACGCCGACGTGGTCGGTGCCGCGCGCCAGTCGCTGGCCGATCCCGACTGGTGGAGCAAGGTGCGCGCGGGCGCCGGCGCGACGGTCCGCCGCTGCGAGTTCACGAACTACTGCGAGGGGCTCGACCAGATGCACAAGCCGGTGACGTGCAAGCTGTGGGATCGCATCGGGACCGACGAGCCGGGAGTGCGCCGGACCGCGGACGGGCGGCGCCTCACCGCGCCGACGGTCCGCTCATGAGGCGCGATCCGCGGCTGCTCGTCGCGCTGGCGGTCACCGGCCTCTTCGCGCTCGCCGCCGAGGTGGTCTGGTCGCGCGCCTTGATCCCGTGGGTCGGCGGGACGGCGTGGTCGCAGATCGCGACCGTCGCGATCTACATGAGCGGGCTCTTCCTCGGCTCGCTGGTCGCGGTGCGGCTGCTGCCGCGCATCGCCGATCCGCGCCGCACCTTCCTCTGGGTCGAGATCGCGGCGTGCTTCGCGTCGCTCGCCGCGGTGCTCGCGCTGCCTCTCGCCGATCCGCTGCTCTCGGCGTTCTCGAAGGGGACGCTGCTGGCGAGCGGGTTCGGCAGCGTGCTGCGCGGAATCGCGGGCGGCGGACTCATGCTGCCGGCCACGATCCTGATGGGGGTCTCCTTCCCGCTCGCGATCGCCGCCATCGACCGCGGGCGCGGCGCCCGCGGCAGCGCGGCGCTCGCCTACGGCGTGAACACGCTCGGCGCGACGGCCGGCGCGCTGCTCGGCGGCTTCGTGCTGGTGCCGCGGCTCGGCGTCGTGTGGGGCGTGGTGGCCGCAGCGGCGCTCGACCTGGTCGTCCTGGCGCTCTCCGGGCTCGGTCCGACGAAAGACTTCGCCGCGGCGCCGGCGCAGAAGGCGCGGCCGCAGCCGGCGAAGCGCGACGCGGCGCCGCCGCTCGCCGAGTCGCCGGCGCGCGCGGCCGCGCTGCTCGTCTCGATCACGATCGGCGGCATCGTCTCGCTCGGGCTCGAGGTGGTCCTCTTCCGCGTCCTCGGCCTCCTGCTCGGCCCGACGGCGCGCGCCTTCACCGTGGTGCTCGCGGTCTACGTGCTCGGCCTGGGCATCGGGTCGCTGCTGGTGCGTCCGATCGTCGGGCGCAGCCGCAGCGCCGCCGAGTGGGTCTACTTCGCGTGCTGGATCGTGGTGGGCGGCGTCGGGCTGATCGTCCACGCCAAGACCGGCGCGCTCACCGACTTCGTCGCGAACTCGCGCGCGATACCGGTCCTCGTCGAGGGGGTCGGGATGCGGGTCGACCTCGCCTCGCAGCTCGCGCGGCGCGCCTGGATCGCCGGCCTCGTGCTGCTGCCGCTGACCTGCGCGTTCGGCGCCTCTTACTCGGCGGCGGTGGCGAGCGCGCAGGCGAGCGACGCGCGCCGCGCCGGCCGCATCTACGCCGCGCTCACGCTGGGCAACATCCTCGGGCTCGGCCTCGCCGCGGCGGAGCTCCTGCCGCGGTTCGGGCTCGACCAGGGGTTGCTCGTCGTGCTGGCCGCGGCGTTCCTGACGCCGCTGCCGGCGCTGCTCGGCGCGACGCTGCGGCCGCTCGCCCGCGTCGTCCTGGCGACGCTGCTGGTCGCCGGAGCCGGCGTGGCGCTCTTCGCGATGCCGCCCTGGTCGATGCGCCTGCTGCACACGGCGCCCTACGTCTACTCGACGACCGAGCCGTCGCAGGAGCGCGGGCGCGAGGTGATCGCGTACCACAAGTCGGCCTTCGAGACGTCGATCACCGTCCTGAAGAACAAGGACGACCTCTTCCTCCAGCTCGACGGGAAGACGACCGGCTCGACCACCATGTTCGACCAGTCGACGCAGTCGCTGCTCGGCGCGCTGCCCGCGGCGCTCCATCCCGGGCTGAAGCGCGCGCTGGTCATCGGGCTCGGCACCGGCCAGACGCCGGCGGCGGTCCTGCGCTTCCCGATCGAGCACGTCGACGCCGCGGAGATCTGCCCCGAGGTGGCCGAGACGCTCGACTGGTTCCGCAACATCAACGACGGCTGCAAGAACGACCCGCGCTTCAAGCTCCTGGTCGCCGACGGGCGCACGGTGCTGCGCTACGGCGAAGGGACCTACGACCTCGTGGTGTCGGAGCCGTCGAACGTCTGGATCCCGGGCGTCGCCCACCTCTTCACGCACGAGTCGTTCGAGGACGTGCGCCGCCGCCTCGACCCGGAGCGCGGCATCGCCTGCCAGTGGATGCAGGGCTACGGGCTCGAGCTGCCGGTCCTGCAGGCCGTCGTGCGCACCTTCCTCGACGTCTTCCCCAACACGACGCTCTGGTTCTCGAGCCTCGGCTGGCCCGACGTCTTCCTGGTCGGCTCGGTCGCGCCGATCCGGATCGACGTGCCGGCGCTCGAGCAGCGGCTCGCGAAGGCGCGCATCGTCGATCCCGACCAGACCGGGGCGACGATCGACGCGCTGGGCCTGCTGCGCTGCTTCATCGCGGGGCCCGACGCGCTGCGCCGCTTCGTCGGCCCCGGCCCGTTCACGCGCGACTCCCGGCCGATGCTCGAGTACGCGGCCGAGGTCTCGCTCATGACCGGCAGCGCCCACCCGACGCGGCAGATGATCATGTCGCTGTGCGAGTCGCCGGCGCCGCTGCTCGTGAACGCGCCGCCCGGGCTGCTCGCGGCGCTCGAGAAGCGCATCGCCGCGAACCGCGAGGTCAACCGGATCATGGTCGAGGGGGACGCCGGCAACGACGGCCTCACCGACGAGGCGTTCGTCCGCCTGCGCGCGCTGGTCGGCGTCCATCCCGACGACGGCGGGCTGCGCGATTCGGTCGCGGGCATCTTCGCCGAGGCGGCGAAGGAGAAGTTCTACGCGCTCGACTACATTCCGCCGGCGGAGCGCCCGGCCGGCCTCGTCGCGCCGCGCAAGCTCCTGACCGACGCGGCCGCGCTCTCGCCGGACCACCCCTCGGTGCTGCGCTGCAGCGCGCTGCTCGCCGGCGTGCTCGGGAACTTCGACGAGGCGATCGCCCTCCTCGACCGCGAGGCGAAGGTGACCGAGCCGTGGCGGCTCGAGACGCGTTTCGAGCAGGCGCGCATGATGCTCGTCGCGAACCGCATCCACGACGCCGCGGCCGCCTGCCGCGAGCTCCTCGCGCGCGACCCGCTGTTCCCGTCGGCGCTGCAGGTCCTCGGCCAGGCCTGCTTCGCCTCCGGCGACGTCGCCGGCGCGCGCGCGGCGTGGAAGCGCCAGCTCGAGCTCAATCCGGACGCGCCGGTGGCGGTCGAGGGGCTGCGAATGCTCGAGGGGGTGGCGGGCGCGAGGTGACTGGCGGCCGTGGCTTGGAACTGGAGCGGACGTCGAGGGCGGGGGTGAAGAGGCCGCGGGGAGCAGGGATTGGTGGTTGAACGCGCGACGGGCGAGGGCGGGTGGAGGGGCGGAGGGGAAAAAGGC
>DAINBU010000176.1:0-8487 GCA_036732755.1 Planctomycetota bacterium
GAGCCTTTTTCCCCTCCGCCCTCTCGACCCGCTCCCGCCCGTCGCGCGTTCAACCCCGCCCTCGCTCCCCGCGCCCGCTTCACCCGCGTTCTCGACGTCCGCTCCTCGATTCCTCAGCGCGGCGCGCCGTTCTCCGGCCCCTTCGCCTGCTTCGCGTCGACGTCGAACGAGATGAAGCCGACCATCATCTCCTCGAACGTCTGGTCGCCCCATCCCACGCGCTTCTTCGGGTCGGGGTTGTGGGGATTCGCTGAGGAGTTGTCGAAGGTCGCGGTGATGCGCAGCTTGTCTCCAGGCTGCAGCGAGAGCGGCTCCTCGAACCGGTAGTCGTGCTGCCAGTTGAAGTCGTACTTGGGGACGTCGAGCAGGATCGAGGCGGGAGAGCCCTTGCGCTCGAGTTCGAAGCGGAACGAGCGGCCGCGCAGGTGCATGTGGGGCGAGAGGGAAGTGAGGAGCACGGGCTCCTTGAAGGCGTGCTCGGCGGTGAAGGTGGCGGCGTCGTCGAAGGGCGGGATGCTGATCCGGGCGTCGATGATCGCGTAGTTCTTCGCCTCGACGACGACCGGCACGCGCGAATAGACCAGCGCCATGCGCGTGCGGTCGACGGCGGCCTTGCCGTTCGGAGCGTAGTGGAGCTGGAAGAGGAACTTCGAGCCGGCGCGCACGAACTTGCCGTGGCCGTCCTGGAGGACGATCGGCCGCCCGCCCGGCACGCACGCCGCGAACTGCAGCGTCCCGAGCGCCTCCTCCTGGTCGTTCAGCGCCTTCATCGGCTCGACGCCGGGCGGCACGAGGAAGGCCATCACGTGGTGGGTGACGGCGCGCGCGCTCGGCCGGATCTCGATCCGCTGCACCCAGACGTCGTGGTCGAGGTGGGGGTCGACGGGGATGTAGCGGTAGGCGACGACGCCCTCGGCCGGGACCTTCTGCTCCTCGGGCAGCTCGACCACGAGGTCGGGCTTGCCGATCGCCCATTCGGGGTCCTCGAAGGCGGGCGCGGCCATCGGCGCGTCGGCGCGCGCGCCCTCCTTCGTGCCGCCGGTGCTCCAGCGCGCGAACGTCGTCTTCTCCGTCTCGGTCAAGCCGCGCGCGTTCTTGAAGCGGCCGTGGCGCGGATCGGCGTGCCACGGCGGCATGACGCCCTTGCCGGTCACTTCCGCGACCGCGGCGGCCCACCCCTTCGCGTCCTCGTAGTCGAGCAGCTCCATCGGACCGGGCTGGCCGGGCCGGTGGCACTCGACGCAGTTCCTCCAGAGGATCGGCGCCACGTCGCGCCAGTACGTGACGGTCGAGCCCTCGTCGGCGACGCGGCCGATCAGGCAGCCGGGCGCGTCGGTGCGCGCCTCGTCGATCGTCTCGCCGGCGAGTCCCGATTCGAGCGCGTCGATCAGGTAGTCGTTGGTCGGCGCCGGCTTCTGCGCTCCGACGCTGTATTGGTCGTCAACGGCGCCGCGGTAGAGCAGATGGAAGTCGGCGTCGAGGACGAAGACTTCGGTCGTGCGCGTGACGCCGAGCCGGTCGGTCACGACGTGCTGCGGGTCGAGCAGGATCGGGAACTCGATGCCCGCGTCCTTCGCGAAGGTCGCGATCTCGGCGGCCGAGTCCTGGATGTTGGGGTCGATCCCGAGGAAGCGCACGCCGCGCGGGCGGTACTGCTTCTCGTAACGGGCGAGCCGGGGCGCGAGGAGCTTCGTGATCGGGCAGCCGGTCGACGTGAAGGCGAGGACGGTGAGCGTCCGCCCCGCCACCTCCTCCTCGAGCCGGACCCGGCGGCCGTCGGCCGCCTCGAGCAGGAAGTCCGCCACGAGCGCGCCGGGTTGCGCGCCGCCGCCGTCCGCCGGTCCGTCCGACGCCGTCAGCACGAGCGCGAGCGCGAGAGGGGTCACCGCGTCACTCCTTCGCTTCGAGGTAGTCGATGTACCCGATCATCATCTCTTCGAACGTCTGGTCGCCCCAGCCGACCCATTTGTTGGGGTTGGGATTGAAGCGGTTGTTCTTCGAGTTGTCGTAGACGGCCGTGATGCGGATCGCGTCGCCGGCCGCGAAGTGGTCCATCGGCTCGGGCCGGTAGAAGTTCTGCCAGTTGAAGTCGTATTTCGGGACGTCGAGCAAGGTCGTCGCGACGCGCTCGTCCTTCGGCCCGCTCACGCGCTCGTACTTGAACGCCGATCCGCGCACGTGCATGTGCGGGAACATCGAGATCAGGTCGATCGGCTTCTTGAACGCCAGCTCGGCGGTGAAGGTCGCCGCGGGGTCGTTCGGCGGGATGCGCAGGTTGATCGAGAAGATCCCGCTCGTCTTCACCTCGCGCTCCGGCTTCTTCTTGCAGAAGCGCAGGCCCATCTGCGTCTGGTCGGTCGTCGCCTTCCCGTTCGGCGTGTAGTGCAATTGGAAGAGGAAGCGCGCGCCCTTCTGCAGCAGCTTGCCGGTCCCCTCCGGGAAGACGTTCGGGCGGCAGCCCGGCACCTGCACCGCGAAGTAGCCGGCGCCGACCAGCGAGCCGTCGCGCAGCCCGCCCGCCATTTCGAACGCGGTCTTGCCCGGCGGGATGTAGAGCGCGAGCACGTGGTGCGTCACCGCGCGCGAGGTCGGCCGGATCTCGACCTGCTGGACCCAGCGATCCTCGGTGATCTTCGGGTCGACCATGACGTAGCGGTAGTCGACGACGCCCTCGGCCGGCACCTCCTCGACCTTGGGGAGCCCGATCACGAGGTCGGGCTGGCCCATCGCCCAGCCGTCGTCGTGGAAGACCGGCGCCGTCGGCTTCTTCTTCGGGTCGCCCTCCTTGGCGCCCGCCTCGGCCCAGCCGGCGAGGATCGCGCGCTCGGTGTCGGTGATGCGGCGCTCCTCGGCGAAATGGCCGTAGCGCGGGTCGGCGTGCCAGGGCGGCATGCGGCCCTGGCCGACCACCTCGGCGATCGTCGGGGCCCAGCCCTTCGCGTCGTCGTAGTCGAGCAGCGCCATCGGGCCGACCTGCCCCTCGCGGTGGCACTCGGCGCAATTGCGGTGGAGGATCGGCGCGATGTGCTCATTGAAGGTGAGATCGGTCGCGGGCACGGCCGCGAGCTCGGCGCCGGGGCCGTCGGTGGCGGCGCGGTCGACCGGCCGCTTCTCGAGCTCCGCCTCGATCGCCTCGACCAGCCAGTCGTTCGAGGAGTGCGGCTTGTTCCCGGCGCGCGAGAACTGGTCGTCGATCGCGCCGCGGTAGAGCTCCTTCATGTCGGGGTCGAACAGGAGTGCCGTCGCGGCGTGCGTGACGCCGAGGCGGCGCGCGCCGGCGAGGCGCGGGTCGAGCAGGACGGGGGCGGTGATCGAGTGGGCCGCGGCGAACGCGCCCGCCTTCTTCGCGTCGATCTTCGGCGTGCAGTCGACCACGAGGAAGGCGACGTTGGTGTCGGCGTACTCCTGCGCGAGCTTGCCGACCTTCGGCGCGTAGCTCTTCGAGACGGGGCACTCCTCGCTCAGGAAGACGACCGCCGTCGCGACGTGGCCGAGGCGCTCGCGGCAGAGCGAGACGCGCGTTCCCTTCGTCGAGTCGAGCAGGAGCTCGGCCGGCGCGACGACGGGGCGCGCGGGCGCGGCATCGGGGCGCGTCTCGCCGCCGCGCGCGAATGCGGCGGCGAGCGGCGCGACGATCGCCAGCGCGGCGACCGCCGCGCGCATTCGCGGGTGGCGGACGGAGTCGGAGCGGGGGAGGGCGCGGCGGCGCGGCGACGACATGGCGCGATTCCTCGTTCCGGCGCGGCGAGTGGGACGTTCGCGCGCAAGTTCGGCCGGAGCGCGGGGCGTTCTAACCGATGGAAACCAAATTCGTTCAGGCGCGCCTCGGGCGCTCCCACTTTCCGATGCGGCGCGCGCGGAGGAATGCCGCCATCCGCCGCTCGCGCTCGCGCAGGAAGCGGCCGAGACGGCCCGGGAGGCCGCGCCAGGTCTCCGCGACGCGCAGCCAGAGTTTCAACCGCGTCCGCGCGTAACGGACCACCGTCGAGCGGCGGCCCACGAGCGCGACGCCGACCGGGAGCAGGACGAGCGCCGGCAACAACGGCAGGACCACGCCGGCCAGGCCGAGCACGATCACGATCCAGCCGGAGATCCAGCGCACCAGCGAGATGCGCGGGTGCGCGAGCGCGGCGCGGCGCGCGCGGCGCAGCGCGCGCAGCTTCGGCGCGGGGTCGCCGCCGGCGAGCAGCCGGCCGAAGTACGCGCGGCGGTGGACGCGGCCGGGCGTGGCGTTGCTCATCGCAGGATCGAAAGCGGCGGCGCGTCGCGCGGCGCGAAGCCTCCGTCGCGCGCGGCGCGCTCGAACGCGGCGAGCGCCGCCGCCCCCGCCTCGCCGAGCTCGACGGTGAGATCGTTCACGTAGAGCGCGACGTGCTGCAGGATCGCCTCGTCGTCGAGCTCCTGCGCGTGGCGGCGCATGGTGACGAGCGCCTCGTCGGGCCGCGCGCGCGCCCGCTCCAGCGACGCGCGCACCGCCGCGGCGAGGCGGCGGTGGACGTCGCCGCCGAGGTCGCGTCGCGCGAGCAGCCCGCCGAGCGGCAGCGGCGAGCCGGTCGCCGCCTCCCAGCGCGCGCCGAGATCGTCGATGCAGTGCAGCCCCTGTCGCTGATAGGTGAAGCGCCCCTCGTGGATCACGACGCCGAAGTCGGCGCGGCCCGCCGCCACGTCCCGCTGGATCCTCGTGAATGTGACCTGCGTGACGTTCGTCGCCGCCGGATGGAAGCGGCGCAGCAGGAGCGTCGCCGTCGTCCCCTCGCCGGGGCAGAGGACGCGCGCCGCGCCGTCGGGGAACGGCCGCGGCCGCGCTGCGATCAAGAGCGGTCCGACGCCGAAGCCGATCGCCGCGCCGGCCGGCAGGACGCCGAAGTCGCGCGTCATTCTCAGCGCCTGCGCGAAGCTCGCCTTGCCCGCCGCGAGGTCGCCGCGCGCGAGCCTCTCGTTCAGCTCCTGCACGTCGGCCAGTACGATCTCGAGGTCGAGCCCGTGCGCGTCGCTCGTCCCGGTCAGCAGCCCGTGGAACGCGAACGTGTCGTTGGGACACGGCGAGATGCCGAAGCGCAGCTTCACGGCGCGACCCTCGCCACCCACTTCTCGAGCGCGGCGCGGCACGCCGCGAGCGCCGCGTCGACGCGCCAGCGGGAATGGACGCGGTCGCCGGCGGCGTTGCTCGCGCCGCGCAGGATCGCGAGCGGGACCTGCGCGAGCCGCGCCGCGAGCGCGACCGCCCAGCCCTCCATGTCCTCCGCTAGCGCGTCGGGATGGCGGCGCCGCCGGCGGGAGACCATCGCGGTGCCGTCCGACGCCGCAGCGACGGAGAGCAGCGCGCCGCGCACGGCGCGCGCACCGCCGGACACGGAGGCGCAGCGCAGCGTCGCGAGCGGCCGCGCGCCGGCGAGCGGTCGCGCGAGCGGCGGGAACGGCAGCTCGGCGAAGTGCTCGGCCTCCCCCGCGCCGATCCCGTCGCAAGCGACCGCCGTCGCCTCGAAGAGGCCGCCGACCGGGAGCCTGCGCTCGTCGAACGTCCCGCACAGGCCGACCAGCAACGCCGCGGACGGGGGACGCCGCGCGAGCCAGCGCCCGCTCGTCGCGCCCGCGGCCGCGAGGCCGACGCCGACCAGCGCGACGTCGATCGCGCGGCCGGCGATCGTGAACGGCGCCGGCGCCCCGAGTCCCCGCGCCGCCCTCCCGAGCAGCGCCGCCGCCTCGAGCGGCGTGGGCACCAGGAGCAGCGGGCGCCGCGGCGCCGCGGCGCGCGGACGGGAGGGCGGCGTCACGACCCGATTTCGAAATAGAACCGTTCGTTCGCGAGCGGCGGCACGGCCGCCTTTCTCAGCAGGAGCGTGCGCACCGACCACATGTCGGGGAAGACGCGGTAGCGCTGCGCCGTCGCGTCGAGGTAGTCGACGCCGCTCGAGCCGCCGGTGCCGATGCGCCGGCCGATCATGCGCTCGACCATCCGGGCGTGCCTCTGCCTCCAGACCAGGATCGCCTGCTCGAGCGCGACCACGAGGTCGAGCACTTCGCGCGGCCACGCGAGGAGCGGCAGCTCGCGGTACGACTCGATGAAGAGCGTCGCGGCGCGCACGCGGCGGCGCACCGGGTCGGCGACGCGCAGGAAGGCGCGTGCCGCCTCGATCTCGGCGAGGTAGCGCTCCTCGACGAGCGGCACGTCGGCCGGCTGCAGCGCCTGCGCCTTCGCCGCCGCGAGCCCCACGCGCACCTCGCGCTCGTGCGCGGCGAGGAAGGCGTCGACGAAGCGCGCGACTGCTTTGTCGTCGCCGGCCGCGGAGGGGACGCTGCCGTCGATGGGAGTGCGCGCGAGCCAGCGCTCGAGCGACTCGCGGAAGGACGGCCGGTCGCGCAGGCGGGCGGTGACGCGGGTGCGCGCCCAGTCGCTCTCGCCCGGCCGCGGCGCGAGCGCGTCGAGGAAGCTCTTCTCGCTGCCGAAGGGGAGGCGCTGCGCGTCGTCGAGGCCGAGCAGGATCTCGACCTCGCGGAACTGCGGCGACTGGAAGCCGCTCGCCGGCAGCAGCTTGTCGCGGAAGTCGAGGAAGTCGCGCGGCGTCATCGTCTCGATCAGCGCGAACTGCTCGGTCGCGAGCTCGAAGGCGCGGATCGCCCGCCGCAGCCCGCGCGCCCCCGCCGCGAGCCCCGTCTCCGGCACCGGATCGCGCGCGACGAGGTCGCGCGCCTGCTCGAGCTCGCGCAGGATCAGCTTGAACCAGAGCTCGTCGGCCTGGTGGACGACGATGAAGAGGAGCTCGTCGCTGGTGAGCTTGCGCTCGTCGCCGTCGATCCCGTCCTGGAGCCCGAGCAGGCGCGGGAGCTTGAGGTAGTCGGAGTAGTTGGTGGCCAAGGGGGCGTCCGGTGCGCGCGCTCGGCGGTCAGCGCGGAGCGAGGAGCTTCGCCCGGTAGTGGCGCAGCTCGGCGATCGAGGCGCGGATGTCGTCGAGGGCGCGGTGGCTGTCGGGCTTCTGCGGCGCGGCGTTGGCGACCTCGGGCCGCCAGCGGCGCGCCAGCTCCTTCAGCGTGCTGACGTCGATGCAGCGGTGGTGGAGGTGGCGGTCGAGCGCCGCCATCTGCCGGTTGAGGAAGAGGCGGTCCATCCAGATCGAGTTGCCGCAGAGGGGGGAGGTCGACTGCTTCACCCACTGCTGGACGAAGCGCAGCGTCTCGAGCTCGGCCTGCGCCGGACCGACCAGCGAGGCGCGGCAGCGCTCGGTCAGGCCGTTCTTCTGGTGCATCTCCTTCACGACCGGGATCATCGCGTCGAGCACTTCGTCGCTGCGGCGGATCGCCAGTACCGGCCCCTCGGCCACGATCTCGAGCGCGTTGTCGGTGACGATGGTCGCGATCTCGAGGATCACGTCGCGACCGGGATCGAGCCCGGTCATCTCCAGATCCAGCCAAACCAAGAGGTCGTCGCGCGGCCCAGTCGACATGCGTTTCGATCTTATGCAGCGGGCGGCGCCGCCGCGGCGCCGATTCCCGGGCCGCGCCGGCGCGTCAGGAGCGCCGTGAACGCGGCGGCCGCCGGGATCACGAAGAGGGCGACGTCGGCGTCGCGGAAGCGGATCGAGCCGTAGAAGACGAGCGCGGTGAGCAGCGTCGAGACGCACGGCAGGAGCACGAGCAGCACCGCGCCGATCCTGCGGTGGAGCGCGAGGACGCCCCCCGCGAGCAGGAGCGGCGCGGTCGCGAGCCAGGCCAGCGCGAGGCTCCAGCGCACCGCCTGGTTGTCGGTGCGCGGGAAGGCCGAGAAGTGGCGCACCACCTTCATCATCAGCAGGCGCGGGACGTCGCCGGGGTGGGAGCGCAGGTAGTCGAGCCCGTAGCGCCACGCCGCGCGATCGTTCTCGACCTCGGTGCCGTCGAGCGGGTGGTCGCGGTCGATCAGCGTGTCGACCGGCATCCACGAGCCGATCGCGCGCGGATGCGCGGCGATCACGGCGTTGTTCGCGCCCCAGAACGTGAAGCCGCCGATCGTCGAGATCGTCATGCGGCCGACGGCGACGTCGTTGCGCACGAGCCACGGCACGACGACGGCCGCGGCGAGCACTGCCGCCAGCGCCGCTTGCCGCACGCGCGCGCCCTCGCGCAGCGGCCGCGCGCACGCGAAGGCGAGCAGCGCGAGCGGCCCGGCGAAGAAGACTTGGGGTCGAGTGAGCAGCGCGAACCCGAACGCGAGCCCGGCGCCCGCCGCGAGCCGCCACGACGGCGCGCCGCGCAGCCAGCGCGCGGCGAGCAGCACGGTGACCGTGATCGCGAAGCCATAAGGGACCTCGCTCAGGAAGTGCATCGAGTAGTAGAAGTGGGCCGGGTCGAGCGCGAGCGCCGCCGCGGCGACGAGGCCGGTCGCGAGCCCGAAGAGCTCTGCCGCGATCAGGCCGGTCAGCGCGCAGGTCGCGGCGGAGAGCAGGCAGAACCAGACGCGCGCCGCCGCGAATGAGTGGCCCGCGAGGAGATAGGGAACGAGCAGCGCGAAGG
>DAINBU010000177.1:0-5619 GCA_036732755.1 Planctomycetota bacterium
GGGGCCCACCAAGCCGCGGATGTCGCCGGGCGAGACGGCGAAGGCGAGCTCGGCGACGGCGGCGCGGCCGCCGTAGCGCTTGGAGAAGCGGTCGAGCTCGATCACGAGGGCGCGCGTCGCCGCTTCGGTCGTCGCGCTATTTCGGGGCGCCGCAGCACTTCTTGTACTTCTTGCCGCTGCCGCACGTGCACGGTTCGTTGCGCCCGGTCTTGTCTGCCTCGTTGCGGATCGTCTCGACCTTCAGCTCTTCCTCGAGCTCCGGGCACTCCTCCAGCATCTTGCGCGACGCCTCGACCGCCTTGCCCTGGTCGCCCTTGTTGTAGTGGTACTGGACCACCGCGTCCCAGCAGAAGCGCAGGTCCTTCTTGCTGTCGCTCTTGCGCGCCGCCTCGACCGCGGACTCGTAGCGCGCGAGCGCGTCCTCGAAGCGGCCCTCCTGCTCGAGCACGTAGCCGGAGCGCAGCTCGGGCCAGCAGTGGCCGGCGTGGCGCGCGCGCGCCGCCTCGAGCCCCTTCCTGCCCGGCTCGCGGTCGCCCGCCTCCCAGTCGACGACGGCGCGCTCGGCGTCGAGGTAGGCGTCGCCGAGGAGCGGCGCGAACGAGGCGCACAGCGCGACGCCCTCCTCGCGGCGCCCCTTCTTCGAGAGGAAGGAGGGCAGCTCGAGGAGCCACGCGCGCAGGTCGGCGGGAAGGTCGTCGTCGAGCTCGGCGTAGCGCTTCTCGTAGAGCTTGCCGTCGGCGCCGCGCAGCGCTTGCGCGAGCTCGCGTGCGACGTCGCGCGCCTCGTCGAGGACGGCGGGACGCGGGTTCTTCTTGCCGACGGTGCCCTCCATGGCGCGGCGCAGCGCGTGGGAGAGCTTGGAGGGTTCGCGGGTGGATGCGGGCATGGTCTCTTGGCCGCGGGAAATCGGGGGCGGGAGGATAGTTCAGCCGCCCGCGGGGTGCCAGAGAACCTGGGCCGCGTCGACCACCGGACCGTCCATGCAGGCGCGGGCGTAGCGGGCGACGCCGCCGCGCCCGTCGTCGACCGGGACCGCGCACGCGTTGCAGACGCCGAAGCCGCAGGCCATCACCGTCTCGAGCGACGCGAAGCAGGGGACGCCGCGGGCGCGGGCGAGGCGCGCGACCGCCGCCATCATCGGGTCGGGGCCGCAGGTGAGGATGCGCGCCGGCGCGCCGCCGAGCTCGTCGAGCGTCTTCTGGAGCAGCGCGTCGACGCGGCCGTGCAGGCCGTGGCTGCCGTCCTCGGTGGCGGTCGCGACCGGCACGCCGAGCCGCTCGGCGGAGGCGAGCTCGAAGAGCTGGTCGAACGAGCGCGCTCCATAGAGGAGGCGCGCCGCCTCGCGGCGCCCCGCTTCCAGGCGGCGCCGCAGATGGAGGAAGAGGGGCGGCAGCCCGACGCCGCCCGCGACGAGCAGCGTCGTCTCCCCGCCGCCCGGGAGCGGGAAGGGCTGGCCGAGGGGGCCGATCAGCGTGATCGGGTCGCCCGGCCGCGCGCGCGCCATGCAGCTGGTGCCGCGCCCCACCGACTTGAAGATGAAGTCGAGCTCCCAGAAGCGGCCGTCGAAGCGGGCGTCGTGGACGCTGAAAGGACGGTTGAGGAACGGGAAGTCCGGGCCGGCGGTGCGCACCATGAAGAAGTGGCCGCCTTCGAGCGGGAGGGCGCGCTCGCGCGGCAGGCGCAGCGTGAGCAGCCAGCCGTCGCGCCCGGCAGTGCGGCAGTTCGCGACCTCGCTCGTGAAGACGCCGCGCCCGATTCCGCTCACCCGCGCGACCCCTGCTTCAACATGCGCTTGCCCGGCTCGAGCCGGCCGAGACCGGGACCGCGCGCCGGTCCGTAGAGCGCGAGGCTCGCGAAGGTGACCGCGAGGTTGCCGTTGGGGTCGGCCGCCTGGTCGTAGGCGAGCAGGTCGCCGCTCTCGGCGCCGACCGTGTGGAGCGCGGCGTAGATGCCGGCGACGCTGCAGATGCGGTCGCGGTTGCGGTGCGCCGCGACGGCGCCGAGGAAGCGGTCGGCCGCGCCGCTGCGCGCCCCTTCCACCGCCGCGAGGTCGCGGCCGCGCACCTCGTCGAGGAAGGCGGAGGTGAGGCGATCGGGGTCGCCGAAGCGCGGGCCGACGTGGCTCAGGTCGGCGCCGGCCACGACGAGCACCTTGCGCCGCTCCTCGCGCCACGTCTCGCGCAGTGCGCCGAGGAAGTCGCAGACGTCGGGCTGGCCCTGCGGCCCGCCGCTCCCCGCCATCAGGTCGTCGAAACTGGTGCAGAGGATCGGGACGATCGACGGATGAGGCTCGCACGGGAAGAGGTGGGCGAGCCAGAGCGCCTGGAATTCGATCGAGTGCTCGCAGCGATGGGCGAGCTGCCCCTTGCGGTGGCAGCGGGAGGTCCGCTTCTCGAGGCGGCCGATGAAGTCGCGGTCGGCGGGCAGCGCGCCGAGCGGCGTCTCGAAGCTCTTCTCGCAGACGATGAAGCGCCCTTCATCGGCCGCGTGGCCCGTGCCGAGCACGACGACCACGTCGGGCCGCTCGCGCCCGCGCAGTGCCGCGTACGACTTGCCGTAGCCGGTGCCGCCGCGGTGGAAGTCGATGTGGGGCGCGACCAGGGCGCGCAGCCGCCCCTGCGGCCGGCCCCCCGCCACGCCCGACGAGAGCCAGCTCTCGAGGTCGGCGCGCAGCTTCTCGGGCTCCTTGGAATAGGCGGCGCCGGCGTGCATCGCGGGCCGGACGGTCCGCTGCTCGAACTCGAGCTCGAGGCCACGCCGGTGCTCGGCGAAGCGCGGCGAGTCGAGCAGCAGCGCGCGGTCCATGGTCCGCAGGAACTCCTCGAGCTCCTCCGCGCCGAGCTTCTGGTGCGTGCGCGCCTCGAAGTCGTCGCGCACCTGCTCGCGAGTGCGCGTGCCGTCGACGTAGGAGAAGAGCACGAGCGCGGCGGGGCTGATCTGCAGCGGGACTTCGAGGAAGCCGGCGGGATCGTGCAGCAGGAACGAGCGATGGCCGCGTTCGTCGTAGGGGATCACCTCGACGGTGCGCACGCGGGGACGATCGTTCGGCGACGGATCCTTGGTGTGCATGGACGAGCGTGCAGGAGCATACCGATGGCCCGCGCGCGCGGTCGCCGTAAGATGCCGGGCCTTCGAACGTCCCTCCGCCGTGTCGAGACCTGCGAGCCGAACCTTTGGACCTCAAGCGCTTCGTCCGAGACGTGCCCGACTTCCCCAAGCCCGGGATCCTCTTCAAGGACATCACGCCGCTCCTACGCGACGCCTCCGCGCTGCGCGCCTCGGTCGAGCAGCTCGCCGCGCGGCTGAAGGGCCAGCAGATCGACGCGATCGTCGGCATCGAGTCGCGCGGGTTCCTGTTCGCGGCGACGCTCGCGCTCCAACTCGGCCTCGGGCTGATCCCGCTGAGAAAGCCGAACAAGCTGCCGCATGCGAAGGTGCGCGAGAGCTACGCTCTGGAATACGGCACGGACGCGCTCGAGATGCACGAGGACGCCATCCGAAAAGAGGACCGGATCGCGCTCGTCGACGACCTGCTCGCCACCGGCGGGACGATGGGCGCGGCGTGCAAGCTCGTGGAGCGGTGCGGCGCCTCCGTCGTCGCCTGCCTCTTCGTGATCGAGCTCGCAGCGTTGAAGGGGCGCGAGCGGCTGGGTGGACGAAAGGTGGAATCGCTTCTCATCTATGATTGAGGCGAAGGGCGAGGGACATGCCGGATCGGGAAGGTCCGGAGCCGCGGACACGCTCGGGAAGGCGTTTCCCGAAGGGGTGCTCGGAGCTTCCATTTTTGGAAGTTGGACCCTTAGGCGTCCCTTGGCTTTCATGGCAAACTTCGGCTAGGGATCGGCGCCGACGAGGCCATTCGAGTCGGGAGCGACCCCCCAATTGCCGATGAGACTCGCAGACGGGCCGTGCCGGGTGCCAGGGACCGGAGAGGCGACATGACGGACTTCCGGGAGAAGCTCAGGGAGATCCGGGCGACCGAGCAGGAGCGGATGCGGCATCGCGTGCCGCTGACCGACCATGAGCTCGGGCTCGACTCGCCGGCGACCCATCGTCTCGAGGTCCGCGCCCACCTGGTGAAGGACCTCGAGCAGATGCTCGCGGACTTCATCGCCGAGGCCCCCACGTTCGAGATGGGCCACGGCTTCTTCGAGGGAAAGTACGCCCTTTCGATCTCCTACGACGAGCCCTTCCTCGACGAGGCGCGCGGCCTGAGGAAGCACTTCTCCCGGATCAACTTCCTCCTCGATCCGTGCTCGGCCGACGGCACCTTTGCGATCACCGCAAAGATCACGGTCCGTGACCGCGACCTCTCCAAGGCGTCCGACACCGGCAACCTCGACCACGCCGAGGACGTCGCCCGGCTGAAGAAGTTCGCCGAGGCGCAGCTGCTCCGCTTCGCGACCGACTATTTCGCGACCAAGACGCCGGCGCCCCCGGTCCACACCGCGAACTGAAGCCGCGTCCCTCCCCGCTCCTCTGCGCGCGCGTCGCCTCGACGCGCGCGCTTTCGTTTCACCCCTGGCCGCTCGGCGCCCGATCTGGAGGGGGGGCGGAACCGCGGGTCGGCGGGGCCTCTGCCCTAGTAGATTTTTCTATTTGACACCACCTATCTACGTTGTACATTCGCCCCAAGTTGAACAACTTGACACGCTTCGCCGGGGACCAAGGGCAAACTTTCCGAAAGGAAGGGGCGCAAAGCTACAGGGCCTGACCCGCGGGGGGTTCCGGAGGTTCTGGAACCGAACCGCGGCATGGCAGCCAGCTGCCGCACCGGCTCGTCGCGGGCGCAGTCGTTGTTCCAAGCTCCCGCCCGACGCGGTCGATGCGCGCGCCCCCTACGGGGGAGCGATTCTCATGGCGCAGGGTTCCGTGATCGGGTCGGTCGTCGCAGCTCCGAAGCCGGTCGACACAGCTCCGAAGAAGAAGGAGCGCGAGTCGAAGGGCAGCGTTTCGGAAGGTCCGGACATCGAGGAGATCTGGCGGACCTACAAGGACACGAACGACCCGAACCTGCGCAATCTGCTGATCGAACGCTACCTCCCGCTCGTCCGCTACATCTCGGAGCGCCTGCTCGTCTCGCTCCCCAAGTCGATCGACGTCGAGGACCTGCAGAGCGCCGGCGTCTTCGGGCTCATGGACGCGATCGACGGCTTCGACCTCGAGCGCGGGATCAAGTTCAAGACCTACTGCACGACGCGCATCCGCGGCTCCATCCTCGACGAGCTGCGCAGCCAGGACTGGGTGCCGCGCCTCGTCCGTCTCAAGGCGCACCAGCTCAGCAAGGCGTACAAGACGCTCGAGATCGAGCTCGGCCGCGAGCCCACCGACTTCGAGATGGCGGAGAAGATGGGCGTCACGATCGACCAGCTCTCCGGCATGGTCGACGAGGCCTCCGTCTGCAACATCTTCTCGCTCTCCGAGAAGTGGGACGAGAACGAGGACGACGACTCGCTCGAGAAGATCGAGATGCTCGAGGACAAGGCGAGCCTCGATCCGATCGAGACGCTGAACCAGAAGGACGTCCTGCGGGCGATCACGCGCAGCCTCACCAAGAAGGAGAAGCTGATCATCATCATGTACTACTACGAGGGGCTCACGATGAAGGAGATCGGCGAC
>DAINBU010000177.1:5629-8358 GCA_036732755.1 Planctomycetota bacterium
CAGCCCCTCGTAGTAGTACATGATGATAATCAGCTTCTCCTTCTTGGTGAGGCTGATTATCATCATGTACTACTACGAGGGGCTGACCATGCGCGAGATCGGCGACATCCTGAGCCTCACCGAATCGCGCGTCTGCCAGATCCGCTCGAACGTGATGGCGAAGCTCAAGATCCAGCTCGACAAGATGCGGAAGAAGCTGGTCCTGTGAACTGAAGCCGCGGCCTCCTGGGAAGGGAGGCGCGCGGAGAGATTCCTCCGATCAAGGTCGGCGCGCCGCGCCGGCCTTGATTCATTTCCGGGACGCTCCAGAGTGGAGGCATGGAGCTCCCCCGCCTGCGCGACTGGAGCGGCGAGCGCCTCGGGCCGGTCGAGGTGCTGCCGGTCGTCGACTCGACCAACGCTGAAGCGCTGCGCCGCGTGACGCGTGGCGTCGCGTGCGACGGACTCGTCCTGGTTGCCGAGCGGCAGGAGGCGGGGCGCGGCAGTCGCGGCCGCGCCTGGTCGCACCTCCCCGGCAAGTCGATCGCGCTGACGGCGCTGCTGCGCGCGAGCGACGAGCGGCCGCCCCACCTGGCGACCTGGGCGGCCGTGGTCGCCGCGACCGACCTCGCGCTCGCGCACGGGCTCGTCGCGTCGATCAAGTGGCCCAACGACGGGCTGCTCCACGGGAATGGCCCGACCGCGCCGGACGCCGATGAGCCGAACGCGCGAGATGCCGGGGGAAAATTCGCCGGCGTCCTGGTCGAGGCGCGCAGCGCCGCGGCCGCGACCTGGGCCGCGCTCGGCGTCGGCGTGAACGTCGGCCACGGGGCCGCCGACCTGGCCGGGGAGTTCCGCTGGCCGCCGACGTCGCTCCTCCTGCACGGCGTCGCGCTGCCGCTCGAGGCGGCGCACCTCGAGCTGCTCGCCGCGCTCGACCGCCGCCTTGCGCACGACCCCGAGGAGCTCGTGCGCGACCTCTCCGACCGGCTCGGGCTGATCGGTCGCGCCGTCGTCGCGACGCTGCCCGACCGGGAGGAGCGCGGCCGGCTCGTCGCGATCGGCGTCGACGGCCGCCTGCGGCTCTCCGGCCCCGGCGGCGAGCGCTCCCTGCACGGCGCCCACGTCGTCGCCCTCGCCGTCGACCCCGCCGAGTAAGATCGCCGCCCTTTTGCCGGCGCAACCGCAGGCGCCGCCCCCCCCGCGAGGATCGAGCGTGCGCCCCGACGGCCGCCAGGACAGCGAGCTCCGCCCCTGCCGCTTCACGCGCGGCTTCACGAAGGCGCCGCTCGGCTCCGTCCTCGCCGAGGCGGGGCAGACCAAGGTCCTCTGCACCGTCACCGTCGAGGAGACGGTCCCCCCGTTCCTCCTCAACACGAACCAGGGGTGGCTCACCGCGGAGTACTCGATGCTCCCGGGCTCGACGCCGAACCGCAAGCAGCGCGACCGAGGCCCGCGCCCCGACGCACGCTCGCTCGAGATCGGCCGCCTGATCGGCCGCTCGCTGCGGGCCGCCGTCGACGCCACGCGCTTCCCCGGCCGCACCGTCTGCATCGACTGCGACGTGCTCCAGGCCGACGGCGGCACGCGCACGACCTCCATCAACGGCTCGATGGTCGCGCTCGTCGACGCCTTCCGCGAGATGGAGCGGCGCGGCTGGCTGCGCGGCCGGCCGCTCGCGACGAACGTCGGCGCGATGTCGGTCGGGATCGTCGGCGGGACGACGCGCGTCGACCTCGACTACCGCGAGGACTCGACCGCCGAGGTCGACATGAACGTCGTGATGACCTCCGACGGACGCTTCGTCGAGGTGCAGGGCGGCGCGGAGCGCGGCGCCTTCACGGCGGCGCAGCTCGACGAGATGCTCGCGGCCGCCAAGGCGGCGCTGCAGCGCGTCTTCGAGCTGCAGGAGGGCGCGCTCGCCGCGGCCCTCCCGGCGCCCACGGAGAAGCCGGCGCCCACGGAGAAGCCGGCGCCCACGGCGAAGCCGGCCCCCACGGCGAAGCCGGCCCATGGAAGCTGACGTGGGCGGCCCCCGCCGCGGCGCCGGCGCCCTCGTGCTCCTGCTCGCGACGCAGAATCAGAAGAAGCTCGCGGAGATCGAGCGCATCCTGCGCGAGGAGCTCGGCGCCGGCGTCCATCTGCTCGGGCTCGACCTCCATCCCGAGGTCGCGACCGCGCCCGAGGAAGGGGCGACCTTCGCCGAGAACGCGCGCCAGAAGGCGCTCTGGTACGCCGAGCGCACCGGAGCGGTCTGCCTCGCCGACGACTCGGGTCTCGAGGTCGACGCCCTCGGCGGCCGGCCGGGCGTCCACTCGGCGCGTTACGCCGGCCCCGGCGCGAACGACGCGGACAACCGCGCGCAGCTCCTGCGCGAGCTCGCCGCCGTCGCGCCGCCGGCCCGCACCGCGCGCTTCCGCTGCGCGATCTGCCTCGTCGACGGCGGCGAGGTCGTCTTCGAGGCCGACGGCACGACCGAGGGGAGCATCGTCATGGCCGAGCGGGGGAGCGGCGGCTTCGGCTACGATCCGCTCTTCCTCTCCGCGGAGCTCGGGCAGACGTTCGCCGAGGCGCCCGCGGCCGCCAAGGACCGCGTGAGCCACCGTGGTCGCGCGCTCGCCCGCCTCGCCGAGTTCCTGAACGGCACCCCGGTGCAAACGTGAGCGAGCCAGGCGCGTGAACGCGTCGCACATCCGGAACTTCTGCATCATCGCGCACGTGGACCACGGCAAGTCCACGCTCGCCGACCG
>DAINBU010000178.1:0-8285 GCA_036732755.1 Planctomycetota bacterium
CCACTGGAAAACCCGAACGCCCAACTCGTTTCGAGGAAACGGCTTGCGTCGGGTTCGCCGACCGCCAATCGGGCGCATCGGGACTGGGGGCGGAGACCAGCCGTCCCAAACCGCCACCTCGGGGTCGATTCGCCCCAATCAGCCCGATTCGGGCCGGGGCGTTTCGTCCCCCTCGCCCTCTTCGGGAGCGCCGCGCGCCATGCCGTATTCGATCAGCTTGCGGTAGAGCGTGCGCCGGTTGATGCCGAGCACGTCGGCGGTGCGGCCGCGGTGGCCGCCGCAGTCGCGCAGGATCGAGAGGATGTGCTGCTTCTCGAGGTCGTCGAGCGTGAGCGGCGCCGGCGGCGCGCCACCCGCCTCGACCGCCTTCTTCCGGAGCTCGCCCGGCAGGTCCTCGGGCAGCACCTGCGGCGTCACGCAGAGGATGGCCGCGTGCTCGATGGCGTTCTCGAGCTCGCGCACGTTGCCCGGCCAGTGGTGGGCCTGGAGCGCCGCGAGCGCCTCCTTGGAGAAGCCCTCGAACTTCTTCCCGAAGCGGCGCGAGCAGCTGTCGAGGAAGTGGCCGGCGAGCACCGGCAGGTCCTCCATGCGCTCGCGCAGCGGCGGCAGCTCGAGGCTCAGCACGTTCAGCCGGTAGA
The DNA here is from genome assembly GCA_036732755.1 of Planctomycetota bacterium. Taxonomy (GTDB): domain Bacteria; phylum Planctomycetota; class B15-G4; order B15-G4; family SIAN01; genus DASRRB01. The sequence goes on from DAINBU010000178.1 coordinate 639, forward strand.
AGAAGTCCTGGCGGAACGACCCGCGCTCGACCGCCTTCTTCAGGTCGGCGTTGGTGGCGGAGACGATGCGCACGTCGATCTTGCGGACCTTGCGCTCGCCGAGCCGCAGGAGCTCGCCCGTCTCGAGCACGCGCAGCAGCCGCGACTGCATGCCGAGCGTGATGTTGCCGATCTCGTCGAGGAAGAGCGTGCCGCGGTCGGCCGCCTCGAACAGTCCCTGCGTCGGCTTGTCCGCCCCGGTGAACGCGCCCTTCGCGTAGCCGAACAGCTCGCTCTCGAGCAGCGTGTCGGGCAGGGCTCCGCAGTTGATGGGGATGAACGGCTCGGCCGCGCGCGGGCTGCGCCGGTGGATCTCCCGCGCGATCAGCTCCTTGCCGGTCCCCGTCTCGCCCAGGATCAGCACGGTCGAGTTGGTCGGCGCGACGCGGTCGAGCAGCTGCAGCGCGCGCATGAAGATCGGCGCCTTGCCGATCAGCTGGGGGCCGGGCGAGAGGTGGGCGACGCGCTGCTCGAGCTTCTGCTGCTTGTCGCGCAGCGCCTTCTTCTCGAGCGCACGCTTGACGGTGAGCCGCACCTCGTCGAGGTCGAAGGGCTTGGCGAGGTAGTCCTCCGCGCCGCGCTTCACCGCGTCGACCGCCGACTGCAGGCTCGCGAAGCCGGTGATGACGATCACCTCGGTCTCGGGGCTCTCCACCTTGACGCGCTGCAGGAGCTCGAGGCCGTCCATGCCGGGCATGCGCACGTCGGTGCAGATGAGGTCGTAGATCTGGTCCCGGATCCCGTTCAGCGCGGACTGGGCGTCGGGCCGCTCGTCGACCTCGTACCCCTCCTCCCTCAGGATCTCCGCGAGCCCGGAGCGGATCGCCTCTTCGTCGTCGACCACGAGAATGCGCGGCATGTCTTCCCTTTTCATTCCTCGACGCGTTCGAGGCGGCCGGCCTGCGACTTCGCCGGCTGGGACGTTTCGCCCTCGACGGGGAGTTCGAACTCGAAGCGAGCCCCTCCCTCGGGGCGGTTGCCGGCAAAGATCGCTCCGTGGTGCTCCTTCAGGATGCCCCACGAGACGGAGAGCCCCAGTCCCGTCCCCTCGCCCGGCGCCTTCGTGGTGAAGAAGGGCTCGAACATCTTCGGCAGCGCGTCGGGCGGAATGCCCGGCCCGGTGTCCTCGACCGACACGCGCACGGCGCGGCCGGCGGTCGGCAGGCGGCTGGTCGTCGTCGCGACCACGCGCAAGAGGATCGTGCCCTTGCGGTCGATCGCCTGGATCGCGTTCAGGAGCAGGTTCAGCAGCACCTGGCTGATCTGCTGGCTGTTGCCGTTCACCCGCGGCAGCTCCGCCGCGACCTCCTCCTTGATCGCGATCTCCGAGTTGCGCGCGCGGTCCGCGACGAGCGAGCAGGTGTTGCGCACGACCTCGGCGAGGTCGACCGGCGCGTAGCGCGTCGGCGCGGCGCGCGCGAAGTCGAGCAGGTTGCGCGTGATCGCCGCGACGCGCCGGGTCTGCTCGACGATCTTCTCCATCTTCTCGACGTCGAGCTCGCCCTTCTTCGCCTTCTCGAGCGCCCGCTGCGCGAAGAGGTTGATGATGCCGAGCGGGTTGTTGATCTCGTGAGCGACGCCGGCCGCGAGCGCGCCGACCGAGGAGAGGCGCTCCGCCTTGATCAGCCGCGCCTCCATCACCTTGCGGTCGGCGACGTCGCGGAGGATCGCCCGCACGCCGACCGGCGCGCCGCCGTCCAGGACCGGCGTCGCCGAAATCTCGACGGGGAGGCGGTTCGCCCCGATCGCGAGCGCCGACTCGAACGCCTGCAGCGCGTGGCCGGCGAGCACGTGGTCGAAGGCTCGTCGCGTGGCGTCGCGCGCGTCGGCCGCCACGAACTCGAAGAAGTCGCGCCCCTGGATCGCGTCGGCCGCGATCCCGAGCAGCGCCGTCTCGCGCCGGTTGGCCGAGACGATGCGCCCCTGCGCGTCGGTCACCTGGATCAGGTCGGAGGCGTTCTCGACGATGTCGGAGTAGCGCCGCTCCGACTCGCCGAGGCTCGCGTGCGCCCGGCGCAGGTCGTCGAGTGCGCGCTGCAGCTGCTCGGTGCGCTCCGCGATGGTCGTCTCCATGCCCTGGTAGAGCGACTTGAGCTGCGCGGCCATCGCGTTGAACTCGCGCGCGAGCTCCTCCGCCTCGTCGCCGGTGCGCACGTCGAGCGTCTGCGCGAGGTCGCCGCGCCCGATCTGCATGGCGCCGTCGCGCAGCACGCGCAGCGGCTTCGTGAGCCGGCGCGCGAGCAGGGTCCCGACCAGCGCCGCGAGCAGCAGCGCCGCCGCCAGGATCGAGGTGAAGACGAAGCGGAAGCGCCGCAGGTTGTCCATCAGCTCGGTCGCGGGGCGCTGGATCGCGAGCACGTAGCGCGCGGAGGCGTCCTCGCGCCGCGGCGTGAAGGGCGCGAAGGCGAGCGCCTCGATGGTGCCGCGCTCGAAGAGGGCGGCGTTGGCGGCGCCGCCGGAGGCGTGGCGGCGCAGGTCGAGCTCCTCGGGGATCTCGGCCCAGGCGCCGGCGCGCGACGTCGCGAGCGGCTCGAGCTTCCACGGCTTCACGTCGTAGAGCGACGTGACGGCGCCCTCGGCGGAGGCGGGGCCGGAGCGCAGATCCTCGAGGATCGCCCGCCACGAGTGGACCTCGAAGACCCAGCCGACGTCCTCGGGGTAGCGCCGGTCGCTCACGCGCACGCGCGCCGCGAAGACCTCGACCGCCTCGCCGGGGCGGTCGCGGTCGACCACCGTCCAGCGCAGGACGTCGCGCTCCGAATGCTCGCTGCGCGCGCTGCCGAATTCGCGCAGGATCGCCTGCGAGAGGGCGTCGGTCTGGAGCGGGAGCGGGCGGAGGATCTCGTCCTTGCCGCGCTCGAGGCCGCGCTGGGTGCGGATCGAGTCGCCCGCGCGGTCGAGCTGCAGGACCGTGGTCGGCTGGCTCGACGCGAAGCCGAGCGACGCGACCCAGACGCTCGCACAGCTCGGGTAGCGGCCGAAGATGTCGCTCTGCGAGCGCTGGTCGACGCGCGCCATGCCGGTCTGGATCGCGATCCAGTCGTCCGCCGTCGTCGCGCGCGTCCCCTCGTTGCGGTCGGAGGGCAGCGGCATGAGCTTCATCATCAGCAGCGCGAGGTCGCCGTTCTCCTGCACCGAGTTGCCGAGGTCGATCCGGATCGAGTCGAGCAGGCTCTCCGTGCGGCGCGCGTCCGTGGCGCAGCGCTCCGACATGAGGGTGAGCGCCTGCTCCGCGAGCGCGTCGGACGCCTTGCGCAGCGCGTAGAGGGAGACGGCGACGGCGGGCAGCACCGCCACCGCCACCAGCACCGCGAGCATCTTGTTGCCGATGCTCGACAGGAAGCCGGCCCGTCCGCCCGCCGCCACGTCAGTTCTGCTCCGGCGCGATGTTCACGCGCGTCGCCGGCTCGGGGCCCATCATCGTCGGCGCGGGCGCGCCGAACCACGGCCACGAGACGCGCACGCGGTCGGCGAACGGCAGGCGGCCGAGCCCGAAGTGCGCCTCGAACGGCTCCTGGCAGAGGTAGGAGCTGCCCGAGAGCAGCTCGCGGATCATGCGGCGGTGGCCCGACTCGACCACGACCACCGCGTTCACCGCGTCGCCGCGGAGCTTCCCGAAGGACGGGACGACCGTCAGCGCGTGGTGGGGGCCGGGCGGCCGGCGGTTCTCGAGCACGACCAGCGGCCCGTTGTTCTGCGCGATCACGAGGTCGAGGTCGCCGTCGCGGTCGAGGTCGCCGGCGACGACGCCGCGCGCCGCGTAGCTCGCCTGCAGGGCGGCGCCCGCCGAGGCGGAGACGTTGTCGAAGACGCCGTCGCCGCGGTTCTTGAAGAGGAGCGCGCGCTCCGGCGCGCACTGCGGCTGCTGCTCGCGCGGGCTGGTCGCGCCGTTCCCGATGAAGAGGTCCTCGTCGCCGTCGTCGTCGTAGTCGAGGAAGACGCAGCCCCAGCCGACCAGCGGGATGGTGTCGCGGTCGATGCGGGCCGCGGCGCCGCGCTCCTCGAACTTGGCGACCTGGCGCACGTCGCGGCCCGCCTCGTCGCCCTCGACCTCGAGGCGGTAGAGGAAGAGCGACGAGCCGTTGCGGCGGAAGTTCGTGGTGAGCAGGTCGAGGTCGCCGTCGGCGTCGGCGTCGCCGCGCGCGAGCCCCATCCCGGAGCGGTTGTCGTAGAGCCCGAACTCCGACGTCGCGACCTCGAAGCGGCGCCCCGAAGGTCCGGCCGAATTGCGCAGGAAGACGTTCGCCGTGGCGTCGTTCACGAGGTAGAGGTCGGGGTAGATGTCGGGGTCGATCAGCATGAAGGTGACGCCGAGCCCGCGCCCGCGCTGGTCGTCGACCCCCGCCTCGCGCGTCACGTCGCGGAAGCGCGGCGGGCCGCCGGGCGCCGTGTCGTTGCGGTAGAGGCGGTCGGGCAGGCTCTCGAACTGCTGCGGCTGGTACTGCGCCGGCTCGGGGCGGTCGGCCTGCTCGGCGACGCGCTGGTCGTTCCAGCGCTCGTTGAACGCCGCCACGTAGTTCGCGACGTAGAGGTCGAGGTCTCCGTCGGCGTCGAAGTCGCCGAACGTCGCGCCGGTCGAGAACTCGGGCACCTCGTGGCCGGTGGCGTGGTCCTGGTCGCTGCAGCCGGGGGCGACCTGCGGCGCGACGCCGCGCTCGGGCGACTCGACCCAGTGCCAGAGCTCGCCGGCGACGCCCGCCTCTTCGGTCAGGTCGTCGAAGCGCAGCGTTCCGCTCTCCTTCCGCCGGTTGACGAGCAGCAGCTTGCGCCCCGCCGCAGTCACGTAGAGGTCGACGTCGCCGTCGCCGTCGACGTCGCCGGCGCAGACGCCCTGCGCGGCGCCGGTCCAGCGGATGCCGCAGGCGGCGGTCACGTCGACGAAGTGGGTGACGTGCTTCTCGCTCCACTCGTTGCGCCAGATCGCGACGCCGGTGTCGCCGCCGCGCCCGGCCAGCTGGACGAGGTCGAGGTCGCCGTCGTCGTCGAGGTCGAGCAGGCCGACGCCCGGCGCGACCGCGTCGGCGATCGACCCTACGCCGCCCTGCTCCCCCTTGCCGCTCACGTCGTGGTGGGCGAGTCCGAGCCCCCACGCTTCGGACACGTTCACGAACTCCGTCCCGGCCAGCTCGAGCGCCTGCGTCGACGGCGGCGCCGGCTCCTTCAGCCGGCGCGACGAGAGCGGACGGAAGCCGAGGAAGACGAAGGCGCCGAGCGAGAGCAGGCTCACCAGGAGGAGCCCGAAGGCGAGTCGGGAGTCGGAGGTCGTGCGCACGGTCCGTCATTCTCGCGCGGAGGGGGTGCGACCTCCATCGGCGCACTTGCGCGCCCGGGCTAAGTTGGCGTCCTTATGTCGGTCTTGACCAGGGCGAGCGCCGCGGAGGAGAGGGTCGAGCTCTCGATCGGCGGCATGCACTGCGCCGGCTGCGCGGCCACCGTCGAGGCCGCCCTGAAGCGCGTGCCGGGCGTGGCCGGCGTCGACGTGAGCTTTGCGGCCGGGCTGGCAGTGGTGCGCACGCTCGACGGGAAGGCGCCGGTCGACGCGCTCGCCGCCGCCGTGCGCGACGCGGGCTACTCGGCCGCCGCGGCCGGCGCGACCGCCGATCGGGCGCAGCTGCGCTCCGAGTCGCTCCGGCTGACGGCGGCGCTCGCGCTCGCGCTGGTCACGGTCGGCGCCTCCGCGCTCCTCCATCGCGCCGGCGCGCCGGCCGCGGCGACGCGCTGGGCCGGCGCGCTGCTCGCCGTCGCGGCGGTCGCGGGGCCGGGCCGCTCGTTCGTGACGGGCGCGATCGGCAGCGCGAGGCTGCGGCGCGCCGGCATGGACCTGCTGGTTGCGATCGGCGCGGGCGCGGCGGCCGCGAGCGCGCTGCTCGCCGCGGCGGGCGCGATCCCGCCCGAGATGGACCACGGCCACGCGGCCGTCTGGCTGGTCGCCTTCCTGCGCGCCGGCAAGTGGATCGAGGCGCGCGTGCGCGGCCGCGCATTGGCCGGGCTCGTGGCGCTGCTCGACGTGCTGCCGGAGCGGGCGCGCGTGCGGACCGACGACGGCGAGCGCGAGGTCGAGGCGCGCGCACTCGCGGCCGGCGACCTCCTGATCGTCCTGCCGGCCGAGCGGATCGCCGCCGACGGCGTCGTGACCGCCGGCCGCTCGACCGTCGACGAGTCGCGCGTGACCGGCGAGTCGGAGCCGGTCGCCAAGGCGGCGGGCGCCGAGGTCTTCGCCGGCTCGATCAACGGCGGCGGCCGGCTCGAGGTCGCGGTCGCCGCGACCGGCTCGTCGTCGCGGCTCGGGCAGATGGCGGCGATCGTGCGCGACGCGCTGGTCGCGAAGTCGCCTGCGGCGACGCTCGCCGAGCGCGTCGCGGCGGTCTTCGTGCCGTCGGTGCTGCTGCTCGCGGCGCTCGCGGCGGTCGGCGGGGCGCTCTCGGGCGCGGGCGCGGCGACCGTCGTGGCGCGCACGCTGGCGACGATCGTGATCTCCTGCCCGTGCGCCCTCGCGCTCGCGACGCCGACCGCGGTGCTGGCGGGCTGCGGCCGGGCGCTGCGCGCCGGGATCCTGGTCAAGGACGCGAGCGCGCTCGAGGAGCTGGCGCGCGTGCGCGCCGTCCTCCTCGACAAGACCGGGACGCTGACGAGCGGGCGGCCGGCCGTGGTCGCCGTGCTCAAGATGCCGCGCGGACGCGACGCGGCGGCGGTGCGGGCGCTGGCGAGCAAGTCGGGCCACCCTATGGCGGTCGCCGTCGCGCGCCATCTGGAAGCGGTCGGCGCGGGCACCGCAGAGCTCGCCGACCTCGAAGAGCGCGCCGGCAGCGGCGTGGTCGGCCGCGTCGACGGCGAGGAGTGGCGGCTCGGCCGGCCCGAGTTCGCCGTCGCCGACGCGCGCGCCCTGCCGGAGAGCGAGCGGTCGCTGGTGGCGGCGGCGCGCGGCGGCGAGCTGGTCGGCCTGTTCGAGATCGACGATCCGCCGCGCCCCGACGCGGCGGCGACGGTCGCGGCGCTGCGCGCGGCGGGCGTGGCGGTCGCGCTCGTGACGGGCGACCGCGCCGGCCCGGCCGCGCGCGTCGCGCGCGCCTGCTCGATCGACGAAGTGCACGCCGGCTGCTCGCCGGCGCAGAAGGCCGAGCTCGTCGCGGAGCGCCTGCGCGAAGGCACGCCGACCGCGTTCGTCGGCGACGGGTTCAACGACGGCGCCGCGCTCGCGACCGCGACGGTCGGGATCGCGATGGGGGGCGGGACGGGGCTCGCGCGCGCGGCGGGCCGCCTCGTGCTGCTGCGCGAGCGGCTCTCCGACGTGGCGGAGGCGCGCGCGATCGCCGTCGCGACGCTGCGGGTGATCCGCCAGAACCTCTTCCTCGCCGCGGCCTACAACCTCGCCGCGATCCCGTGGGCCATGGGCCTCTTCGCGCGCTTCGGCGCGAAGGATCCCGAGCCGGCCCACGCGGGACTCGCGATGGCGGTCTCTTCGCTCGCGGTCGTTCTCAACGCGCTGCGACTCGCGCCAGGGAACTGGAGCGGACGTCGAGAACGCGGGTGAAGCGGGCGCGGGGAGAAGGGGTCGTGGTTGAACGCGCGACGGGCGAGGGCGGGTGGAGGGGCGGAGGGGAAAAAGGC
>DAINBU010000179.1:0-8186 GCA_036732755.1 Planctomycetota bacterium
GCTGTGGCTCGAGGCGCAGGGGCAGGCGCGCGCGGCGCGGCGCCAGTCGACGGTGACGGCGCGCGTGAACGAGCTCATGAAGGCGCTGCTGCAGTCGATCTCGTCGGGGCCGGCGGCGGCGCGGGACGACTCGCTGCCGACGCAGCTCGAGAGCGTCGAGCGGTCGCTCGACGGCGCGCTGCTCGAGGGAGAGCCGGCCGTCGAAGCGGAGCTGAGAGCGATGGTCGCGTCGACCTGGTCGGCGCTCGGCCGCGCGCCGCAAGCGGAAGTGCAGTTCGCGCGCGCCGCCGCGCTCGACCGAGCCGCCTTCGGCGCCGACGCGCCCGCGACGCTGCGCGCCGAGGCGCTGCACGGCCATGCCGTCGTGCAGGCGGGCGCGCCGGCGCGCGGGATCGAGCTCCTCGGCGACGTCGTCGCGCGCTGCGAGAGGGCGGCGCCCGGCTCGGCGGAGCTCGCGCTCGCGCTGGCGCTGGCGCTCGAATTCCTCGGGGACGACCTCGTCGACGACGAGCGCCCCGCCGAGGCGGTCGCGCCACTGCGCCGCTGCCTCGAGCTGCGCGAGCGCACGGCGGCACCGCCGCCTGCGTCGCCGAGCCGCTACGGCATCGCGTCGGCGTTGAACGCGCTGGGCGTCGCGCTCGCGGAGAGCGGCGCGGCCGCCGAGGCCGAACCGCTGCTGCGCCGCTCGCTCGAGCTGCGGCGCGAGGAGAGGACGGCGTGGCGCGTCGCGGTCGCGCTCGATTCGCTCGGTGCGGCGCTCACCCGGCTCGCCCGTTTCGACGAGGCGGAGCGGGCGCTCACCGAGGCGCTCGAGCTGCGCCGGGAGAATCTCGACCGCGATCACCCCGACCGCGCCGCGACGCTCGGCCACCTCGGCGCGCTCCACCGCGAGACCGGCCGGCCCGCCGACGCCGAGACGGAATTCCGCGAGGCGCTGCGCATCGTGCGAGCGCGTCTCCCCGAGCACCACCCTCGGATCGCGCGCGCGTTACGCGACCTCGCCGATCTCCTCGAACGGCGTGGCCGCTCCGACGAGGCGAAGGTGCTCGTCGCCGAGGCCGACGCCATCGCGGCGGCGGCGCGCGCAAAGTGATCGGGAGCGACTACTTCAGCTCGACGCGCACGGCCGCGCCTTCGCTGCTCTTGACCGAGAACGACGCGCTCGCGCTGCGTCCCGCGCCCGACGCCGTCACGACGTAGTCGCCGGGCGTGAGCCAGTTCACGTCCTCCTCGCAGTCGCTGCCGGGCGGCACGAAGACCAGGCCGCTGGCGACGAACTCGCCGCGGCTCTCGATGCGGACCATCACGCCGCTCGGGAACTTGACGTCGCCGGGAAGCGCGAGCGCGACGACCTGCCGCACGCCGCGGTGCAGCTCGATCCGCAGCGGCGTCTCCTCGCCGGCAAGCACGGAGAACCGGAGCGACTGCGCCGCGACCCCCTCGCCGACGAGCTCAAGCCGATAGTCGCCGGGCGCGAGCGGTCCGCTGCGCCGGCTCTTCATGCCGTCGGAGATCTCGAAGAGTTCGTGGCGCCCGCCGTCGGCGGCGAAGGCGAAGACCCAGGCGTTCAGCCGCTCGCCGGCGACTTCGGCCGCGACGCGGCCGCCCGCGGTGAGCGCGATCGCGCCGACGTCGCGCGTCTGGTGCGCCGTCACGGAGAACGGCGCGCTCGTGGTCACCGGGAATTCGGCGGAAGAGACGCGGATCCGCCATTCGCCGGGCGGGAGCGCGCCGGTCGTGAAGCGGCCGTCCGCGTCGGTCGCGACGTAGGTGACCGTGGGCGGCACCACGTCGGGCAGCGCCGACACTTTCGCGTTCGGGACGCCGTGGCCGTCCGGCCCGAGCACGACGCCGGTGAGGCGCGCCGTCGCCGCCGCCGTACGGCGGACCGTGAACACCCGATCGCCCGCCTTCGGGTCGACGGCGTCGAAGGTCGCATCGGCGATTCCCTCTCCCGCGACTTCGACCCGAAGCGTCCCCTTCTCCGGGCAGTTCGGGATCGAGAGGCGGCCATCGGCGTCGCTGAGCGCGTTCGAGAACCCGTCGCCCCACATCGCTATCACCATCGCGCCGGCGACCGGCGCGCGCGTCTCGTCCACGATCCTGCCGACGAGCTCGAGCCCGCGCGAGAAGACCAGGTCGCACGCGACGACCTCGCCGGATTCGGCGCGTACGCTCCCCTTCGCGCGGCCGAGCTCGTCGTGCTCGGCCGAAAGCGTGATCTCCCCCGCCGGCAGTCCGGATAGCTCGAACCGGCCCTCGCTCGCGCTGCGCGCGCGCAAGTGGACGAAGTCCGTCCACGTCCCGAACTTGACGACGACGCCTTCGACCGCGTGCCCCGCTCCGTCGCGCACGACGCCGCGCACGGTCGCGCCCGACGCGAGCGCGATGCGCAGGCGCGCCGTGCGTCCCGCGGCGATCGTGCATTCGCCGGCGAACGGCGCGAAGCCGGCGACGCACGCAGCGACCGGCTGCACGCCGGCCGGGATCCCGACCAGGTGGACGCGCCCGTCCGCGCCGCCGCGCGCGAGCGCTGGGAGAGGCGGTGCGCCATCGATGCGCGCGAAGATGCCCGACGTCGGGCCGCGGCCGGCGCGCACCACCGCGCCGACGAGCGGCGCTCCGTCGGGCCCGACAACCTCGACGTCGAGCACGCCACCGTCCGGTCCGAGCACGATCCGCGTCTCCGCGTCGTTGCCCGGCTGGCCGCTGAAGAAGACGAGTCGCGACGCCGTGAATCCCTCGGCGCGCGCGCCGACGAAGCAGAGGGACGGCGCGTCGCGCACCTCGAAGCGGCCCTCTTCGTCGGTGGTCGCGAGGAGCTCCGCGTCGCGGTCTGCCTCCGCGAGCGGCGCGACCTCGACGAGCGCATCGGGCACCGGCACGCCGTCCCGATCGACGACGACGCCGCGCACGCTCAGCCCGAGCGGGATCTCGAGGTCGAGGCGCGTGCACTCGCCGGCGCGGATCGTCGCGACCGTTCCCGGGTCGGCGCGATCGCCGGTGACGCGCACGCGCCCGGCGCGGACGCGCTCGAAGCGGACGCGACCCGAATCGTCCGTCGCGGCGCGCAGGCAAGCGATGCGGCCGTCGTCGTTCGGACGGACGACGATCGTCACGCCGTCCGCCGGCGCGTGGTCGCGCGCGAAGCGGACCTGCAACTCGAGTTCGCCGGTCGTCGGCGCCGACGGCGCCGGCGCGACCGGCGGAGGTTCGTGGAGGCGCTCCGCGGAGGAGGCCGCGGGCGCGGCGCTTTCGGACGGCGTCGCGTCGGCGCGGGCCGCCGCCGACTCGGCGGGCGTCGGCACCGTCGCAACCACCGGCTCCGCGCGCCGCGGCTTCGACTCGGGCAGCAGCTCCCAGACGACGAACGCGCTCGCCGCCACCACCACCACGACGGCGGCACGGATCGGAGTGATCGAGGCCATCGCGAGCACTCCTCCGGGGACCGCCAAGGACGAAGGGATCGAGGGCGCGGGCGCCAGCGCAGGCGCCGCGCCGACCATCAACGCGAGCGCGGCGAGCCCGTCGCGCCGCCCGCCGTGGTCCGCGTTCCAGCTCGCGCGCAGCTCGTCGAGGGCGCGCCGCAGCCGCGTGCGCGCCGTCTCGAGCGGGATCGAGAGCTGCGCCGCCGTCTCGGGGACCGTTCGCCCCTCGAAGAAGTGGAGGAGGATGACGTCGCGTGCGGGCGGCTCGAGGGCGAGGACGCGCTCCGTCAGCTTGCGCTCGAGCTCGAGGCGCTGCGCGATCTCCGCGGTCGACGGCGCAGCGATCCGGCTCCCGCGCCCGTGGTCGTCCTCGACCTCGCCGCGCCGGCGCGCCGCGCGGCCGAGCCGCCGCACGAGGTTGCGCGCCACGGTGCGCAGCCACGGCCGCGTCGCCGCGGGGCGCTCGGCGTCGAGGAGCCGCACGACCGTCTCTTGGGCGACGTCTTCCGCGCTCGCTGCGTCGCGCAGGAGCCGGCGCGCCAGGTCGTGGACGAAGGCCCGATGTGCGAGCAGCTCGCGCGCGACGCCCGGATCGGCCAGGTCGAGACGTTCGGCCATGGGACCTCCGCGCAGTGGGAGTCCTCCCGCCCGCCGACCGGGTTCAGAGAATCAAAGGAGCTTCGCTCTGGTCAAAGGAGCTTCGCTCCGGCCTTGCGCGCCGCGGCGACCAGCGCGCCGGTGCGGACGAGCTCCGCCGCCGCCTCGAGGTCGGGGGCGAGGATGCGGTCGTCGTCGAGCTTCGCCACGCGCTCGCGCAAGGCGGCGTGCGCGGCGCGCAGCGGCTTCGTCGTCTGGAGCTTCGTCTCGAAGTCGAGCGCCTGCGCCGCCGCGAGCAGCTCGATGCCGACCACGCGCTCGGCGTTCTCCACCACCTGCAGCGCCTTGCGCGCGGCGATCGGCCCCATCGAGACGTGGTCCTCCTTGTTGGCGGAGGTCGGGATCGAGTCGACCGAGGCGGGGAAGGAGAGCGACTTGCACTCGGAGACGAGCGCCGCCGCGACCACCTGCGCGATCATGAGGCCGGAGCGCAGCCCGGGCTTCGGCGTGAGGAAGGCGGGCAGCCCGAAGTTGAGGTCGGGGTTGACGAGGTTCTCGACGCGCCGCTCGCAGATCGAGGCGAGGTCGGTGACGGCGGCCGCGACGCGGTCGGCGGCGGCGGCGACCGGCTGCGCGTGGAAGTTGCCGCCGGAGAGGATCTCGCCCTGCTCCGCGAAGACCAGGGGATTGTCGGTCGCCGCGTCGATCTCGATCTCGACCACGCGGCGCGCCTCCGCGAGCTGGTCGCGGCAGGCGCCATGCACCTGCGGCGCGCAGCGCATCGAGTAGGCGTCCTGCACGCGGTCGCAGTCCTGGTGCGAGGCGAGGATCGCGCTGCCCTTCATGAGCCCGTGCAGGTTGGCCGCCGCGACGCGCTGGCCGGGATGGGGCCGCGCCTCCTGGATCCTCTTGTCGAAGGCGGCGTTCGTCCCCTTCAGCGCCTCGATCGTGAGCGCGCACGCGACGTCGGCGTGGCGCGCGACGTTCTCGGCGCGCAGCAGCGCCTCGGCGGTGAGCGCCGTCGTGACCTGCGTGCCGTTGATGAGCGAGAGCCCCTCCTTGGCGGCGAGCACGATCGGCGTGATGCCCGCCGCGGCGAGCGCCCGAGCGGCCGCCATCCGCCGCCCGTCGTGCTCGACCTCCCCCTCCCCGATGAGCGCGAGCGCCAGATGGGCGAGCGGGGCGAGGTCGCCCGACGCGCCGACCGAGCCCTGCGACGGCACGACCGGGATCACGTCGGCGTCGAGCAGCTCGATCAGCTTCGCGACGAGCTCGGGGCGGACGCCCGACCGTCCAGTCGCGAGCGCGCGCACTCGCAAGACGAGGAGAGCGCGTACCGTCGCGGTCGGGAGCGGACGTCCGACGCCGCATGCGTGGCTGCGCAGGAGGTTCACCTGCAGCAAGCCGAGCTCGCCGTCGCCGATCCGGACGTTCGACAGCTTCCCGAAGCCGGTGTTCACGCCGTAGACGGTCCGCCCCTCCTTCAGCACGCGCTCGACGACGCGCCGGCCCGCTTCGATGCGGCGGGACAATGCAGGCGCAAGGCGCAGCCGGACGCGCTCGCCGGCGAAGACGGGAGCGAGCGGGTCGAGGCGGAGCGGCGCAGTCGTGAAGGTCAGGTCCATGGGGCGCGAGAGCGTAAACGGTAGAGTCGCGCCCCGCTCCCGACGCCCACGAGAAACGGACCTCGACCGCGATGGCTCGTCCGGCCTCTCCGAACGATCCTCAGAAGAAGCCCGCCGAGCCGCCGGCATCGCCGGCTCCGGTCCCGCCCGCGGCATCGATCGCGCCGCTCGTCGAGCCGGCCGCCGCGGGCGCGCCGCCCTTCCCCCCCGCCGAGCCGCCGCGCGCGCGCCGCTTCATCAAGCACCTGCCGCGCGCCGGGCTGATCGTCTTCGTGCTGATGATCATCGCGCTCTGCTACAGCATCCTGATGCCGTTCCTGCTCGCGGTCTTCTTCGCCTACCTCATCTATCCGGTGGTCTCCAGGATCGAACGCCTGCGCGTCGCCGGCCGCGCCGTGCCGCGCTGGCTCGCCGTCATCACCGTCTACGCGGTCCTGTTCACGATCGACTGGAACACGATCCCGCCGCTCATCAACAACTTCGTGTCGCAGCTGCGCAAGCTCGGCCAGGACGCGCCGGGCCTCTTCGAGGCCGTGAAGAACCAGCGCAAGCGGCTCGACGCCTGGGTCGCCGCGCGGCTCGAGGTGACCGAGCTCAACGAAGAGGCCCGCAAGGAGCTCTTCGACGAGGTCGAGGCGCTGCAGAAGGGGACGATCGTCCCGGCGCCGGGCCCCGAGGGGCAGCCGCTCTTCTCGCCGCTCGAGCCGCCGCGCACGGCGGCGGCCGGCAAGGACGAGGCGGCGCCGCGGACCAACGTGGTCCAGATCATCGCGATCAACATCAACGGGCTCGACGGCGCGCGCGCCCCGAAGGCGCCGGTCGATCCGGGCGCGCACGACGGCGGCGACGCGCGCGAAGACGCGCCGCACGGCGGCGATCCGGCCAGCGGCGGCGACCCACCGCAGGTCGGCAGCGACGGCGAGCCGCAGGGCGACGCGCCGCTGCTCTTCACGAACGACGTCGCCATCCCGTTCAAGATGGCGCTCAAGGACCAGATCAACGTCGAGCTCAAGCGCCCCGGCCCGGCGAAAAGAATGCAGCAGCGCGTCGAGCGCGAGATCATGCCAGCGCTCAACCACAAGATGCTCAAGCTCAAGGACGACGACCCGCAGCTCCAGAACTTCGCGCGCAACGCCGGCCTGGTGGTCGCGGGCGCCACGTCGCAGGAGGAGTACGCCGGGCTGATCACGAAGTACAGCGGCGCCGCGATCGATCAGGCGCGCGGCTGGATCCAGGCGCAGGCGGCGCAGGTGATCCCGCTCGGCACCGGGCTGGCCGCGGTGATCTTCGACTTCTTCATGGTCCTGATGCTCACCGCCTTCTTCCTGGTCTTCTTCCCGCGCATCCGCGACTACATGCGCGACCTCGTCTCGCCGCAGTTCCGCGACGACTACGGCAAGGTGCTGACGCGCATCGACCGGCGCCTGTCGGGGGCGATCCGCGGGCAGGTGATCATCTGCCTCATCAACGCGGCGCTCACCTTCCCCGGGCTGTGGTTCATCGGGACGCACTCGGCGGCGACCACCGTCGCGACCTACTCGGTGCTGCTCTCCGTGGTGGCCGGCGTGCTCTCGATGATCCCGATCTTCGGCGTGATCCTCTCGACCGTGCCGATGGTGATCCTCGCGCTGACGCAACACTCGGTCGGCGGCGCCCTGCTCGTGATCGCGTGGATCAGCGTCATCCACGCCATCGAGGCCTACCTGCTCAACCCCAACATCCTCGGCCACTCGGCCAGCATGAACCCGATCATCGTGGTGTTCGCGCTGCTGGCGGGGAAGCAGTTCGGGGGGCTCGTGGGGGCGCTGCTGGCGGTGCCGATCGCTTCGGTGATCGTGAGCTTGTTCGGGTACTACCGGAGGCTGGTGGCGGAGAGCTATGCGACGGAGACGGGGGGGGCGGTGCCCGTCGATGACTGGGATGACTAAATCGCCTTGCAGCTGAAAGCGGCGCGAAGCGCCGCTTCAGCTGAAGGCGCGGAAAACCTGCGAGGCGGGGACGGTGCGCGCGACTCGGACGCGACCGACCGCCTCGCACGTTTTCCGGGCGACGCAGCTGCCGAGCGCGATGGCGCTCGCAGCTGATCGCCATCTCGGGGCGGGCGGGGGCGGGCGGACGACGTGCGTGACTGTGTCACGCACGCGTCCGGCGCGCGGGAAGATGGGCGTGATGGGGTCGCGCACGCGTTCGAAGCGGGGACGGCGTGCGTGACGGAAACTCGCACGCGTTCGAGGCGGCGGAGAGAGGAAATGGTCGGGCGTGGGGAAGCGTGTCTCTGGTTCACGCGGCTCCCGCTGCACGAACTCTTCGAGGAGATCCGGGCGCTCCACTTCGGGCGGCTCGTCGCGGCGCGCGCGGCGCGGATTGAGTTCGCGAGCGGCGCGCGCCTGGTCGAGCTCGACGTCGGCGATGCGGGCGCGCGCCTCACCCT
Organism: Planctomycetota bacterium; assembly: GCA_036732755.1. GTDB lineage: Bacteria > Planctomycetota > B15-G4 > B15-G4 > SIAN01 > DASRRB01. Next base: position 8,082 of record DAINBU010000179.1, read on the forward strand.
CTATCCCGTGCTGAACCGGGCCGAGACGCCGGCCGAGGTGTTCGGAACGCTCTACAAACGAGCGCTCTAACGAGCGCAGGAGCGCGGCGCTCCGGAGGGGCCGGC
>DAINBU010000180.1:0-8088 GCA_036732755.1 Planctomycetota bacterium
CGGACCTGCTGCGAGTCGTGCCCGAATGCGCCGAGCGCAGCGAGCCCCCCGTTCATCTTTGGTCTGGGGCGAGCGTGTCCCGTCCATCGAGCCTTTTTCCCCTCCGCCCCTCGACCCGCCCTCGCCCGTCGCGCGTTCTCGCACGAAGCCCTGCTCCCCGCGCCCGCTTCACCCGCGTTCTCGACGTCCGCTCCAGTTTCAAGCCGCGGCGCGGTTGTCAGACGACATGCACGACCACGATCAGCAGCGACGCGGCGAGCGCGAGGCCCGCGGCGCGCTCGAGGCGGCGCGCGACCTCGGCGATCGTCGCGGAGGCGTCGGGCGTCGCGCCGCGCGCGAAGGAGAGCGCGGCGGCGAGCGCGAGCGCGGCGCCGCCGGCGATCGTCGCGAGCGCGGCGACGCCCATCATCGGCGCGCGCGTCACGACCTCGTAGAGGCAGTGGTGGTAGGGGAGGCCGAGCACGCGCGGCGCGACCGCGTCGAGCCACGCCCACTGCGCGACGACGAGGAACGCCAGCGCGAGCAGCGCGACGGCGACGCGGCGCAGCGCCGCGGGGAGCGGCCGCGCCCGCGCGGCGACGAGCGACTCGGTCGGAGGAACGGCGCCCGCGGCGGCGCGGCGCACGTCGGGCTCGGGCGGGCGCGCGGGCGTGCGCGCGAGGACGAGCGCCGCCGCGGCGACGAACCCGCCGAGCACGAAGTACGCAGCGAGCGTCTTCCACGGCGCGTCGAAGCCGGCGAGCGCGAGCGGACTCACGTTGCGGGAGACGCTCCCGCCGACGAGATCGGCGAGCTGCGTGCAGCAGCTCACCTCGTGGTCCATCTGGTCGCTCGCGAGCCAGGCCGCCTCGAGCGCGCATTCGCCGAGCGCGAGCAGGGCGAGCGGCACGCTCGCGATCAGGAGCAGCCGCTGGAACGACGGCACGTCGGAGCGGCGGTCGACGACCACGAGCACGAGCCACGCGCCCAGCAGCGCGAGCACGACCGGCTTCGCCCACTGCAGCGCGAGCACCAGCTCCGGCTGCACGCGCGTCACGCCGTACGCGCACATGACTCCCTGCGGCGCGAGCGTCGGCACGTAGCTCTCGAGCACGCCGTAGAAGTGGGGCCACGCGAGCGCGCGCACCAGCCCGAGCGTCGCGACCACCAGCACGAGCAGATGGCCGCGGTCGGAAGCCCGCTCGACGTCGCGCGCCATGGCGGCCGCGATCGTGCGCGCGCCGGCGACCGCCATCGCGAGCGCGAGCACGGAGCCGACGCTCGCGAGGAAGAAGGCGGTCACCGTCCAGACGTTGAGGATCATGGCGCGCTCATGCGCCCGCGGCGGCGACGCGTCCGTCGACCATGCGCACGCGCACGTCGGCGCGCTGCTCGAGGACGGCGTCGTGCGTCGCGATCACGAGCGCCACGCCCTCGCCGCGCAAGCGCGTGAAGACGTCGGCGATCTCGGCCGCCGTCTGCGCGTCGACGTGGGCGGTCGGCTCGTCGGCGATCAGGAGGCGCGGCCCCGCGATGAGCGCGCGCGCCAGCGCGGCGCGCTGCTGCTCGCCGCCCGAGAGCTCGCGCGGAAGGCGGTCGAGCCGGCTCCCGAGCCCGAACCGCTCGAGCGCCGCGCGCGCCCGCGCACGCCGCTCGCCGGCCGGCACGCCGACCGGCACGAGCCGGCAGGCGACGTTCTGCCAGAGCGGCAGGTGGTCGAGGAAGACGCACTGCTGGTGCACGATGCCGATCCGCTCGCGACGCAGGCGCGCCAGCGCCGACTCGCCCGCGTCGGTGACGTCGCGGCCGAACAGCTGGATGCGGCCGGCGTCGGCGCGCTCGAAGCCGGCGAGGAGATGGAGCAGCGTCGTCTTGCCGGCGCCGGAGCGGCCGGTGATCGCGGTGAGCGTGCCGGCCGCGAACGAGAGCGTCGTCGGCGCGAGCTCGAACGGGACGCCGCCCTTTTCGAAGCGGCGCGCGACGCCCTCGAGGGACGCGACCGGCTCGCCGCTCATCGAAGCACCTCGCCCGGCCGCGTGCTCGCCGTGCGCCAGGTCGCGAGCAGGCTGCCGCTCATCGTGACCGTGACGCTGAAGAGGAAGGCGAGCAGCGCCGGAAGGGGCGTGAATTGCGTCGGGATTCGGATGCTCGGGAACACCGGCAGGTCGGGCAGGAAGAACGGCGCGATCAGCGGCGCGCGCAGCACGCCGACCCAGAGCAGCGCGGCGAGCAGCGCGGCGCCGGCGGCGAGCAGGCTCACCAGCAGGTTCTCGAAGGCGACCAGCACCAGCACGTCGACGGTCGTCCACCCCTCCGACTTGAGCACGGCGATCTCGCGCCGGCGCGGCGTGCGGCCGAGCCAGCTCACGACCGCGAAGGCGGCGATCGCGAGCGCGAGCATCAGCGCGAAGAGGACGGTGAAGACCCCTTCGCGCAGCGTCAGCCCGCGCTGCACGTAGGCGTCGACCAGCCCCTGCGTCTGGACGCGGATGCGCGGCTCGCGGCGCTGGATCGCCTCGGCGACCCGCGCCTCGTAGCCAGCGCGGGTCGTCAGGCAGACGTCGCTCACGTGGTCGCTCTCCCCGAAAACGATCGCCGCCTCCGCGAGGTCGACGACGATCGCCTTGGCGCTCCAGAGCGAGGCGGTCCCCTCGAGCACGCCGGAGATCGTGAAGAGGCGGATCGAGTCGGACTCGAGCCCGACGCGCATGCCGGGGGAGAGACCGACCTCGCGCGCGAGCTCACAGCCGACCAGCACCTCGGCGCCCGAGGCCGGCAGCGCACCGCGCAGCGGCAACGCCTTGCCGGCGAGCCGCGGGAACGGGACGCCGACCACGAGCGCGAACACCTCGCCGACCTTGATGCGCCCGACGATGCGCGGCACCGCCTCCACGACCCCTTCGATCTTGGAGAGCATCTCCACCTTGTCGGCGGGCAGCGCCGCGTCGCGCCCGAAGAGGTCCCACGTGCAGTAGAGGTTCGCGCCGGCGAGGACCGAGGCGTGCGCCTCCGCCTTCACCCCTTCGGAGATCGCGACGCCGGAAAGGAGCAGCGTCAGCCCGAGGAAGAGGGAGGCTGCTGAAACCGCGTACGTGGCGCCGTTGCGCGCGACGTTCTCCGCCGCCGCGAGCAGGAGGTTCCACGCGCGCGCGACCACCGCGACTATCTCCGCGGCGGGAAGGCCGCGATGCCCGCGCCGTGCGTCGGATCGGGGCAGGCGATCCCGGGAATCGGGAAGAGCTCCGCCTCGCACGCCGATTCGACGCGCGGGTCGACGCCGAAGAGGCTCCACGCCGGACCGGTCGCGCCGCCGAGGCCCAGCCCGCCGGTCGCGCCGGTCCAGCTGTCGGCCGCGCGCGGCCGCGCGGCGCCGCGCGCCGCGAGCGCGAGCCCGACGCCGTCGGCGACGAGGAGCGCGGCCACGAGCGCGATCAGGAGGGCGCCGCGCTTCGACCCGCCGCTTCCGCCCGGGTCACTGCTGGTCAACGGTCACGACCCGGTCGAGCGGCGGCTTCTCGACGACCTGCGGCGCTTTCTGCCCGGGCCACCAGATCTCGACCTTCTCGACCGCGGTCGCGCCGCCGAGCCCGACGTGGAGGATCGGGCTCGACTGGGTGAGGTAGCCCTGCGCGTTGGCAAGCTGGCGCGAGAACGTGCGGCCGCCCGCCGTCACCTTCACGCGCGCGCCGTACGCGGCCGCGTGCTTCTTGTTCTTGAGCTGCAGGCGCAGCGAATGGCCGGGCGCGCCGTCGTTGCGGTAGAGGTAGGGCTCGTGGTTGAAGTTGTTGACCATGAGGTCGAGGTCGCCGTCGCCGTCGAGGTCGCCGACCGCCGCCGAGCGCGAGCTGCGCGAGAACGGCTTGTCCTGGATGTCGGCGCCCTTGATCACCGTCCCCTGCGCCGGAAGGTAGAGGCCGACCTGCTTCGCGCATTCGGTGAAGCGTCCCTTGCCGTCGTTCCGGAGGAACTGGTTGGGCCAGAAGTAGAAGGGGTAGCCCATCCCGCACGGCACGAAGAGGTCCTCGGCGCCGTCGTCGTCGAAGTCGCCCGCCGCGATGCCCCACGGCCAGTAGTTCTCGAGGTTCGCTTCGGCCGACCGTTCCTCGAACGTCCCGTCGCCGAGGTTCTGGAAGTAGGTGTTCCCGAACAGGACGCGCTTCGCCTGCGTCTGCTCGGGGCTCTCGACCACCTTGCGGTTGGCGGCGACGAGCTCGCCGTTGACGAGGGTGGTGCCGAGCAGCGTGTCGAACTTCACGTGCTCCTGCACTTCCAGCGGGTTCTTCGGGATCGAGACCATGTCGGAGTGCATGTCGACGACGTAGAGGTCGGGCAGGTCGTCGCCGTTCCCGTCGAAGAAGCGCGCCCCCATGCCGCCCCAGCTGGTGCGCTGCAGCGCCTTGTCGGTCACGTCCGCGAACTTGCCGTCGCCCATGTTCCGGTAGAGGTGGTTGGGGCCGAACATGTTCGAGACGTAGAGGTCGGCGTCGCCGTCGAGGTCGTAGTCGGCCACCGCGACGTCGCCGTTCCACTCCGCGGCCGTGAGGCCCGCCGCCTTCGTCACGTCGGCGAAGGTGCCGTCGCCGTTGTTCTTCCAGAGGATGCAGCCCTCGCCGCCGTTGACGGCGTCGGGCTGCTTGACCACCTCGTCGAACGGGAGGGCGACGCCCTTGAAGAAGTAGTCGGCCTCCTTGCTGATCGTCTCGGTGGTGAACTTGCCGATGTTGCAGAGGAAGAGGTCGAGGTCGCCGTCGAGGTCGTGGTCGAGCCACGTCGCGCCGTTCGAGTGGCCCTTGTACGCCACGCCCGCCTTGGCCGTGACGTCGGCGAAGACGCCGTGGCCGTCGTTCAGGAACAGGTGGTTGCCGCCGCGGTACGTCGTGACGTAGAGGTCGGGATCGCCGTCGCCGTCGCAGTCGCCGAACGCGGCGCCGACCTTGAGCGCGCGGTCGACCGCGACGCCCGCCTTCGCCGTGACGTCCTCGAACTTCATTCCGCCGAGGTTGCGGTAGAGCTTCGCCGGCCCGAGGAAGTCGAGCAGGTAGACGTCGTCCTTCCCGTCGCCGTCGACGTCGACCACGTAGACGCCGCTGCCGTGGTCGTACGGGTTGACCTGGTAGTAGGAGCCCGTCTCGCTGTCGAGGAAGTGGTGGCGGAAGTCGATGCCCGACCCCGCCAGCACGTCGGTGAACTTCAGGAGCGCGCCGGAGGGCGCGGCGGCCTGCTTCCCGTCGGGTTTCGCCGGCGCCGCCGGTTCGGGCGACGGGGACGGCGACTTCTCGCAGGCCGCGAGCAGCGCGGCGAGGGGGAGCCAGCGGGCGCTTGCGAAGGTCTTCATCGTCTCACTTTCCGGGATGCGCGGCGTCGGCGGCCGGCCGCCTCGCGAGCGGATTCGCGATGCGGACGCCCCCGAACTGCTCGCAGTGGTTCATCGCCTCGGTCGCTTCGCGGAACGCGTGGATCCTCTCGCCGCGCGCCGCGACGGAAGGCACGCGGCTCTGGACGAAGAGCACCACCTCGGCGTCGACGGGCGCGCCGCTCACCTCGTCGCGCACGCGCCAGTGCGCGCCCGCGGGCGCGTCGGGCCAGGCGTGCGCGCAGCCGTAGGAGCAGAACGACGCGAGGACGGCCCCGTGGTCCATCAGCTCGACGATCCGCAGCGGCTCGATCCCGGCCCCGTCGAGGCGGCAGCGGCCCGCGGCGCCCTCAAGAACGTGCATCCGACTGGCGATCGAGAGGAGGAGGATCGCTACGAACCCGCCGAGCAGCCCTTTCGACGGCAGCGCCAGAGAGCCGGTTCGTCGCACCTTCCAGATCCCTCGGTCTTCTCGGCCACCGCGACTTCGCGCCGCCGGGGCAGGCGAGGGCGGCAGTGTACCGGCTCGTGGGGCTTGGGCGGGGAGCGCCGTCAGGGGCGCTCCTCTGCGGGAAGCTCCCATGGAATTGGACGAAGAACGGCCGCACACGACCCCGTCCCGTGTCGTCGTAGTGGCTTCCCATCCGGTTCGAGCCACCGCGCCGTCGTTCACGTCGTTCCGGCGCGCCGCTCCCTCGTCCCGTTCCCACCACCCTGGAGCCCCACCCATGGAATTCGGACGGGCCCCCCGTGCGTTCCCGAGACTTCCTGCGTTCTCCACGTTCGCCATCGCCGTCGCCGGCCTCGCCGCCGTCGCGCGCGGAACGGACGACCAGCAGTCGCAGCGCGTGAGCGTGACCTCGACGGCCGGGCAAGCCGACCTCGGCGGCGTGGCGGCGGCGATCTCGTGGGACGGGCGGTACGTCGCGTTCGAGAGCCGGGCGACCAATCTCGTCGCGAACGACACCAACGGCGACTTCGACATCTTCGTGCACGACGGCCAGACCGGCACGACCGACCGCGTGAGCATCTCGACCGGCGGCGTTGAAGGGAACGGCGACAGCCTCGACCCGCAGATCTCGAGCAACGGCCGCTACGTCGTATTCGACAGCGCCGCGAGCAACCTCGTCTCGGGCGACGGCAACGGCGCCTACGACGTCTTCCTGCGCGACTTGAAGGGCGGGACGACGGAGCGCGTGAGCCTCGACTCGACGGGCAAGGAAGGGAACGACGCGAGCCGCCACCCCGCCGTCTCGATGGGGGGGCGCTACGTCGCCTTCGTCAGCAGCGCGACCAATCTCGTCACCGGCGACACCAACGGCCTGGCCGACGTCTTCGTGCGCGACCGCCAGGCCGGGACCACCGAGCGCGTGAGCGTCGACTCGTCGGGCAAGCAGACCGACGGCGCGAGCACGACATGCGCGATCTCCTCGGACGGCCGCTTCGTCGCCTTCGCGAGCGCCGGCACCAACCTGGTCTCCGGCGACACCAACGGCACCTTCGACGTCTTCGTGCGCGACCGCACGTCGGCCACCACCGAGCTCGTGAGCGTGAGCTCGTCGTGGGTCCAGGGCGACGCGGCGAGCCTCGACCCGTCGCTCTCCGCCGACGGCCGCTTCGTCGCGTTCGACAGCGCCGCCACCAACCTCGTCTCGGGCGACACCAACGGGTACTACGACGTCTTCGTGCGCGACCGCGCCGTCGGCGCCACCGCGCGCGCCAGCGTCGACTCGAGCGGCGGGCAGGGGGACGACGCGAGCAAGTACCCCGCGATCTGCGGCGACGGCCACGTGGTCGTCTTCAGCAGCCTCGCCACCAACCTGGTCCCGAACGACAGCAACGCGCGCTACGACGTGTTCACGCGCGACGTGTCGGGGACGACCGAGCGCGTGAGCGTCGACACGAACGGCGCGCAGGGCAACGACGTGAGCGTCCTGCCGGCGATCTCGAGCGACGGCCGCTTCGTCGCCTTCGAGAGCGGCTCGACCAACCTGGTCTCGAGCGACACCAACGCGGCCTACGACGTCTTCGTGCACGGCCCCTACCTGACGCTCGAGGCGACCCCGCCCTCGCCGCCGGCCGGGGCGAAGCTCACCTTCACCACGTGGACCGGGCTGCAGCAGGCCCCGTCGCTCCTCGCGCTCGTCGACGTGAACGGCACGCCGACGTTCATGCCCGCGGCGCTGATGACCTTCGACCCCAACGGCCTGTGGGAGGTCACCACCTACGTCCCGGCGGGGCTCGCGGGGAACGTCTTCCAGTTCGAGTCCTACGGCTACGTCGAGTCCGGCTCCGTCGAGGTCTCGAACCGGGCGATCGTCGCCTTCCAGTGAGAGCCGGTCCCGGCAGGCGCGACCGCTCCGTTCACTTCGGGGGTTTGCGGCGGAGCGCGAGCGCGGCCGCGGCGACGGCGCGCTGCAGCGCCGGGTCGAGGTCGGGGCAGGCGATCAGCCGCGGATGGCGGCTGGAGAGGACGCGCCGCGCGAAGTCCTTGAGGGCCTCGCGCTCCTCGTCGCCCCGCGGGACGACGTCGCAGCGCGCCGCGGCGGCGAGCAGCGGCGCGGGCGCCGGTCCGGGGCGGCGCAGCGCGGCGACCTCGTCGTCGGCGAGAGTGAGCTCGACCGTCTCGTCGAAGAGGCGGCGGTCGTCGATCAGGTGCGCCCGCTCGACCAGGCGCGCGCGCGAGTCGGGAGGACGCGGCGCGACGACGTCGGGGTCGAGCAGGATGAACGGATCCTCGATGGCTTCGGCGGGAA
>DAINBU010000181.1:0-8036 GCA_036732755.1 Planctomycetota bacterium
CCTCTGCCTCGCCTCGTCGTCGCGGCGCGGTCCGTGGTGCGCGCCGCTCTTCTTCGCGCCGATCGACGGCGGCGCCCGCCTCGTCTTCGTCACCGACCCGAAGAGCCGCCACGGCCGCGAGCTCGCCGCCGACCCGCGCGCCGCCGCCGCCGTCTGGTTCGAGACCGCCGACGTGAAGCAGGTCCGCGGCGTCCAGCTCGCCGGCCGCGTCGTCGCGCTCGCCGGCCGTGACGCCGCGCGCGCCCGCGCCGCCTTCCTGCGCCGCCACCCGCGCGCCGCGCCGTTCCTCGCGAAGCGGCCGCACGAGCGCTTCTTCGCCTTCGCCGTCGCGCGCGCGAAGGTGACCGACAACCGCCGCGGCTTCGGCTTCAAGGTCGAGCTCGCGCCCGGCCGCGTGCGCGCGTCGCGGAGCTCGCGGTGAGCGAGACTGCCCAACCGGGCCGCGCGGCCCGCCCGCTCCTCTCGCTCGTCGTCCCGCTCTACGACGAGGAGGCGGTCCTGCCGGCGCTCGCCGAGCGGATCACGGCGGTCGCCGCCGGCCTCGACGCCGACGTCGAGGTGGTCGCGGTCGACGACGGCTCGCGCGACCGCACCGGCGAGCTGCTGCGCGACTGGACGCGGCGCGACCCGCGCGTCGTCGCCCTCGTCCTCGCGCGCAACTTCGGCCACCAGATGGCGCTCTCCGCCGGACTCGCGGAGGCGCGCGGCGACGCGGTCGCGCTGCTCGACGGCGACCTCCAGGATCCGCCCGAGCTCCTGCCCGAGATGATCGCGCGCTGGCGCGCCGGCTTCGACGTCGTCTACGGCGTACGGCGCCGCCGGCAGGAGGGGCTGCTGCTGCGCGGCGCGTACGCGCTCTTCTACCGGCTGCTGCGTAGAGCGGCCGCGATCGACATCCCGCTCGACGCGGGCGACTTCTGCCTGCTCGACCGGCGCGTCGTCGACGCGCTGGTCGCGCTGCCGGAGCGGACGCGCTTCCTGCGCGGGCTGCGCAGCTGGACCGGCTTCCGCCAGGTCGGCCTCCCCTACGACCGCGCCGCGCGCGCGGCGGGGTCGGCCAAGTACACGTGGCGCCCGCTCGTCGAGCTCGGCCTCGACGGCCTCGTCTCCTTCTCCCACCTGCCGCTTCGGCTGGCGAGCTGGATGGGCTTCGCGGCCGCGGCGCTCGCGCTCGCGGGGCTCGCCTTCTACTTCGTCTGGTGGGCCGCCGGCTTCGAGCTCGGCGGGCGCCGTCCACAGGACGTCGCCGGCTTCATGACGCTCACCACGCTGCTGCTCTTCTTCGCCGGCGTGCAGCTCCTCTCGCTCGGCCTGCTCGGCGAGTACGTCGGCCGCATCTTCGTCGAGGTGAAGCAGCGCCCCGGCTGGATCGTGGCCGAGCGCTTCGGCGGGAAGAACGAGACGTCGTGAGCGCTCAGCCGCCCGTCAAGTGGCGGGCGAGCGCCGGCACGTAGTAGGTCGTGAACCAGTAGGCGATGAGCACGCCGCCGACGCCGGCGGCTCCGTAGAGCGCGAGCTCGCCCGTCGCGCGCGACGCGAGCGGCGCCTGACGCTCGAGCGGGAACTCGCAGCCGCGGTAGACGCCCGCCGGCCCGTTGCCGGCGATCAGGTGGATCGGCGTCACGACCAGGTCGGCCGTGTGCGCCACCGCGAGCCCGGTGTGCGCCAGGAGGTAGCCGACGAAGTAGGCGGGCAGCAGGAGCTTCGACGACTTCCCCTCGCCGTCGCACGCGTCCCACGCCTCGCGGCCTGCGACCCACGGCACCTGGATCGGCGACGTGACCGCGACGAACGCATCGATCTTCGCGCGCTCGCCCGCCGCAGCGGCGCCCGGAAACGCCGCGCACCCCTGCAGCAGCAGCAGCGCGCCAGATGAGAGCGCGGCCGCGAGCGAAGCGCCGCGCCTCACCGGTTCACTTCGGCTCGGTCGCCTTGGGCTTGACCGGATCGCGCCGGTCGAACGTCAGCGACTCCGGCACCCAGAGGTCGTCGGTGGCGCGGTCGGCGACGAGCGCGATCTTCGCGCGCGCGAGCTTGATCCGGCGCGAGCGCTCGACGTTCCAGATGAAGGTGAACACCTGCTCGCGGCTCTTGTACTGGTCGCGCTTGAAGTCGAGGACGTACTGCGTGTCCTGGTAGGTCTTGTCCTTGGAGGGCACCGGGTCCTTCGGATGGAGCGTGTAGTCGTTGTTCGGGTCGAACATCGGCTGGGCGACGTTGTTCCCGCGCGCGCAGGTCGCGAAGTAGGAGTTGATGCCGGTCTCGCTGTAGTCGGGCGTCTTGTCGTTCTGCTTCTCGTCGTTGAGCATCTGGATGTCGTGCGAGATCTGGCCGACGCGGCGGCAGGTCGTCTCCGCGTTGCGGATCTGCGTGGTGAGCTGGTCGAGCTTCATGCCGAGCCAGACGTAGCCGCCGCCGAGCGCGGCCGTGAGCACCAGCGCGATCCAGAGCGTCAGCTTGACGAAGTCGAACTCCTTCACTGGGTGGCCCCCTTCTTGACGGCGACGGCGCTGCGCGGGTCGAAGTTCTCGACCAGCTCGATCTCCAGGTTGCTGATCTCCAGGCCGCCGTTCTTGGCGCCGGTGGTGGTCGGGTCTTTGGCGGCCTTCACCGCGGGGCAGGAGCGCAGCGCCGAGAGCAGCGCGTCGACCGAGCTGCTCGAGTCGACGTAGCCCTTGAGCTTGAGCGAGGTGCGGCCGAGGCTGACGTCGAGGTCGATCGAGAGCAGCTCGAGGCGGCCGATCTTCTCCAGGTTCTTGTCGAGCGAGGAGACGACGGAGTTCAGGTAGTCGAGCCCCGACGGCAGGCGCGGGATCGTGCCGGAGCGGCCGAGCTCGGAGGAGAGGGTGTTGAAGCGCAAGTCGAGGTCGGCCTTCGCCTGCGTCGCCGCGTCGGCGAGCGTGATCGCGCCCTTGTTCACGCGCTCGCGCAGGCTCAGGGTCTCGGCGTGGCCCTCGTACTCGTTCAGGATCGAGACGACCGCGGCGCGCAGCTCATCGGTCTTCACGCGCTGCTGCTTCAGCCGCTCGATGAAGGCGAGCGCGACCAGCACGAACGAGGCGATCGCGAGGCAGGAGAGCGCGACCTTCACCTGGTCGAAGCGCCGCGCGTAGCGGACCTCTTCCTGGCGGAACTCGACGCGGCTCCCGTCCTCGTAGCCCGCGAGCCGCAGCGCCACGCCGAGCGCCGCCGTCCCTTCCGCGTTCGCGTGCGCGAGCGCCTCGTCGTCGAGCGCGTGCGGGACGCGGTCGAACGGCTTCGCCATCTCCACCGGCATGCGCAGCTTGTGCTCGAGGTGGGCGCGGAACGCCTCGCTCGGCGCGACCGGGCCGAGCAGCAGCACGCGCTTCACATGGTCGCTGACCGGCCCGAGCTTGAAGAGCGTGCGCTGGACTTCACGCGCCAGCCGATCGAAGTAGTCGGCCGGGATGCGCCGGCCCGGCCCCAGCGCCGGCGCCTCGTCGCCGAAGTCGTCGACGACGACGAAGTCCTCTTCGTCCTCGTGGTCCCCTTGGTGCTCGTGGTGCTCGTGTTTCTCGGCGCGGCCGCCCGCCGCCTCGCCGGACGGGGAGGGCGGCGCGCCTTCGGCGGGCGCGACCGCGTCGCCCTCGCCGGTCGGGATCGACTTGCCGGCGAGCCCGAGCCGGATCGCGCGCGCCCCCACCAGCTGCTCGCCGCGCGCGACCAGGACGTGGGTCGCGTCGTAGTCGCATTCGATGGCGAGCACCGTCTCGGCCTCGGGCACCGTGTCGGGCGGCGCGTCGGCGGGCGGGGCCGGCGGCGGCGCGAAGTAGCCGGTGAACTTGAGCGCGGTGAAGAGCGCGGAGAGGTGGAGGTCGGCGAAATGCGGGTCGACGTTCACCGGCGCGAGGTCGGCGAAGACGCGCCGCAGCTGGTCCTTCGCGCACGCGGCCGCGAGCAGCCGGCTGCCGCCGCGTCCGTCGCTGTCGAGCTGCTGGTAGGTGACGACGACCGAGTCGATGTCGACCTGCTGCAGCTGGCTCTCCGCCTCGAACTTGATCACCTTGTCGATGTCGCCGGCGCCCGTGAAGGGCAGCTCGAGGTCGCGGAAGGTGCAGTCGATCGAGGCGACCGCGATGGCGGAGGGCTCGCGGACGAGCCGCTTCTTCGCGACGAGCTCCTTGGCGGCGTCGGCGAAACGCCAGGGCGGCGGCGGCTGCCCCTCGGCCGGCGCGGCGGGCGCGGCGACGTCGACCGCGACGAACGCCTTCACCTTGGCGCCCTTCGCGTGGCCGTCGATCTCGACGGCGCGCAGCCGGTAGCGGCAGAAGTCGAGCGCGAGTTGGCTGGCCATAAGGGGTCGGGATTGTAGTGAGGGGGGCGACTACTTGGGCGGCGCGCGCAGCGAAAGCTCGCGGTACTTCGCGCGCTGCGCGTCGGTGAGCAGCGCCTGGATGCGCGCGTCGGCACCGGCCGACGCCGCCGCGACGCGCTCGCCGTACGCGTCCTCCTCGGCCAGCACCGACCTGCGCCACTCGTCGCGGATCGTCTGCAGCGAGCTCTTCTGGTCGGCCGTGAGGCCGAGCTCGTCGAGCCGGTCGGCCGCCTCTTCGGAGGCGCGCTGGACCATCACCGCGAGCGGCGGCTGGCGGGCGCGCGCCTCCTCGATCAGGAAGGTCGCGCCGGCCCCCACCAGGAGCCAGAGCGCTGCCTGCACGCCCATCCACCACGCGGCCCCGGCGGGCTTCGCGCTCGCGCGCTCCTCGGCTCCGTTCACGGCTCCTCCCCCGTCGGCGCCGCCGCGCGCCGGCTCATTTCGCGTTCGGCGCCGGCAACAGCAGCGAGAAGAACGCCGGCTCGCCGCGCGCCGCGGCCCAGCGCACGAGCGCCCGCTCGAGCTCGGGGTCGTGCGTGCGCGGGTACGAATGCGTCGGGTCATCCTTGGCCCACGCCTCGCGCGGCATCTGTCCGACGTAGACGCCGCCGAGCAGCAGCAGCACCGCGGCGGCGACCGCGGCACTGCGGCGCAGCAGCCGGATCAACGGCGGCGGCGCGGCGGCCGCGACCGGTTCCGGCGCGAGCACGTGCGTCGCGACGCGGTCGACGAGACCGACGGGAAGCTGCACCGCCTCGTGCGTCCGCGCGGCGTTCCGGATGCCGAGCAGCTCGCGCCGCACGGTCGAACAGGCGAGGCACGACTCGAGGTGGTCGCCGAGCAGGATGCGCTCGCGCTCGCCGAGCTCGCCGTCGAGCTCCTTGCTGACCCACAGGAGCACGTCGTCGTGGGGTCCGGGACCGGCGACGCGCAGGCGGTCGGTTCCGGGTCGGTCGGTTCCAGGACGGTGAGGATCGTCGGGGTGGATCATGGCTCGAACTCCTGCGCCCGTTCCGGGCGCTTCAATGTTCTTTCAATGTTCATCGGGAAGAAGGTCGGCGGCGGTCTCGGCGCCGAGCCGCTCGACGAGCCAGTCGCGCAGCCGCATGCGCGCCCGGAACAGCCGCGACTCGACCGTGCCCTTCGGCACTTCGAGCGTCTCCGCGAGCTGCTCGTAGCTCAGGTCGCCGTACTCCCGCATCACCAGGATCGACCGGAACGGCTCCGGCAGCGCCTGGATGCCCTCGCGCACCAGCGCGACCATCTCCTCGCGCTGCCCTCCCGCCGCCGGCGTCGGCCCGTGCGACGGCAGAGTCGGTCCGAGCGGCGCCTCGTCGTGGTCGAGCGAGACGTGCGCGCGGCGCTTGCGCCGCTTGGCGAGGTCGACCGCGGCGTTCACGGCGATGCGGTAGAGCCACGTGTAGAGCGCCGAGTCGAACGCGAAGCGGTCGAGGTTCTTGTAGGCGCGCAGGAACGTCTCCTGCGTCACCTCTTCCGCGTCGGCGCGGTTGCGGACGATGCGGAAGACCACCTCGTAGAGGCGCGCGTGGTTGCGCTCGACGATCGCGCGAAACGCCTCGTGCGAGCCCTTGCGGGCCGCGAGGATCAGCTGCCGCTCCTCCGCAGGAAAGGTCATGGTGGCTGGCACGTCCGGCTTGGACGGGGGTGGTCCCCCGGTCTTCCCGCGTGGCGCCTCCCCCGACGCCGCCGGGGGGCAGGGCTACCATTCGCGCCCGGCCGATGTTAGGGCCGTACTCCGATCCGCCGCCGCCGGAGCCCGCTCTGCATCCCCTCCCGACCCCGAAACGCCGCGCCACCCGTCCAGGCCGCGGCCTCGGCCACCGGCTCTGCGCCGGGGCCGGCCTCCTCGCTCTCGGCGGGTGTCTTCCGGCGCCGGAGCCGGCGGCGGGCGAGCCTTTTCATGGTGAGTCCATCGACGCCTCCGCGCCGAGGCCGCCGGAGGCGGGCACGGAGCGCGTGCGTCGCCTGCTCTCCGGTCCGCTCGGCGACGGGGCGTGGTGGGAAGTCGTTTCCGATCGACCCGACGTGCCGCTGCGGACCCACCATCCCGAGGCGGCGCTGCCGCCGCCGGACCGCGACGACTTCGAGCCGAGCGCAGGGACGACGGCCGCGCCGTGGTTCTCGACGGCCGACCTGCAGGCGCGGCTCAGCGCGGGCAAGGGACGCGAGGCGCCGCTCGCCGCGATCGTCGCGGCGGGCGACGGCCATGCGCTCGAGCTCGCGACGCACGACACGCTCGCGGTGCGCGTCTTCTCGTCGACGCCGCAGACGCCGTACGTCGTGACGCTGTGCGTGCGCGGCGACGCGCATGCGGCGGGCGAGCCGCGGCTGCTCGTGTACGACCTCTCCGAGGACGTCTCGGCGGTGCGCGACGCCGAGCAGCTCACGCAGCGGATCCTGGGCGGGAAGCTCATCACCGCGCAGCGCGTGGTCGGCTTCGGACTGAAGAAACGCGACGACGCCGACCACAACGTCTACGTCGAGCCCGAAGTGGTGCGCGACGACGGGACGGGCGGCGGCTTCGAGCGCTGGCGGTTCGACTTCCAGACGCGCTGGGGCGCGCGCAGCGTCGCGGTGATCGCGCTCGGCGCGGCGGCGGGTCCGATCGCGATCGACGACGTTGCGCTGCGCGCGCTGCCGGTGCGCGCGCTGCTCGGCCTGCCGGAGAGCGCCTTCTCTTCGGCGACGCTGCCGCCGTTCGACCTGCCGCGCTTCTGGGAGAACCTCGACCGCGCGCAGCCGTCCGCGCCGATCACGAAGGTGCGGCTCGACTGGGAGACGCGGCGCGCGCTCCTGCTCGGCGGCGGGGCGAGCGCGCGCTGCGTCGTGGCGGCGCCTGCGGCTGGCGCGCGTGTCGAGCTCGGGCTCGGCCTCGTGCGCGAGGAGCGTCTCCTCGCCGAAGGCCCGGTGCGCGCGGCGGTGCGCCTCACCGCCGTGGTGCGCGACCGCGGCGACGGCGGCGGCGGGCGCGAGCTCGCGCGCCGCTTCGAGCGCGTCGAGGTGCGCCTCTTCCCCGATGCGGCGCAGCTCTGGCGCGACGTCGCCTTCGACGTGCCGGCGCTGCCGCCCGGCGTCGCCGCCGGCGAGATCGAGCTGCGCGTCGACGTCGAGGGGCCGGACGACCCGCTCGGGCCGCTGGTCGCGCTCGGCGACCCGCTGCTGATCGCCCGCACGCCGGCGCGCGACGAGCGCTGGAACGTCGTCTTCGTCTCGCTCGACACGATGCGCGCCGACCGGCTCGGACGGAAGGGTCCCGACGGCGCCTCGCTCACGCCGAACCTCGACCGCCTCGCGCGCGAGTCGGTCCTCTGCACGAGCGCGCTCGCGAACTCCTCCTACACGCTGCCCTCGCACGTCTCGATGTTCACGTCGCAGCGGCCGGGGGTGCACGGCGTCCTCTTCTACGACAGCCCGTTCTCGTCCGAACGGTCGCCGAACTTCGCGCAGCTCCTCGCGAAACGCGGCTGGATCACAACAACGTTCACGTCCGGCGGAATGCTGAACGCCGAGTTCTGCGGCATCGACCTCGGCTTCGACCGCTTCGGCGAGATCGACGCGATGCTCTCGCCGAACGACGCGTTGCGCGCGATCGCGCCGCTCGCCGACCGACCGGCCTACAACAAGAACCTCGCCGAAGCGTGCCGCCAGCAGCCGGGGCTCCGCACCGAGGTGTTCGCCC
>DAINBU010000182.1:0-7836 GCA_036732755.1 Planctomycetota bacterium
GCGACGAGCGCGCCGGCGAACCGCAGCGTCCGTGTGTTTTTTATTGCACGGTCGCCTTGCAGCGGACCACGAGCGGATCGGGGGCGCGATCGATCTTCACGCGCAGCTCCCCGGTGAACTCGCCGGCCTGCTTCGGCTCGAAGACGACCTCGATCTTCGCGGCGCGCCCGCCCGCCTCGACGGCGCTCGTCGCCGCGAGCGCCGGGTCGGACGGCTCGAGCGCGAGGATCTCCGGCGCGTCCGGCGTCGTCCAGCACAGCCGCACCGTCGCGCGCGACTTCGCGCCGACTTTCGTCACCCACTGCAGCTGGCCCGGGTCGAGGTACCAGCCGGGGTGGACCTCGCCCGAGACGACGAGCCGCGCCGGCAGGTGCGACGCCGAGTCGAACTCGAGGACGGCGCGGAACGCCGGCACCGGCGTCTTCGCGTCGAGCTCCAGATGGAGCGGGAGCGCGACGTCGCGCACGCCCGCCGTTTCCGTCGCCTTCGGCTCGCCGAGCTTCCAGCGGAGCGGCAATTCCTGATTGAGCTTCGGCGCGAGCGCGAGCGGCGGGCATCCCGCCGCCTGCTGGTATCGCACCACGACGTCCGCCGCGCCGTCGCTGCCGACCACGCGCCGCCCGAAGGAGACCTCGGCGGGCGCGAAGGAGAGTGCGGCCAGGACGACGTAGTGGATCTCGAGCTCCTTCGTGGTCACCGCCGAGTCGAACGCCTGAACGAGGGCGTTCAGCCGCTTCGAGCCGCGGTTCTCCGCGTGCACGACGATCTTGACGAGGCGCCGGCCCCCGGGCGGGATCTCGGTGGGCTCCCATGTGAACGACGTGCAGTCGCACGAGCCGTCGATGTTCAGGATCCGCAGCGGCCGCGTGTCGGTGTTGACGATCGTGAATTCGCAGCGCCCTTCCTGGTCGGGGCGGAGCGTGCCGAGGTCGACGTCCTTGGGCTCGAGCTCGAAGGAGTAGGGCGGGATCTTGGCGCGCGGCTGCTGCTGCGGCGCGGACGGCGCCGCGGATGGCACCGAGGACGGTGGCGCGACGGCCGGCTCGCGCCGGCAGGCCGGCGCGGCGCACGCGGACGCGGCGACGGCGATCGCCGCGAGGCGGAGCAGCGCGCTCACGCGCTCCCTCCGTGGAGTCGCGCCAGGATCTGCGGGAGCTCCGCGCTGAAGCGCGAGCGCGGCAGCACCTCGCCGACGCCGCAGGCGCGCGCCCGCTGCGCGAGCTCGACGTTCACGTGCGAGAGGAAGGCAACGGTCGGATGGCCGGCGGCGAGCTCGGCCTCGCGCGCGAGCCCGGCGGCGCCGACCGAGTCGAGGTCGACGATGCAGCCGCCGAACGCGCCGGGCGGCGCGGCCGCGGCGGCGCTGACCTGGAGCGGGATCCCGAGCGCGCGCGCCGTCGCCTCGATCTTCGCGCGGAAGAAGAGGTCGCCGGTCCACACGAGCACGGGAGCCGCCGCGGTCATCGCCGCCGCCCCCTCCGGATCACGCTGCCCCCGCTCAGTCGGGGATGACGAGCGTCTGCCCGACCTTGAGCTGGTTGGGGTCGGGGATGCGATCGCGATTGGCTTCGTGGATCGCATGCCACTTGTGGACGTCGCCCTTGTAGTAGAGGCGCGCGAGGCTGTACATCGTGTCGCCCCGCTTGACCACGTGCGACCGGCCGGCCGGCGCGCCCGCACCGGAGGTCGAAGCGTAGCTCGTGCTCGCGTAGGGCGCCGGGTCGGACGTCTCGCGGCCCGCGTCCTTCCAGGTCGAGCCGGTCGTCGCCGGCTTCGCGTAGGGGTCGCTCTTCTCGGCGGCGGGCCGGTCGGGGATCGCCGTCTCGTCGGCGGGGCGCTGCGACTTGCATCCGAAGCTCGCCGCCGCCACCACCGCCATCCAGGTCGCCGTCTGCAACGAACGCAAAAAACAACGTCGCCGATGCGCCATTCGCTCCCTCTCCCCGCCTCTTGAGGACGTTTCGTGCGGACGGCTTGGCTGACGTGGGGACCGCGCATCGCCGGCGCTGCGACCTCTCTGGTCGCGGACGTCGATCCTTCCGCCCTCCCGACGGATCTCCCGGATCGACGCTGTCCCCGAGGGCGGGCGATTGTAGCAGGCGGCCGGGACCCCGGGTCGAGCCCCTCCCGCCGGGGCGGGGCGCGCCGCTCAGCGCTCGGAACCGCGCTCGCCGTCGGTGCTGTTCACCTCCGGGTCGCGCGTCTCCTCGCCGATCAGGACGCGCTTGAAGCGCTGCAGCACGTCGCGCCGCTGGTTGTCGCCGCGGTTGCGGTAGATCAGGACGAGGTTGCGAATCATGCGCAGCAGCATCGTGCCGTCGCCGATCGGCAGCAGGTAGCTCGGGTCGTACCCGAACTCCCCCTCCTCGAGGTACCGCAGGCAGTCGGTCTCTCCGAGGATGCGGCCGCCCCCGAACGCGTCGATGAAGAGCGGCGGCTTCGCGCTCACGTGCTTCAGCAGGAAGTGGCCCGGCATGCCGACGCCGACCAATGGAATTCCGAGGCGGCGTCCCACGAACAGGTAGACGGCCGAGAGCGAGATCGGGATCCCGGTCCGGCGCTGCAGCACCTTGTCGAGGTAGGAGTTGTCGGGGTCGTAGTAGTTGCGCTGGTTGCCCTGGAAGCCGAGCTCGCGCGCGAAGAAGCGCGTGAGCGTCGCGACGACCGCCGACGGCGCGGTCACTCCGTCGATGCGCGTGCTCAGGTCGTCGGCCATCGCGTCGAGTGCAGCGCGGATCGTCGCTGGGTCGAGCTCGTGGTCGCGCGTGCGACAGAGGAGGATGCAACCTTCCTCGAGCGCGCCGGGATCGCGGTCGAGCCGCGGCGCCAGCGCGCGCAGCTCCCGTTCGAGCAGCGCGAGCCGGACGTCGTCACGGGCCAGTCGCGCGCGTGCGCGCAGCTTCGCGTCGGGACCCTCGACCGCCTGGTCGAGCGACGGCAGCGCCGACGAACCGAGCTCTCGCAGTGCGCGCCGGGCTTCGGCGACCACGCGGGGGTTCGCGTCGCTCAGCAGTGAAACCAGCGCGAGGAGCCGCGCCTGGTCCGAGGAATCCATCGAGGGCTCCCTGGTACCCTCGCCCGAGATGGCCAACCTATAACGCGACAACGCGGACGCACAAGACGAGGGAATCTTGCGTACGCGCCGCCGCCTCGATGCGTGGCGGTTCCGGCCATTCAGCCGTTCGGCGCGGCGCCTCCGTCCTCGACCGCGATCGAAGCCGCGAGCCGCTCGATCGCGTCGGCCGCGGGTAGCGACGGCAGCGCGCCCGCGGCCGTCGTGTCGACGACTGCGACGCGCGGCACCGCGGCGCGACGGAGGCGGCCGCCGGCGCAGTGGATCGCTCCGGCGGCTCCCAAAGTGAGCGTGATGCGCGCGAAGCCAGCGCGCCGAAGGGCGGCGATGGTCGCGCCGGCGTCGGCTGCCGTGTCGAGCTCCGTCGCGCCGACCAGGAACGCCGCCTCGCTCTCGTTCACGATCAGGTGGTCGACGTCCCGGGAGAGCTCGAGCGCGCGCCGGTCGGCGGGCGCCGCATTCAGGTGCACGGTCGCGCCGCGCCCGGCGGCCTCGCGCGCGATCTTCACCACCTCCTCGAAGGGGACCTCGAGCTGGAGCACCAGGTGGTCGCCGGCGCCGGTGGCTTCCGCCGGCAGGTCGCCCGCTCGCACCACGCCGTTCGCGCCCGCGACGATCACGATCCGGTTCTGGCCGCCCTCCTCGACGACGATCAGCCCGCAGCCGGTCGGCCCGTCGACGTCCCGGACGAGCGTGTCGTCGACGCCGGCGGCGCGCAGGCTCGCGCGCAGCTCGCGGCCGAAGTCGTCGCGGCCGACGCAGCCGACGAGCGCGACGGCGGCGGGGCGGCCATCCCCCGCGGCGGCGCGCGCCGCCGCGACCGCCCCCGCGGCGGCACGCGCCGCCGCGACCGCCCCCGCGGCGGCACGCGCCGCCGCGACCGCTTGGTTCGCCCCCTTGCCGCCCGGCACGCTCGCGAAGGAGGTCCCGGCGACCGTCTCCCCCGCCGCCGGCGCCCGCGCGCAGCGGACGACCAGGTCGGCATTGAGGCTGCCGACGACGACGATCCGCCCCGCCATCAGAGCCCGGCGGCCTTCGCTTCCTGCCAGAGCCGCTCCATGGCGTCGAGGCCGGCGCTCTCGATCTTCTCGCCGAGCTTCGCCTCGACGTGGCGGAAGCGCCGTTCGAAGCGGGCGTTCGCGCCGCGCAGCGCCTGGTCGGCATCGAGCTCGAGCTTGCGGGCGACGTTCACGACCGCGAAGAGGAGGTCGCCGAGCTCCTGCTCGCGGCGCTCCTTCGAGTCGCGGCGCGCCGCCTCGAGCTCCGCGAGCTCCTCCCTCACCTTCGCGAGCGCGCCGTCGGCGTCGGGCCAGTCGAAGCCGCTCTTCGCCGCCTTCTTGCCGAGCTTCCAAGCGCGGGCGAGCGCGCTCATCCGCTCGGGCACCTCGTCGAGGCGCGAGCCGGCGATCCCCTTCGCGCGCTTCTCCTCCGCCTTGATGCGCTCCCAGTTGGCGAGCACGTGGCCCGCGGTCTTCGCCTCGACGTCGCCGAAGACGTGCGGGTGGCGGTGGATCAGCTTGTCGCCGATGCGGCGCGCGACCTCTGCAAGGTCGAAGCTCTTCGCCTGCTCGCCGATGCGGCTCATCAGGAGGACGTTCATCAGGAGGTCGCCGAGCTCCTCGCAGACGTCGTCGGCGCGCCCGCGCGCGACCGCGTCGGCCACCTCGGCCGCCTCCTCCTGCGCGCACGGCGCCATCGTGGCGAGCGTCTGCTCGCGGTCCCACGGGCAGCCGTCGCGCAGCCGGTCGACGATGGCGACGAGGCGCGTAAGCTCCCCCATTCGTGGATCGGGGCGCGGTTCGGACATGGTTTCGGCTCGCGTGGAGTCGGCGGGATGGAGACGAGCGAAGGGCGATGATGCGCTTCGACCCGATGGCTGTCGATTGGCCGGCGTCGCGCCGCCCCGGCATCTACGTCAAGGTGCTGTGGACCGACGAGAAGAGCGGCGACGCCGCGGTGCTCGTCCGCATGGATCCCGGCTGCGAGTATCCGCGCCACCGCCACGTCGGCGACGAGGAGGTGCTCGTGCTGCAGGGGGGCTTCCGCGACGAGCGCGGCGAGTACCGCAGCGGCGAGTTCCACCGCTTCGCGGCCGGCTCGATCCACGCGCCGGTCGCGCTCGAGGACGAGCTGCCGTGCGTGTTGTTCGCGGTCGCGCGCGGGGGGATCGAGCTCCTCGACCGGAGGAAGAGCGCGCCCGCCGGCTGAACCGGCGCGCGCTCTCGCCGGTTCGAGTCGGCAGTCGCGGGCCCCGTGCGACGTCGAGAGGTGCGAACGATGACGATGCGGATGCGATGGCTCGTGGTCGCCGGCGTGGCCGGCGCGCTCTCCGGATGCTCGACCGAACGGACGACCCGGGAGACGACGTTCGAGGGGACGTGGTCACCGGCGGACGTCGAGCTCCTCCCCGGCAGCTCCCTCACCCTCGAGAACGCGACGACGCACGAACGCGTCGCCTTCGAGGTCGCCGACGACGGCCGCGTCCACGCGGAGCGTGCGACCGGCAGCCGGGTCGACGCGGTCGACGCCGACTCCTTCGAGGCGCTGAAGCGCGACCATCCCGAGTTCATCGACGCGCTGCGCGCGTTCCGGATCGACTACCGGTTCCACGCGGAGCTCACGACGGAAGTCCGCGGCGACTGAGCCGGACCCCGGCGGCGCGGCGACCCGTTCGAGCGGCCGTTCCCGGTGTCCGGGAAGCGCTTCCCGCGGTCGCATCGCGAGCGCGGCGGCGCACGCGGGTGCGCGCGGGCCTCCCCTTTGCCCGATGCGCCGCGATGGAGACGCTCCCCCCTCCCGCCGCGACGCGCGCGGCGCCGCCCGCCGGCGCGCAGCGCGCCGGGCTGCTCCGCGTGCTGCTGCCGAAGCGCCATCGCTTCCGCGCGCTGCGCGCCTGGCTGAATCTCCTCTCGATCGCGCTCGTCGCCGCCGTCCCGCTCTCGGGAAGCGGACGGATCGACCTCTGGCGCGGGCGCCACCTCGCGTTCGGCGCGCCGGCGTCCTTCGGCCGGGCGCTCCTCGCCGCGTTCGTGTTCGGGGCGTGCTGCTACTTCGTGACCTTCCTCGTGAACGCGGTCGGCGGGCGGCTCTTCTGCGGATTCGGCTGTCCGCTCGCCCAGATGAACCGGCTGCACGAGCAGATCGTCGCGTTCGCGGGCGACGCGCGGCGACGGCGGCGGGCGCGCCTCGCGACGGGCGCGCTCGCCGTTCTCTTCGCCGGCTCGATGGTCCTCTGGTGGGTCGACCCGCGCGTCGCGGTCGAGGGTTCGCCGCGCGCGGTCGGCGTCGCGCTCCTCGCGTGGGCCGCGCTCGCGATCGCCCTCGTCGCGCACGCGCGCGCGTGGAACTGGGCCTTCTGCCGCGGCTGGTGTCCGGTCGGCCTCTACTACTCGGTCGCGACGCCGCGCAAGTCGTTCGGCATCGCCTTCGACCGCGCGGCCGGCACCTGCGTGTCGTGCAATGCGTGCGACCGCGTCTGCCCGGCGCTGCTCGCGCCGCGCGACCTCCTCGGGACGATCCGGCGCGACGAGGGGCTCGCGCTCGCCGAAGGGCCGGCGATGAACCACTGCCTCTCGTGCGGCGACTGCATCGAGGCGTGCGAGCACGTGCTGGGCAGGCGCGGGATCGCGCCGATCCCCCTCTCCTTCGCCTTCGGGGCCTACGAGGAGCGCCTGCCCGCGCCGTCGAACCCGCTGGCGCCGCCCCGTCCGGACTGATCGCTCCGAACTACGGCGAGCCAGCGCAGCACGACTCCGCGCCGAGACTCGCGCCGAGGAACCCGCCGCGCCAGAGCGTCACGAGGGCGAGCGCCAGCACGAGCAGCGACGCGAAGCGCGACCACGCCCCGCCCGCGCGCGGCGCCACGACGCGTCCCGCGCGAGCGAGCAGCGCGAGCGCGCCGAACGTCGGCAGCGTCGCTGTCCCGAACGCGAGCAGCGTGAGCGCGCCGCCGCCCGCCGAGCCGCTCCCCGCCGCCAGCGCGAGCGCAGCCGCCGTCGCCGCGCACGGGAGGAGGCCGTTCGCCATCCCGAATCCGAACAGGCCTGCGAGCGAGGGGCCCGCGAGCACGCCGCGCAGCCGCGCCGCGAGGCTCGCGACCGCGCGGCCGAGCGCTCCCGGAGCGCGCGCGAGCAGTCCGAGCCGCTCGAGCGCGACGACCAGCAGCGCCACGCCCGCGACCGCCGCGAGCGCGCGCGCCGGCACGCCGAGCTCGAGCAGCCGCCGCCCCGCGGCGCCGCACGCGCTGCCGAGGAATGCGTAGACGAAGAGGCGGCCGGCATGGAGCGCCGCGAGCCGCGTCAGCGCCGCGGCGCGTGCGCCTCCGCGAGCACGCGCCGAGGTGCAGGCGAGCAGCGTGAAGCCGCCGCACATGGCGGCGCAGTGGAGCGCGCTCGCGAAGCCGAGCAGCGCGGCGAGCGGGACGGACGGCGGCACGGCGCGGGGCTCAGCGCGCCGCCGGCGGCTCGAAGCGGCCGAGCCACGCGAGCAGCGTCAGCGTCCCGGTGAAGACGAGGTGCGTCGCGGCGCCGACCGGAGCCGGGATCTGCTCGACGATCCAGCGCCCGCCGAAGAGCGCCGGCTGCAGCCACGAGAGCACCGCGTAGAAGTTGACGAGCCAGAGCGCGACGCCCGCCGCCGCCGCGAGCCCGAGCCGCCGCGTCAGGGGCGCCGACGGGAACCAGCGCTGTCCGATCGCGTGCAGGATCGCCCCGAAGACCATGCCGGTCGCGAGGTAGAGCAGCACGCCGGTCGACAGCGCGACG
>DAINBU010000183.1:0-7800 GCA_036732755.1 Planctomycetota bacterium
GTAGGTCGCGGCCATCAGCACCTGCGCGACGACGGGATCGGGATCGAGCGCGATGGGCGCGACGAGCTGGTCGAGGCGATCGTCCGAGAAGAGCTTCTCCTGTGCTGGAGCGTCGCTGATCGTCACGACCACGATGACGCAGGCGGCGGCGAGCGCGGCAGCGCACGCGATCGAGCGGGTCGTCATGGTGCACCTCCGGAGGGAGGTGCGGTCGCAAGATCAGGACCGGCGTGGCGGCGCGCCGCGGACCGGTCGACGCCCGCTCACTCCTCCCGGCGCACACGCCGCTTTTGTACGAACGACCGCGGCTTCACGCGCCGCGCTTCTGCGTGCGCGCGGCGCGCAGCGCCTCGAAGTCGGCGAGGAGCCGGCGCAGCGTCGCGAACTCCACCGGCTTGGTCAGGTGCAGGTCGAAGCCGGCGTCGAGCGAACGGCGCCGGTCCTCCTCGTGGCCCCAGCCGGTGAGCGCGACCAGGACCATCTCCTCGCCCCCCGGCTGGGCGCGGATGCTGCGGGCGACCTCGTAGCCGGAGAGCTTGGGGAGCCCGAGGTCGAGCAGCACGATCTCGGGCCGGAAGGCCGCCGCGGCGCCCACCGCCTCGATCCCGTCGTGCGCCGTGTTCACCTCGTTGCCCGTCGTGCGCAGCAGCAGGCGCAGCGTGTCGGCGGCGTCGTGGTTGTCGTCGACGACGAGGATGCGGCGAGGCGCCGGGCTCGCCGCGCGGGCGTCCGGGCTGCGCGCAGCCGCGCCGCCGGCCGCGACGGCGACGGGGATGCGCACCCGGAACTCGCTCCCCTTTCCGGGGCCGTCGCTGCGCGCCTCGACCGAGCCGCCGTGCAGCTCGACGAGGCGGCGCACCAGCGTGAGGCCGATCCCGAGCCCCCCCTCCGATCGCTCCGAGCCCGGGTCGCCCTGCATGAACATGTCGAAGACGCGCGACAGCATCTCCTTCTTGATGCCGATGCCCGTGTCGCGCACGGAGATCACGACGTCGCCGCCCTCCTGCGACGCGGTGAGCCCGATGCGGCCGCCGTGGTCCATGTACTTGGCGGCGTTGTTCAGCAGGTTGGAGAGGACCTGCGCGAGCCGCGTCGGGTCGGCGTCGAGGTGGATCGGCCGCGGCGGGATCGTGACGGTGAGCTCGTGGCGCCACTTGTCGATGAGCGGCCGGCTCGCCTCGACCGCGCTCGCCACGACCTCGGAGAGGTCGACCGGCTGCCGGCGCAGCTCGATCTTGCCGCGCGTGATGCGCGAGACGTCGAGCAGGTCGTCGACCAGCCGCGTCATCTGGCGCACCTGCCGGTCGATCACCTCGGTCGCCCATTGCAGATCGGGCACCGGCATGCCGTGCGCGCGGAAGATCTGCACCGAGTTGCGGATCGGTGCCAGCGGATTGCGCAGCTCGTGCGCGAGCATGGCGAGGAACTCGTCCTTGCGCCGGTCGGACTCCTTGAGCGTCGCGAGCAGGTGGGCGTTGTCGATCGCGATCGCAGCGCGACTCGCGAGGTCCTCCGCCGCCGCGACGTCGTTCGCGTCGAAGACGCGGCCCGACTCCGCGGTCGCGAAGGTGAGCGCGCCGGGCGTCCCGCGGCGCGAGCGCAGCGGCGTGCAGATGTAGGACTTGAGGCCGAGCTCGCGCGCCATGCGCGCCTGCTCCTCGTCCTGCACCGGCCCGGCCCGCAGCGCGTCGGGGATGAACGGCACCCACTCCGACTCGCCGCTGCGCACCACGCGCGCGACGCCGTGCGCGTCGTCCGGCCGCGGCGGGTGGCGGCGGAACAGCTCGTGGGCGAGCGCGACGCGCGCCGGGTCGCGGTGCGCGACGGCCACGCGCTGGATCGAGCCGTCGGCCTCCTGGACGTCGACCGCGCACCAGTCGGCGAAGTACGGGACCGAGAGCCCCGCCACCTTCTGCAGCGTCGTGCGGTAGTCGGTCAGGACGGCGAGCTCGGCGCTGGCGTCGGCGAGGAAGCGCGTCCTCTCCTCGGCCGCCTTGGTTTCGTCGATGTCGGTGCAGGTGCCGATCCAGTGGACGATGCGCCCGTCGTCGTCGCGCAGCGGGAAGGCGCGCGCGAGGAACCAGCGGTAGCCGCCGGTGCGGCGGTCGCGGAAGCGGTACTCGATCTGGAAGAGGTTCCCCGAACGGATGCAGCCGTCCCAGGTCTCCATGCTGCGCTGGAGGTCGTCGGGGTGGAGGATCGGCAGCCAGCTCTGTGCGCCGGAATCGCCGCGCTTCGCGCCGACGAACTCGAACCAGCGGTCGTTGCAGTACTCGAGCACGCCGTCGGGGCGCGCCGACCAGACGATCTGCGGCAGGGCGTCGGCGAGCTGGCGGAACTGCTCCTCGCTCCGGCGGCGCCCCTGCTCCGCCTCGCGCTGCGCGGTGATGTCGCGCGCGATCTTCGACGCGCCGACCACGCGGCCCGCCGCATCGCGGATGGGCGAGATCGAGATCGAGACGTGCAGGCGCCGCCCCCCCTTCGCGATGCGCACCGTCTCGTAGTGGTCGATACGCTCGCCGCGGGCCATGCGCGCCGAGATCTCCGCCTCCTCGCGCGTGCGGTCGGCCGGGATCAGCAGCAGGATCGAGCGGCCGACCATCTCCTCGGCCGTGTAGCCGAAGATGCGCTCCGCCCCGGCGTTCCACGAGCGGATGGTGCCGTCGAGCGACTTGCTCATGATCGCGTCGTCGGAGCACTGGACGATCGTCGCGAGGCGCGACTCGGTCTCCGCGACCCGCTTGCGGTCGGCCTCGCTGCGGCGCAGCCGCTCTTCGGCGAGGCGCCGCTCGGTGACGTCGCGGAAGTTCCAGACGCGGCCGGCGCCGCCGCCCGCCGCGCCGATCGACCGTGCGGTGACCTCGAAGACGCGCCCGTCGGCGAGCTCGAGGACGTCGACGACCTCGCACGGCGCGCCGCCCTCGATCGCCTCGACGCGCGCGCGGAACGCCTGGGCGTCGCGCGTCTGCGCCGCCATCGCCTCGAGGAGGCGACTGCGCGAGCGCGCGCGCAGCAACTCTTCGTCGTGCAGCCGCCACAGCGCGGCGAAGCGGTCGTTCCACTCGGTCGCGCACCCGGCGCCGTCGGTCACGAGGAGGCCGTCGCTCGTCGCGTCGAACGTCGCGCGCAGGAGGGCGAGCGCGCGCTCGGGGGAACCCGCGGCGTCTCGCGCGGCAGTGGGGAGCTTGGCGTTCTCTTCTTTCATCCGCGCATCCCGGGCGGGTGATGATAGGCGCGGAGCGGCGCGCACACCGCGGTCGGTCGCGCGCCGCGCCCGACGCGCCGGCTATGGAGCGGCGCCGGACGCCGCGGAGGCCGCCCGGGCGCGTCGATGATCCTTCCATTTGGCGCGCGCCTGCGTGAGTTGCGCGCCGAACAGCAGGATCACCGACGCGTAGTAGACCCAGACCATCAGTACTACGATCGAGCCGGCAGCGCCGTACGCCGATCCGATGCCGGTTTGGCTGAGATAGAGCGCGATCAGGCTCTTGCCGGCCGTGAAGAGCACGCTCGTCACGAACGCCCCGAACCAGACGTCGCTCCAGGCGACGCGCACCGCGGGCAGCACCTTGAAGATCATCGCGAAGAGGCCGGTGACGACGACCGCGGAGACGACGACGTCGACCGCCTGCGCGACCCAGTGGGAGCCGGCGACTCCGCCGATCCAGGTGCAGACCGCCGAGAGCGACGCGCTCACCAGCAGCGAGACGAGCAGCAGGAAGCCGATGCCGAGCACCATCGCCAACGAGAGGACGCGCCCGCGCAGGTAGCTCCAGACCTTCCGGTCGGGGCGCGCGGCCACGCGCCAGATCTTGTTCAGCGCATTCTCGAGCTGGACGAAGACGCTGGTCGCCCCGATCACGACCGAGAGGATGCCGACCACGAGCAGCACGTTCGAGGCGCCGGTCCCGGTGTGGTCGACGACGTCGGCGACGACCTGCGCGACGGCCGGGCCGGCCGCCTTCTCCACCTCGGTGACGAGCCGCGTCTTCACCGACTCGCGCCCGAAGACGAAGCTCGCGATCGGGATCGTGACGAGCACCAGCGGGGCGAGCGAGAGGAGCATGTAGTAGGAGAGCGCGGCGGCGAGCTGGAACGGGGCGACCGCGGCGAAGCTGGCGACGCCGCGGCGGAGGACCGAGGACCAGGCGCGGAGCCGCCGCGCGACCGCGCCGAGCGGACCGCCGGCGGCCGCCGCCGCGCGCGCGTCGTCGTTCTCGGGGAGCCCGGGATCGCGCGCCGCGGCGACCGGCAGGCGCAGGCGCAGCGCGGAGCCGCGCCCCGGCTCGCCCGCGACCTCGAGCGTCCCGCCCGTTGTGGCGAGCAGGTCCGCTCCCACTTCGAGGGTGAGCCGCGCGAGCGGGGCGAGGCGCGCCTCGCCGCCGCTCGCCCAGCCCGACGGCGCGACCCAGTCGGGCGCCGCGGCGAGCGCGCCGTCGAACCCGAGCTCGATCGAATCGACGTCCGCTGCGTGCGCGACGCGGACCTCCGCCTCGGCGGGGAGCGGAGCGCGGGCGGTGCGCTCGATCGCGAGGAAGGCGCGCCACGCGTAGCCGACGCGCCGCGCGTCGAGCGCGAGCGCGGCGGGCGCGGCGGCCGTTCGCGCCGGCGCCTCCCGCAACCGCACGCCCGCGCCGATCTCGTCGGCGAGCGCGCGCAGCAGCGCGAGCGGCGCGCCGGCGCGGAGCTCCGGGGGCTGCGCGGCGATCCGCAGCGCATCGGCGAGGAGCTGCGACGCGTCGGCGAGCGCCCCGGCCTGCCGGCGGATGCGCGCAGTTGCGTCGCGCACGGCGGCCGCGTCGGGCACGGCGTCGCCGTCGAGGAGCGACGCGCAGTTCACGATCGTGCCGAGCGGCGTGCGCAGGTCGTGACCGAGGCCGCGCGCGATCCTCTCGTTCAGGCGCCGCAGCGCGGCGTCGGGAGGAGGCGGCGGCGCGCTCATCGACTCATCGCTTGGCGGCGTTGTAGACGTTCAGCCGGTTGTAGAGCGTCTTCAGGCTGATGCCGAGGCGCCGCGCCGCCTCGCGCTTGTCGCCGTCGACCTTCTCGAGCGTCGCGAGGATCAGCGCGCGCACCGTCTCGTCGATCGACATGCCGGCCTGGATCGCGGACGTCGCCGGCGTCTCCTCGATCGAGACCGCGATCGCCTTGTCGGACTCGAGCGTCGTGTCGGCCATGATCCAGGCGCGGTGCACCGCGTTCTTGAGCTCGCGGACGTTGCCCTTCCACTCGCGCTTCTCGAGCTCGGTGATCGCGTCGGGCGCCCACTCCTTGCGCGCGTCGTGCGCGTCGTTCAACTGCGCGAGGAAGTGGCGGGCGAGCAGGGCGACGTCGCCGCGCCGTTCGCGCAGCGGCGGCACGATGATGGGGAAGACGGCGAGGCGGAAGTAGAGGTCCTCGCGCAGGCGGCCGGCGCGGATCGCCTCCTCGGGGACGCAATTGGTGGCGGCGAGCACGCGCACGTCGACCGGGATCTGCTCGGTGCCGCCGATGCGCTGGATCATGCCGGTCTCGATCACGCGCAGCAGGTTCACCTGCAGGCGCGCCGGCATCTCGGTCACCTCGTCGAGGAAGAGCGTGCCGCCGGCGGCGCGCTCGAAGAAGCCGCGGTGCATGCGCTCGGCGCCGGTGAAGCTGCCGCGCTCGTGGCCGAAGAGCTCGCTCGCGATCAGCGTCTCGGAGATCGCGCCGCAGTTGACCGGGACGAGCGGGTGGTCGCGGCGCGGGCTGTTCGCGTGGATCGCCTCGGCGAAGAGCTCCTTGCCGGTGCCGCTCTCGCCCTGGATGAAGACGCTCGCCTCGGTCGGCGCGACGCGCGCGATCTCCTCGAAGAGCGCCTTCATCGCCGGCGACTCGCCGACGATCGAGCCGAAGCGGCCGCGCGCGACCAGCTCGCTGCGCAGCTCCTTGAGCTCGCTCTTGAGAGCCCGCGTGCGCACCAGGTGGGCGAGGGTGCTCTCGAGGCGCGCCGGGTCGAGGGGCTTGGTGAGGTAGTCGTTCGCCCCCTGCTTCAGCGCGTCGACGGCCGAATCGACGCTCGTGTTGCCGGTGATGACGATCACGTCGGTGTCGTACTCGCGCGGCCGCTCGCGCAGGAGCTCGACGCCGTCGCCGTCGGGGAGGGTGCGGTCGACGAGGATCGCGTCAAAGCACTTCTGCGCGAGGGCCGCGCGCGCCGCGGCGAGCGAATCGGCCGCGGCGACTCCGAAGCCCTGGGCGCGCAGCGCGCCGAGGAGGCTCTCCGCGAAGTCGCGGTCGTCATCGACGACGAGCAGTTCGAGCTTCGCGGAGGTGCGGCGGTGCGGCGCCGTGGCATTGCTCCGGGGCATGGATGGGACGCGGGTTCCGTCGATGTGAGACGTGCGAAGCAGGAGCCCGTGCATCGGCGGGGGGAACTACCGGGGTGCGGCGGTCGCGACCGAGCAGAGTTCCGAAGCCGCAGCCTACTCGACGCCGGCCGCCGTCGGGAAGTGCGGCCGACGACGGCGGAGTCCCGGGCGGCCCGCGCTCAATGCGGAGGCGGGCCTGAAGTAGCGCCCGAGGCAAGAAAAAGCGCCTGCGCGAGCCGCGCGCGGATTCCCATCCGATCAAGAGACGTTGACTGACGTCTCGATCACTGCGGCTCGCGCAAGCTTTTCGTTTCCCTCACGATGTCGACCCGCTGCGCTAGGCGCCCGGCTTGCGACCGGCGTCGCGCTCACCCTTGCCCGGCGTCGCGGGCTTCTTCGAACGGCCGAACGGATCTTCGGCGTCCGGGTCGTCCGGACGCGGGGCGTCGGGCCCGGTCCTGCGGCCGCCGGCGGCGTCTTCCATCTCACCCGTCGTGTCGCGGCCGCTGCCCGGCGCCTCGCTCGCGCCGCCGCGTCCCGCGCCGCCGCTCCCGCCGGACGGCGGCGGGCGCGAGCCCGACGAGCCCGGATCCGGCTTCGGCTGGCCGCGGTTCGGCGGCGGGCCACCCTGCTTGGGGTCTTTCTCGGTTTCGAAGCCCATGGTTCGATTCCTTTCGAACGGGGAAGAGGACGGGAGCCGGGTCAGGGACCGGCTCGGGTCCTCCCCCCCGTCCACTCAGGAGGAGACTTACTTCGCGTCACGGCGCGCCTTCGCGTCCCAGTAGGGCTCCTGACCGTAGTACTTGTGGATGTCGAGGCCCCAGCGGCGGTCGGCCAGGTCGGGCCAGCTCTTCTTGTCGAAGCCCGGCGCCTCCTTCAGCTTCTCCTTGGGGACGTCGAGGATCAGCTTGTCGAGGTCGCGCGCCGAAGGCTTCAGCGCGTGCCACGGGATCGCGAAGAGCTTGTCGCCCACGCCGAGGAAGCCGCCGAACGAGAGGACCGCGTAGACGATCCGGCCGTTCGCGTCGTCGATCACGAGGTCGTCGACGGCGCCGAGGTTCTTGCCCGCGGTGTCTTCGACGTCCATCCCGATCGCGAGGGTCGCGCGGCACATGCCGTGGTCGCGCAGGTGCTCGGCGTCGAGCGCGTCCTTCCCGAGCGCCTTCGCCTCGGTCGGCGTCTTGTCGGACTGCCAGTATGGCGTCGACTTGTAGTGCGCGTGCACGCGCTCGCCGTAGGTGCGATCGAACTTCGGCCAGGCGTCCTTCGGGAAGCTCGGCGCGTTCTCGAGCTGCTCCTTGGTGAGGTCGACGACCACCGCGTCGTCGCCGGAGCGCTTGAGGTTGCCGTACGGGATGGCGAACAGCTTCTCGCCGATGCCGAGGAAGCCGCCGAACGAGAGGATGCCGTACGCGCCGACCCCCTCGCCCTTGTCAACCACGAGGTCGTCGACCTCGCCGCTCTTCTCGCC
>DAINBU010000184.1:0-7734 GCA_036732755.1 Planctomycetota bacterium
GCCCTGGCGCTTGTTGGCGAGGTAGCGCACCACGGCGTCCTTGAGGAGCCGCGGGCGGAGCTCCTCGCCGTAGGCGCCCAGGTCGACGTCGCGCGTCGAGACCCCGCCCGTCGCGCTGCGCACCTTCGCCTTGGCCTTCGTCTCGGTCATGGGGGTCGTCTCGCGCTCGCGGCCGTCACGCCTTCGCGAACGGACGCTTCGAGCGCGCCGTCCGGACGAAGACGATCCCGTCGTCCGTGCCGGGCACCGATCCGGAGACGAGGAGCGTCCCCTGGTCGGGCTGCACCGCGACGACGCGATGGTTCTTGGAGGTGATGCGCTCGCCGCCCCAGTGGGTGGCCATGCGCTTGCCCTTGAGGACGCGGCCGGGATAGGCACGCATGCCGATCGACCCGGGCCCGCGCATGTTCATGTTCCCGCGCGAGCGCGGCTTGTGCTTGAAGTTCCACGCGACCATGACGCCGACGAAGCCGCGCCCCTTCGCGTGCCCGACCACGTCGATCACGTCGCCCGCCGCGAACTCGTCGCACTTGAGCTCGTCGCCGACCTTGCGGTCGGACGGGCCGTCGAGCCGGATCTCCTGCACGTGCTTCTTGGCGGCGACCTTGCGCTTCTCCGCCTCGACGCGCTGCGGCTTGTTCAGGCGCGCCGGCTTCTGGTCGAGGAACCCGACCTGCAGCGCGTGGTAGCCGTCCGACTCCTTGGTCTTCACCTGCATGACGACGCAGGGGCCGGCTTTGAGCACGGTGACGGGGACGACGTTGCCCTTCTCGTCGAAGGCCTGCGTCATCCCCTCCTTGCGCGCGAGGATCGCCTTGTAGGGCAGCTTGTCAGCCACGACGCATTCTCCACGACTCCCGATCCGGGCCGCACCGGCCGACCCGCGCGAACGTCTTGTCCCGCTCCCGCTTCATCCGATCCGCATCACACCTTCACGCGGATGTCGACGCCGGCCGGCAGATTGAGGCGGCTGATCGAGTCGACGGTCTTCGGCGAGGGGTCGGTGATGAGGACGAGCCGCTTGTGGGTCCGGATCTCGAACTGCTCGCGCGACTTCTTGTCGACGTGCGGCGAGCGGAGCACCGTGTAGCGCTCGATGCGCGTCGGCAGCGGGATCGGTCCCGCGACGCGCGCGCCGGTGCGCTTGGCCGTCTCGACGATGTCGGACGCCGACTGGTCGAGCGCCGTATGGTCGTACGCCTCGAGCCGGATCGTGATCTTGTTCTGGGGATTCATGACTTCGTGGGCCCTTGGCGGCTGGCTTCGGTCGGCGGCGCGGTCCGGTGAGGAACCGGTTGCTCCTCGCGGCGCGGGCCCTTCGGACGGACAAGCAGCCCCTCGCCCTGGCCTGGTCCTGCCGTCTGGGGCAGGGTGGCAAGGGGGGCGGTGGCTCGGCGATCCTCGTGCTGTCGGCTGCGAAAAAAGCGGGGCGCGAAATCGTAGGGGCGACCCCCGCCAAGTCAATTTCCATTTCGCCTGGGCCCCCCCGGGGAGCGTCCGGGCCGCTTGTCGCTGAAGGTCAAAAGGTCAGCTTGTCGCTGACCTGGGGCGGGACCGGCTGGTAGTCGGCCGGCTCCATCACGAAGCTCGCCCGCCCCTGCGACATCGAGCGGAGCGCCGTCGAGTACCCGAACGTCTCGGAGAGCGGGACGGTCCCGGCGATCTTGGCTGTCTCGGTCCCGGTGTCGACGGCGTCGATCATCCCGCGCCGGGTGTTCAGGTCGCCGGTCACGCTCTTCATGAACTCGGGCGGTGTCTGGATCTCGAAGCGCATGATCGGCTCGAGCAGCACGGTGCCCGCCTTCGCCATGGCGTCCTGGAAGGCGGCGTCGGTCGCCGCCGCCATCGCCGCCTCGGTCGTCTCGCGGTCGCGCACCTCGCCGTCGAGGACCTCGACGTGGACGCGCACGATCGGGTAGCCGAGGTCGAGCCCCGACTTCAGCGCCCCCTGCGCCGCCTGCTCGACCGCGTACCAGAAGTTGCGCGGCACGCGCTCGTGCGCGAGCGCGACCTTCACGGTCGGCGCGATCGCCTCGCGCGGCTCCACGCGCAGCCGGATGCGGCCGAACTGCGGCTTGCCGGCGAAGACGCGTTCGAAGGTGGCGTTCCCCTCCATCGCCTGCGCGGCCGTCTGCCGGTAGGCGACGCGCGGCTTGCCGGTCCGGATCGGGACCTTGTAGTCGCGCTGCAGCCGGTTCTCGATGATCTCGAGGTGGAGCTCCCCCATCCCCGAGACGATCGCCTGCCCGGTCTCCTCGTCGATGCGGTAGCGGAAGGTCGGGTCGTCGCGCGCGACGAAGCCGAGCGCCTCGGTGAGCGCGTCGCGGTCGGCGGCCGTCTTGGGCTCGATCGACTTCGAGATGACCGTGTCGGGGAAGAGCATCCCCTCGATGTGGACCAGGCGCGCCTTCGGACAGAAGGTGTCGCCCGTCTTCGTGAAGCGCATGCCGAGCGCGCCGACGATCTCGCCCGGCCCCGCCTTCTCGATCGGCTCGCGCTCGTCGGCGTGCATGCGGTAGAGGCGGCCGACGCGCTCCGCCTTCTCCTCGCGCGCGTTGTAGATCGACTGGTTGGTGGCGAGCGTGCCGGAGTAGACGCGCAGGAAGGTCAGGTCGCCGTGGCTGTCGTGGATCGTCTTGAAGGCGAGGGCGAGCAGGTCCTCGTCGGGTGACGGCTCGAACTTCTCCTTCGACTTCCCGTCGCGGCCCGGCAGCTCCATCGCGCCGACGTCGACCGGCGACGGCAGGTAGTCGACGACCCCGTCGAGCACCGGCTGCACGCCGCGATTGCGCAGCGCCGCGCCGAAGAAGACCGGGACGATCCGGCGCGCCAGCACGCCGCGCCGCAACGCAGCCTTGAGCGCGGCCTCCCCGATCGGCTTCCCGTCGAGGAAGGCCGCTGCCAGCTCGTCGTCCACGTTGGCCGCCTGCTCGATCAGGTGCTGGCGTGCGAGCTCCGCCTCGTCTTTCAGAGCTGCCGGGATCGGCGCCTCGGCGAACTGGTCGCCGAGGTCGTCGGTCCAGAGCAGCGCGACGTTGCGCACCAGGTCGACGACCCCCTGGAAGTCGCGCTCGCGCCCGATCGGGAGCTGCAGCGGGACGGCGTTGGCGCCGAGCCGGTCGCGGATCGACTTCACCGCGCGCTCGGGATCGGCGCCGGTGCGGTCGAGCTTGTTCACGAAGGCGATGCGCGGGACGTGGTGGCGGTCGGCCTGGCGCCAGACCGTCTCCGACTGCGCCTGCACGCCGGCCACCCCGCAGAAGACGCCGATCGCGCCGTCGAGAACGGAGAGCGAGCGCTCGACCTCGGCCGTGAAGTCGACGTGGCCAGGGGTGTCGATCAGGTTGAACTGGAGGCCCTTCCAGAAGCACGTCGTGGCCGCCGACGTGATCGTGATGCCGCGCTGCTGCTCCTCCTCGAGGTAGTCCATCTTCGCGGTGCCCTCGTCCACCGTCCCCATGCGATGCTCCTTCCTCGTGTAGTAGAGGATGCGCTCGCTGAGCGTGGTCTTGCCCGCGTCGATGTGCGCGATGATCCCGAAGTCGCGGATGTGGTCGAGGGCGGCGGACATGGCGGCGGCGCTGCGCGCTCCTTTCGTCGCTCGGGACGCGAAAAGCCCGGCAGCATAGCCGTCGCGCCGGGCGCGTCCCCCCGCGCCGGGCTATCGTCCCGCGCCACCGCAGGAATCAGGAGCCGGAAGAGGTGCCGGAGCAGCCGCTGCCGCCGTTCGTCCGCTCGCTCGCCCCGGTCGATCCGGGCGAGAAGCGGCGCCATGTCGCGGAGAACCGCGCCCGGCTCGAGCACGACCTCTGGAGCGGCTCGCTCTCCTTCTCGTCGCGGCCGCGCATCGTCGACGTCCAGTTCTCGAACTTCTGCAACATGGCGTGCACCATGTGCTACCCCGACGGCAATCCGCCGCTGCAGAAGCTCCCGGCGGAGGTGCTGGAGAAGCTGGCGCGCGACGTCTTCCCGGGCGCCTCGATCCTGGTCCCGTTCGCGGGCAGCGAGCCGCTCATCCTCACGTGGGACCTGACGCGCAAGCTCGCCGAGCTGTTCGGCCTCGAACTCGACGTCGTGACCAACGTGCAGTTCCTCGACGAGAAGAAGTTCGCCGAGCTCGAGCCGCTGGTCACCTCGATCCGCGTCTCGATCGACAGCCACCTGAAGGACGTGTACGCGAAGATCCGGCTCAAGAGCAAGCCCGACCAGGTCTTCGCGAATCTCGCGACCGCCGCCCGGCTCTGCAAGGAGCACGGGATCGAGGTGCAGACGAACATCGTCTTCATGGCGGAGAACGCCGG
This sequence comes from Planctomycetota bacterium, assembly GCA_036732755.1. GTDB lineage: Bacteria > Planctomycetota > B15-G4 > B15-G4 > SIAN01 > DASRRB01. Next base: position 4,302 of record DAINBU010000184.1, read on the forward strand.
TCACCTCGACGAGACCATCGCGACGCTCGCCGATCTCGGCATCCCGACCTTCCACCTCCTGCAGTACCACTACTCCGACCCGCGCGGCGCGGCGTCGGACCCCTACCTGCAGATCGCGCCCGCGGAGATCGAGGCGCTCTTCGCGCGGATCCGCGAGGTCGCCGCGCGCAAGAAGATCCGCGTCGTCCTCGACCTGAAGACGAAGGAGATCCTCGACCACCGGCCCCCCGACCTCCAGTTCCGCGAGAACCCGAAGAACGACCCCTGGATCGAGCACTTCCGCCGCTACTTCCCCGGCTACTGCCTGCAGTCGGTGAACCGCGTGAAGGTGAACGCGGACGGCACGGTCTACCCGTGCTGCGTCGCCGACGGCGGGCAGCTCGCGCTGGGCAACCTGCGCGAGCGCGACTTCGAGTCGATCTGGAACGGTCCGGAGGCGCAGGACCTGCGCCGCGCGATGGTCACGCAGGACCTGCCGGCACTCTGCCGTGACTGCAGCTTCACCAGCGGCTGGACGCTCCCGCCGCAGCCCTGGCTCCCGTTCGTCGACGCGGTCGCGCGCGAGCGGCTCGGCGCGGCGGCCGAGGCGGTCGAGACCGACGCCGCGCTCGAGCTCGACGCGCCGGCGCACCTCGCGCGCACGCGCGAGGCTCCGACGCTGCGCTGGAAGGTGCGCGGCGCGGAGCCGCGCCGCTGGCTGGTGGCGGCGGCGGGCGGCGGCGACCCGCGCCCCGGCGACCTCGCCGTCGAGCTTCCGGGGAGCGCGCGCAGCCTCGCGCTCGACGAGGATGCGTGGAGAGCAGTGCGCGCGAACTTTGGGCTCTGGTGGACGGTCTTCGCGCTCGACGACGGCCGGCCGCCGCGCCGCGCCGCGACGATCCGCTGCCTGGTGCGCCACGAGCCGATCGAGCGCGTCGCCGGCAGCACGCTCTACGGCGAGGCGCCGCCGCTCTTCCACTTCTCCGGCAACGACACCCCGGCCGTGCGCTGAAACGGAAGCGGCCCGCTCGCGCGGGCCGCTCGGTCTCGACGTTCAGGGCCGGTCGGTCAGACGATGCTCACCAGGCGAAGTGCGCGAACGCCTCGTTGGCCTCGGCCATCTTGTGCGTGTTCTCGCGCTTGGTGTAGGCCGAGCCCTGCTTGTTGAACGCGTCGAACAGTTCCTCGGCCAGCCGCTTCGACATCGGCTTGCCCTTCTTGCTGCGCGCGCCCTCGAGGATCCAGCGGATCGCGAGGCTCTGCTGGCGGCTCTTCTTCACCTCGTGCGGCACCTGCAGCGTCGCGCCGCCGACACGCCGCGAGCGCACCTCGACCATCGGCTTCACGTTGTTGATCGCGTCGGAGAAGGCGTCGATCGGCTCGCGGTCGGGGATCTTCTTCTTCAGGAGGTCGAGCGCCTCGTAGACGACGGACTGCGCCGTCGACTTCTTGCCGTCGCTCATCACGCAGTTGATGAAGCGGGAGACGAGCTTGCTCCCGAACGTCGGATCGGGACGGAGGAACTTCTCGGTCGATTCGTACTTCCGCGGCATGGGTTCTCTTTAGTCGAGGAGCGTTTACGGGGGTTGCTACGCGACCCGGCTCAGGTCTTCGGACGCTTGGCGCCGTACAGCGACCGTCCCTGCTTGCGGTCGGTGACGCCGGCCGAGTCGAGCGTGCCGCGGATGATGTGGTAGCGCACGCCGGGGAGGTCGCGCACGCGGCCGCCGCGCACGAGCACGATCGAGTGCTCCTGCAGATTGTGACCCACGCCTGGAATGTAGGCGGTGATCTCCTTGCCCGACGCGAGCTTCACGCGCGCGATCTTGCGGAGCGCGGAGTTCGGCTTCTTCGGGGTCATCGTGCGCACCACCGTGCAGACGCCGCGCTTCTGCGCGCAGGCGTCGAGCGCGGGAGACTTCGTGTGCGACGGAGGCGGCCTCCGTCCCTTCCTCACCAGCTGGTTGATCGTCGGCATGAGTTCCTTGGTTCTGCGGCGCGGATGCGATCCGCGCCAAAAGGGTCGGCCATCTAAGCAAGCCCCGCGGGGCCTTCAAGGAGGAGAGCTCCGTCAGGCGACGTGCCCGGCTCGCGCCGTCTCCGGCTCCTCCGGCAGGTCGATGGTCTCGCCGTGCAGCTTGACCTTCGACTGGTGGTAGTACTTGAACCCCGTTCCGGTCGGGACGAGGTTGCCCAGGATCACGTTCTCCTTGAGGCCGACCAGCTCGTCCTTCTTGCCCGCGATCGCGGCCTCGGTCAGGACCTTGGTGGTCTCCTGGAACGAAGCGGCCGAGATCATCGAGTCGGACTGCAGCGACGCCTTGGTGATGCCGAGCAGCACCGACTCCGCCGTCGCCGGCTTCTTGCGCTCCTTCCTCATCCGCTCGTTGGTGAGGCGGAAGAGGTGGCGGTCGACCATCGCGCCCGGCAGGAAGTCGGCGTCGCCCGAGTCCTCGACGCGCACCTTGCGCATCATCTGCGAGATGATGACCTCGATGTGCTTGTCGTCGATCGTCACGCCCTGCGAGCGGTAGACCGCCTGCACCTCGCGCAGCAGGTAGACCTGCAGCTCTTCCTCGCCCTTGATGCGCAGGAGGTCCTGCGGGACGAGCGGCCCCTCGATCAGCGCGTCGCCGGCGCGCACGCGGTCGCCCGAACGGACGAGCAGGTGGCGGCCGTGCGGCACCAGGTGCTCCATCGGCTCGACGTTCTCGCCTTCCGGCTTGACGAGGATGGTCCGCTTGCCGCGCTTCAGCTCCTTGGCGAGCTCGACGACGCCGTCGATCTCGGCCATGACGGCCGGCTCCTTGGGCTTGCGCGCCTCGAAGATCTCGGTGACGCGCGGCAGGCCGCCGGTGATGTCCTGGACGTCGGCCGCTTCCTTGGGCTTCTTCGCCAGCAGGGTGCCGACCGACACCTTCGCGCCGTCGTCGACGGTGATGTAGCCGCGCTCCGGCAGCGGGTGGCTGTCGAGCAGCGTGCCGTGCTTGTCCTCGATCAGGATCTCGGGGTGCAGGTCGCCCTTGTGCTCGATCACCATGCGGCGCGTGTTGCCGCTGGCGTCGATCTCGATCTTGATCGTCTTGCCCTCGAGCACGTCCTTGTACCGGACGATGCCCTCGCGGTCGGAGAGGATCGGCACGTGGTTGGGGTCCCACGACGCGAGCACGGTCCCCTGCTTGACCTCCTGGCCGGCCTTGACCGCGACGAGCGCGCCGAGCGGGACCGAGTAGCGGTCGAGCTCGCGGCCCTTGGCGTCCTCGAGCAGGATCTCGCCCTGGCGGTCGAAGACGACGTGCTCGCCCTCCTTGGTCTGCACCACGCGCAGCTGCGGGTACTTCACGATGCCCTCGCGGCGCGCCTTCACCTCGGAGACGGTGAGCTCGCGCGACGCGACGCCGCCGATGTGGAACGTGCGCATGGTCAGCTGCGTGCCGGGCTCGCCGATCGACTG
>DAINBU010000185.1:0-7481 GCA_036732755.1 Planctomycetota bacterium
GGGCGAGCGTGTCCCGTCCATCGAGCCTTTTTCCCCTCCGCCCCTCGACCCGCCCGCGCCCGTCGCGCGTTCAACCACGCCCCCTTCTCCCCGCGGCCACTTCACCCCCGTTCTCGACGTCCGCTCCAGTTTCAACCCGCGGCCAACCAGGAGAGGTTCCTAGTCGTTGCGGTGCAGCGGCCCGAGGTCGAGCTTGCCGCCGCGCAGCGCCGGCAGCAGCGCGGCCGCGATCGACAGCGCGACGCACGCCGCGAACGGCGCCAGCAGCGCGGCGGTCCCCGGCTCGAAGGCGAGGTCGAGCCGGCTGATCACGCGCACCGCCGACACCGTCATGCGGGCGACCGGCCACGCGAGCGCCGTCGCGAGCAGCCCGCCGACCACGCCGAGCGCGACCGCCTCGAGCAGCAGCATCCGGCCGACCTGGCGCGCCGTGACGCCGATCGTGCGCAGCAGCCCGATCTCGCGCTTGCGCTCGAGGAGCGCGATCGTCAGCGAGTTCAGCAGCCCGACCCCGGCCAGCGCCGCCGTGCAGCCGAGCACGACGTCGAAGACGTAGAAGTCGCGCCGCCCGTCGCGCACGTAGTAGTCGGCGATCGTCTCGTCGCTGCGCACGCGCAGGTCGGGCGCCGGCGGCAGCTTCGCGAGCAGCGCCGCCTCGACCGCGCGGGAGTCGGCGCCCGGCTCGAGCTCGACCGCCCAGTGGCGCGCCGCGCCGCCGTCGACGCACCAGCAGCGCTCGAGCGTCGCGGTCTCGATCAGCGCGAAGCTGCGGTCGTCGGGCAGGTAGCCCAGCGCGTCGCCGATCGCGCCGACGCGGAAGCTCCGCGCGCCGCCGTACGTCGAGAGGCGCACCTCGTCGCCCACGTTCCAGCGGTACTCGCTCGCCAGGAACGACGAGAGGATCAGCGTCTCGCCGCGCGCGAAGCTCGCGACCGCGGCGTCGTCGAGTCCGGCGCGGCGCGCGTTCGCGCGCACCACCTCGGCGTCGACGCCGCGCACCGGGCTCGGCGCCTTCACCTCGAGCGAGAGCGGATAGACGCGCGCCACGCCCGGCACGCGCAGCTCCGCGTCTGCCTGCGCGCGCGTGAGCTCGCGGTTCTGGACGATGACGCGGCCGGCGAGCGCCGTCCGGGCGAAGCGCCCGGACTCGTCGAGGAAGCCGTCGTTCACGGCGCGCACGACGAAGACCGCCGCGACGACCACCGCGAGCCCGGCGAGCGTCCCCTGGATGCGCTGCCGCGCCGCGCGCGCCGCCGAGCCGGCGAGCCGCGCCTCGACCGGCAGCGCCGCTCGCCACGGCCGGATCAGGAGCCCGATGCACCCCTGCGCCGCCGCCGGGAAGACGAGCAGCAGCACGAAGAAGGCGCCGACCGTCGCGGCGATGCCGAGCACGAGCGGGTAGACCTCGCGCTGCCGCTCCCCGATGTCGGGCTTCGCGAGCCCATACAGCAGCGGGATCAGCAGCGGCACGCCGATCAGGGTCCCGACGCGCAGCGAGAAGCCGGCGTCGGTGCGCAGCGCGAGGCGCCCCGCGCGCAGCGCGTCGAGCACCGAGAGGCTGCGCGCGCGCAGGAGCGGCGCCGCCATCCCGAGCAGCGCGAAGAGCGTCCCGAGCGCGATGATCCCCGCCGCGAGCCCCCACGGGACGTCGACGATCGTGAGCGGCTTGTCGAAGCCGAGCGTCGTGATGCGGCGCGCCGCCATGAACCAGACCAGCCCCGCCGAGAGCACGAGCCCGAGCAGCGCGCCGAGCGCCGAGAGCATCAGCCCCTCGAGCAGCACCGCTCTAGCGATCTCCCCGCGCGTGAGGCCGAGCGCGCGCAAGAGCCCGATCTCCCGCACGCGCTCCACGAGGGCGAGCGAGAAGGCGTTGTAGATCACGAAGAGGCCGAGCAGCAGCGCGAGCCCGCTCGTGACGCCGAGCGACTTGCGGAACGCCCGCTGGTCCATGCGCTCGCCGACCAGCGCGCCCTTCGGCCGCTCGACCAGGAAGCCGAGCTTCAATCTTTCGCGCAGGTCGTCGATCGTCGCGCCCGCCGCGAGTCGCCCGAGATAGAGCGGCAGGAGCGGGGCGTCGGCGTAGAGCGCCGCGCCGCTCTCGAACGGGACGAGGATGCGGCGCGCGCCGCCGAGCCCGGCGCCGGCGAGCAGTCCGACCACGCGAAACTTCCGCGCCGCGCCGGTCGCCGCGCCGGCCTCGACCGCGATCCACTTCCCGTCCTCGCAGACGCGGCGCGCCGGCGCGAGCCGCCGCAGCGAGATCGCGTCGCCGACGCGCAGCGCGAGCTCGGCCGCCAGCGCCGCCGGCACCAGCGCTTCGTCGGCGTCGGCGCGCGACAGGTCGCTCCCGCTCGCGACCTCGTAGGCGGAGAAGACCTCGGCGGCGAGCGGCCCGACGCCGACCAGCTCGAGCTCGCTCTCCGCCGCTTCGCCGTTGCCGACGGCGCACGTCGCGTTCGCGAAGAAGAGCCCGCAGAAGCTCTCGAGGTCCTTGTCGCCCGCGAACGCCGCCGGCGCCGCGCCGCCCGCCGGCAGCCCGGGCGCGATCGCCCGGATCTGCACGTCGGGGCGGCCGAGCACCGCTCGCGCGGCGAGCCGCTCCTGCGTGAGGATCGTGTTGCGGTCGACCACCTGGACGGCGAGGACCGTCGCGATGCCGACCGCGACGCCGAGCGCCGCCGTGAAGGAGCGCGCCGGCCTAGATGCCAAGCTCCGCCAGGCGAGCGTGAATGCGATCGTCACGCACTTCGTCTCCGTGCAGGGACTGCGTCGGGTCGATGCGGCCGTCCTTCAGGAAGTGGAGCTCGTCGGCGAAACGGGCGTCGCGGGGGTTGTGGGTGACGAGCACGACGGTGCGCCCGAGCTCGTCGGTGATGCGCCGGAAGAACTGCATGACCTCGAGCCCCGCGCTCGTCGAGAGGTTCCCGGTCGGCTCGTCGGCGAAGACGACGCGCGGCCGGTGGACGACCGCGCGCGCGATGCTCGTGCGCTGCATCTCGCCGCCCGACAGCTCGTGCGGCATGCGGTCGAGCTTGTCGTCGAGGTGGAACATCTTCGTCGTCGCGACGAAGCGTTCGTCCTTCCGTGGTCGGGTGACGCCCTGCAGCAGCAGCGGCAGCGCGACGTTCTCCGCGACCGTCAGGTTCGGGACGAGGTTGAAGAACTGGAACACGAAGCCGACGTGGGCGCGCCGCAGCAACGTGCGCCCCTCGTCGTCGAGCTGCGCGAGCGCCTGGCCGGCGAGGAAGACCTGCCCCGAGCTCGGCGGATCGAGCCCGCAGAGCAGATGGAGCAGCGTCGACTTGCCCGAACCGCTCGGCCCCATCACGACCGCGAAGCGCCCCTCCGCGACCTGCAGCGAGACGTCGTTCAGCACCGGCGCCCGATCGGCGGAGCCGGCGTGGAGCCGGAAGAGGCGGCGCGCCTCGATCAGCGCGGTCGGCGCGGCCGGCGGAATCTCGTTCACGGGCGCAGCCCGGCCGGCGGCGCGCATTCGAGCGCGAGCGGCGCGCCTGTGCCCGGATGGGCGAGGTCGAGCTTCCATGCGTGGAGGACGTAGCCGACGTCGCCGGGCCGCGCGCCGTCCTCGTCGCGCGGCAAGCCGCCGCTCGAGAAGAAGGGCTCGCCCGCGAGCGGGTGGCCTACAGCGGCGAGGTGGATGCGGATCTGGTGGGGGCGGCCGCTCCCGATCTCGATCTCGACGAGCGCCCGCCCGTCGGCGCGCCGCGCGAGCGTGCGCACGCGCGTGCGCGCCGGCCGTCCGCTCTCCGCCGCGACGAAGACGCGGCCGATCTCCCGGTGCGGCTGCTCGCCGATCGGGACGTCGATCTCGAATGCGTCGGCGCGCGGGTGGCCTTCGACGAGGCCGAGGTAGCGCCGCCGCACCCGTCCTTCGCGAAACGCCGCGCTGCCGGCGCGGCGCGCAAGCTGGCTGCGCGCGAAGAGGACGATGCCGCTCGTCCCGCGGTCGAGCCGGTGGAGCGGCGCCGCCTCCGGCCAGCGGCGCCGGATCAAGAAGAGCAGCGTGTGCTCGAGGAAGCGGCCGCCCGACGGCATGGTCGGCAGCCCGGCCGGCTTGGCGACGGCGAGCAGGTCGTCGTCTTCATGGAGGAGCGCGAACGAGCACGGCACCGCCGGCTCCTCCCACGGCGGGCGGGCCCACGCGAGCGTCTGCCCGGCGAGCAGCGGCGCCGACTCGGCCGCCGCCGCCCCGTCGAGGGTGACCTCGCCGCGCAGGATCCGGGCGCGCCACTCCTCGGGCGAGCCGTGGCGCCACCGGTGGGCGAGGCGGTCGACCACGCGCTCGCCCGGGGCCGGCGCCGCGACCACCTCCCGCCACGTGTATCCCGCGTTCATCCCGGGAAGCCTACTCGCTCGGGCGCCGCGGCCGGAGAAAGGCTGCACGCGCGCTCCCCGCGGCTTCAGTCGGGCCGCCCCTCCGGCCGATGGCTCTCCTCCGAAGGAATTGCGCGCGGCGGGTCCTGCTCCGCCGAGATGGTCTCGCGCCGAGGAGGAGGAGGAGAGCAGGAACATGCGCACGGTCCTCGAGACGTTCCGTCTGGAGAAGAGCTTCCGCGCGGCCCCGTTCCGGCCGAAGTTCGCCGCGTTGAAGGGGGTGTCCTTCCGCGTCGAGGAAGGGGAGTGCTTCGGGCTCCTCGGCCAGAACGGCGCGGGCAAGACCACGACGATCAAGATCGTCACTGGCCTGCTCCACGCCGACGGCGGCAGCGCCACGCTGCTCGGCCGGCCGAGCAGCGACTGCGCCGCGCGGCGCGAGCTCGGCTTCCTGCCCGAGAACCCCTACTTCCACGAGCACCTCACGCCGCGCGAGGGGCTCGAGCTCTACGGCCGCCTCGTCGGCCTCACGCGCGCCGAGGTGCGCGCGCGCACCGGCAAGCTGCTCGAGCGCGTCGGGCTCACCGACGCCGCCGATCGCCGTCTCCGCGGCTTCAGCAAGGGGATGCGCCAGCGCTTCGGGCTGGCCTCGGCGCTGCTGCACGAGCCGCCGCTCCTGCTGCTCGACGAGCCGCTGAACGGCCTCGACCCGGCCGGCCGCATGCTCGTGAAGGAGCTGATCCTCGAGCAGCGCCGCGCCGGACGCACCGTCGTCCTCTGCTCGCACGTCCTCGCCGACGTGCAGGAGCTGTGCGATCGCCTCGTCGTCCTGCACCGCGGCGAGGTCGTCTCGGAAGGGACGATCCACGAGCTGCTCGAGAGCGCGCCGCGCTCCTTCGAGCTGTGCGCCCAGCGCGTGCCCGAGGGGCTGCGCGCCCGGATCGAGTCGGCCGCGACGCTCTGCCGCACGGCGGGCGACGTCGTCACCGCGCGCCTGCCCGGCAACGAGCTCGGGCCGTTCTTCGCCGCCGAGGTGAACGCGCAAGGCGGGCGCCTGCTCTCGCTGGTGCCCGAGCGCGAGTCGCTCGAGGAGTGGTTCGTGCGTCTCACCGCCGGGACGCCGGCGCTGGAACCTGTCGTGGAACCCCTGCCGCAGGAGGTCATGGCATGAGGGATCGCGTCCAGGTCATCGCGCGCGCCACTTTCCTCGAGGCGGTGCGCGACCGCGTGCTCTTCGTCGTGCTGCTCTTCGCGGTCGGCGTCGTCCTCTTCAGCCGCGTGCTCGGCTGGCTCTCGATCGACGACGAGCTCAAGATGGTCGAGGACTTCTCCCTCTCCGGGATGTCGATCCTGGGCCTCCTGCTCGCGATGCTGGTCGGCGCGTTCGCGCTGGCGAAGGAGATCGAGCGGCGGACCCTCTATTCGCTCCTTTCGCGCGACTTGAAGCGCGCCGAGTTCGTGGTGGGCAAGTACTTCGGCCTGGTCGCCGCCTTCTGGGCGGCGCTCTTCGCGGCGGCGGTCGTGCTCGCGCTCTGGCTCGCGCTGTGGGGCGGGCGGCCGGGGGAGAGCTACGTCGCCGCGGTCGCCGGCCTCCTCTGCGAGTCGCTGCTGGTGACCGCCGTCGCGCTCTTCCTCGGCGCGCTGGCGGCGCCGCCGATCGCCGCGGTCGGCACCTGCTGCTTCGTGCTCGCGGCCCACTCGACCGAGGCGTTGCGCGAGCTCACCTCGAACGGAAAGTCGCCGAATTTCGCCGCGGTGTGGCGGGTCCTCTACCACTTCATCCCCAATCTCGAGGACGTGAACTTCATCAACACGACGGGCGGCCAGGTGCCGGTGCAGTGGAGCCACCTCGGCATGGGCGCGGCGGCGATGGCGCTCTGGTCGGCCGTCTTCGTGGGCGGCGCGGTGCTCCTCTTCCGCCGCCGCGAGGTGTGACGTGTTGAAGCTCAAGGTCGGCCTCGCGCTCTGCGCCGCGGCCGCGATCGCGCTGCGCGGCCCGCTCGGCGAGGCCAACGCGATGCGGCGCGTGCCGGGCGCGCGCTGGATGCCCGACCAGCGCCTCGCGAAGCTCTTCTCGCTCGGCCACCGCTCGACCTGCGCCGACGCGATCTGGCTCAACGCGATCGGCAACCTCTCGCGCGACTTCGGCGACCAGACGCGCAAGCGCCGCTGGCTCGACACCGTGTTCGACACCATCACGCGCCTCGAGCCGACCTTCTCCAACGTCTACAGCTGGGGCGCGACCTACCTCGGCATGCTCTCGAACGACAAGGACCGCGCCATCGACCTGCTGAAGAAGGGGGTCGCCGCCAACCCGAACGACGTGAAGCTGCAGATCGAGCTCGCGATGGCGTACTTCGAATACAAGCAGGACCGCGCCGCCACGCTCGCCGTCCTCGAGAAGGTGGTGAAGCACCCGAAGTGCGACGCGATCACGATGGGCTTCTACGACTCGCTCCTGGTCGACGAGCGCGCCGACTACGCGGCGCTCGCGCAGATGGCCCCCTGGCTCGACAGCCCCAACGCCGACGCGAAGGAGGAGGCGGAGCTCTACCTCGAGCGCACCAAGAAGCGCATCGCCTTCCGCGCCTGGAACGAGTTCAAGGACACGCGCGGCCGCGACGCCAGGAGCAAGGACGAGCTGCGCGACAAGAGCCTCATGGCGCCGGAGGTCTTCGAGCCGGTGCTCGGCTCGTTCGAGATCGACGGCGACAAGCTGCGCTTCCCGCGGCTCGAAGAGCTCGAGCGCAAGCGCGCGCTGCGCGTCGCGACCTCCTGGGCGCGCCAGTACCGGATCGAGCACGGCCACCTGCCCGACGTCGAAGAGCTGATGCGCAACCCGTGGACGGCCGGTCGCAACCTCGCGCCGCCGGCCGGCCAGCATTACGTGATCGACGACGCCGGGGTCCGGCTCGAGAACGACTGACCCGCCGCAGCTGGTCACTGGAGCGGACGTCGAGGGCGGGGGTGAAGAGGGCGCGGGGAGAAGGGGGCGTGGTGGAACGCGCGACGGGCGGGAGCGGGTCGAGAGGGCGGAGGGGAAAAAGGCTCGATGGACGGGACACGCTCGCCCCAAACCAAAAGTTGAAAGGGGGGGCTCGCTGCGCTCGGCGCATTCGAATACGACTCGCAGCAGGTCCGTGGTC
>DAINBU010000186.1:0-7396 GCA_036732755.1 Planctomycetota bacterium
GCTGCCGCTGCTCACGCCGCAGGTGTAGAGCTGGTCGAGCAGGAAGCGGCGCCGCTTCCAGGCGTGGCGCACGTAGAGCGTCGACTCGAAGAGGAGCTCGACCGTCTCGCCCGCGCCGAGGACGGCGCGCTCGATGGTCTCCCCGAGGAACGCGAAGAAGCGGGTCACTTCGCGACGACCTCCGGCGTGAGCAGCGGCAGCCCGAGCAGGCGCAGCTCCGCGCCGCCCGCATCGGCGGCGGCGCGGGCGGCGCGGAGCTGCGCCTGCGCCGGTCGTCCCAGCGCGCCGACGCGAGGAGCGGCAGCGAGAAGCGCCGCTCGTCCCCGGTCGCGCTCCATTGGACCAGCCGGAAGGCGGCGGCGCCGTCCCGGTCGCCGTCGGCGGTCCGGCGGTTCCGGTACAGCTCGAAGAGGGGGCCCCAGTTGGCCTCGAAATCGGAGGTGTAGCGCTCGACGTCCATGGGGAGCAGCGCGATCACCTTGGTCTCGTCGACGCCCGCCTCGCTCTTGGTCGAGAAGAGCGGCCAGAGCTTGAACATGCCGTCGGGCGCGCGGCCGTCGCGGAACTCCTTCGCTTCGTGGTGCACGAACGGCACGAAGTCGAAGGTGCGCTTGGTCCAGCCGCGCTCGCCCGGCTCGCGCACCTCGCGCAGCCAGAACAGCGGGACCGCCCACGCCTGGCTCGAGATCTCGGGGCTCTCGTAGTGGGCGTAGAAGGGGAAGAGACGCAGGCGGTCGAACTCGCGCGTGTGCTCGCGCTGGAAGAAGGGCCACAGGTAGTCGTTGCGGAAGTACACCTCCTCGTACGGGAGTCCCTGCGCGTCGGTCTCGACGTAGCGCTGGCTCTTGAAGCGGAAGAACGGCCAGAGGAAGGTGAGGTAGCGCTTGCGCTTGCCGGTCTCGATGCCGAACAGCGGCCACAACGTGACGTTGCGCGTCGGGTCGCTGGTGTCGAGGTCGTTCCTCTGCCAGTGGACGAACGGCCAGAGCACCGACCACTTGTCGTACTTGCCCTCGTACTGCCAGTGGCCGGCGATCGGGAGCAGGTGCCACGAGCCGTCGCGCGGCCCGCCGTCGACCCAGCCGATGAACGGCGTCAGGCTGTAGAAGGTCTCCGGCTCGGTGATGTTCTTCATCGCACGGTAGTAGAGCGGGAAGAGGAAGAACGACATCTCCGAGAAGCCCATGAAGGTCTTGATCGTCCCGAACAGGGGGAAGAACGCGAAGTAGTTCTCTTCCTCGCGCGGCCCCCGTCCGAACCAGAAGATCGGGAAGAACATGACGTCGGTGTCGGGGCTGGTGCTCCCCGACGAATGGGTCTTCGCCCACGACAGGGCGAGGAAGCGGTAGGACGACTCGTCGGCGGTCCAGCGCGCCGCGAACAGCGGGTCGAGCACCTGTCCGCGCGTCTCGGTCGAGGTGGCGACGCGCCGCCACAGCGGGTGGAACGCCGTCTCGCGCCGGTCGGGCGTGCGCGTGTCGTCCCAGAACGGCCCGGCCGAGGTGGCGCGGCTCTCCGCGCCGCGCTCGGTGACGCGCGCGTTCCCGACGTAGAAGGGGTTCAAGTCCCAGTCGAGGCCGGCGCACGCCGACGCGGACGTCGCGGCGACGGCAGCGAGGGAGCGCACGAGCGCCGAAAAACCTGCGCGCCCGCCCGCGCGCGCGCAACGTGCGTGTCGACCCAAACGCCCCTCCCGGCCGCGATCGGACGCCGCGCGAAGTTATGCTCGCGCGCTTTCGGGCGCAAACGAATGGCACGACATCGGATCTTCAGCGGGATGCAGCCGACCGGCGAGGCGCACCTGGGGAACTACCTCGGCGCGATCCGGCAGTGGGTCGAACTCCAAGAGGCGCCCGACGCGCCGGAAGCCTTCTATTCGATCGTCGACTACCACGCGCTCTCGATCGCGATGACGGCGGACCAGCTGCGCGCGTGGACGTTCGACATGGCGGCGACGTTCCTCGCGTGCGGGCTCGATCCGAAGCGCGTCGTGCTGTTCCGCCAGTCCGACGTGCCGGAGCACACCGAGCTCGCGTGGATCCTGGCGACGTCGGCGGCCATGGGCGACCTCTCCCGCATGACGCAGTTCAAGGAGAAGTCGGAGCAGAACCGCGACAACGTCAACGCCGGCATTTTCATCTATCCCGTGCTCCAGGCGGCCGACATCCTGCTCTACAAGGCCGACCGCGTGCCGGTGGGGGAGGACCAGGTGCAGCACCTCGAGCTCGCGCGCGAGCTCGCGCGCCGGTTCAACCGCCGCGTCGGGTTCGACGTCTTCCCGGAGCCGCAGCCGCTGCTCTCCAAGGTGACGCGGCTGAAGGGCCTCGACGGCTCCGCGAAGATGTCGAAGTCGAAGGGGAACACGGTGGCGTTGAGCGATGCGCCCGACGCGATCCGCGCCAAGATCAAGGTCGCGGTCACCGACCCGGCGCGCCTGCGCCGGTACGACCCGGGCCACCCCGAGGTGTGCAACGTCTTCACCCTCCATGGATCCTTCACCGCGCCGCTGAACGCAGCGCGCTACGCCGAGATCGATCGCGACTGCCGCTCCGGCGCGCTCGGCTGCGTCGACTGCAAGAAGGAGCTCGCCGACCGCGTGGTCGAGCACCTGACGCCGATCCGCGAGCGGCTCGAGGCGCTGCGCGCGAAGCCGGACGAGCTCGAGGCGGTGCTCGCCGACGGCGGGAAGCGGGCGGGCGAGGTGGCGCGCGCGACGATGGAGGATGTGCGCGCGCGCATCGGCGTGCGTCCGTCGCGGTGAGCCGGCGCGCCGCGCTCGCCCTGCTCGCGTTCGGCGCGGCTGCGTGCGAGTCGCCGCCCCCGATCGAGCCGATCGTGATGGCGGCTTCGGTGCAGTCCGACGCCGACGCCGCGCGCCGCGTGCGCGACGACGTGCTCGAGCGCGGCAGCGAGGTGGCGCGCGCGCAGCTCGACGAGGCGCTCGCGGCGGCGCGCCGCGCCCGCGACGGCGCGCCCGACGACTTCCGCATCGCCTGCCTCGTGCAGGACCTCGAGTTCCTCGCCGACCCGCGCGCCGCGCGCTTGCAGTACGCGGCGGCCACGGGCAGCGCGCGCGAGAAGACGCTCGCGGCGCGGGCGCTCCTCCCGGAGCGGATGAGCGAGGCGCGCGACCTCTTGATCAAGGCGTGCGACCAGGACCCGGCGTTCGGCTGGTCGCGCTACGGGCTCGCCCGGGTCGAGAGCGACCTCGGGCGCAACGACCAGGCGCTCGCCGAGGCGCTCGCGGCGGTGCGGCTCGAGCCGTCGCTGCTCGAGGCGCTGCGCCTCTACGCCGACCTCGCCGGCTCGACCGGGGCGCGCGAGGACGCGCTGTGGGCGCGGCGCGAGCTGGTCGCGGCGACCGGCGGCGACCTGCGCGAGCGGTTCCGCTACGCCCGACTGCTGCTCGAGTCGAACGCGAAGCGCGACGCCTCCGCGGCCGAAGTCGAGCTGCGCGCCATGGTCGAGCAGATCGGCGAGCCGCCGCCGCCGGCCTTCCGCAAGGTGCTGAGCGACGTCTACGTGGCGATCGGCTGCTCCTACTCGCAGCGCTACCGCTACGACGAGGCGATCGCCTGGTGGCGCCAAGCGCTGACGCTCGACTTCGAGTCGCTGACGGCGCTCGCCAACATCGGCGGCGTCGAGTTGAACCGCGCCGACGACACCGACGGCGCGGTGCGGCGGCGCCACCAGGAGGCCGCGCTCGCGGCCTACGAGGAGTACATGCTGCGCGCGCAGGGGCTCACCACGCCGCTCCCCTCCAACGAGATCCGCTACCGCTACTTCTCCGTCCCCGAGCACGTGCTCACGCTGCGCAAGCTGCTCGGGCTGCCGGCGGAGCAGGAGGAGACGGTCGCGGAGACCGACCTCGGGCCGCGCTGGCCGGAGGCGGGCCGGTGAGCGCGCCGTGATCGCAGTCATCCAGCGCGTGCGGCGTGGCGAGGTCACCGTCGACGGCGCGCGCGTCGGCGGCGTCGCGCGCGGCTTCGTCCTTCTGCTCGGAGTGGCGCACGGCGACGGCGAGCGCGAGGCGGCCTACCTCGCGCGCCGCATCCACGAGCTGCGCGTCTTCGAGGACGGGCAGGGGAAGATGAACCGCTCGCTCGCCGACGTCGGCGGCGCGGTGCTCGCCGTCTCGCAGTTCACGCTGCTCGCGAACCTGAAGGGCGGGCGGCGGCCCGACTTCCTCGGCGCCGCGGCGCCCGACGAGGGGCGGCGCTGGTTCGACCGCTTCGTCGAGCTCCTGCGTGAACGTGGCGTCACGGTCGAGACCGGGAGCTTCGGTGCGTCGATGGTGGTCGCGCTCGAGAACGAAGGGCCGGCGACGTTCCTGCTCGACACGCGCGACCTGCTCCCCGCGTCGGCCGGACCGGCCCTTCCCGACGTGCCGTCGCGCCCGGGAGCCGGGCCTGGATCGGAGCCGGGCGAGCGCGTCTAAGCACTTGGTTGACAGACGGTTAAAGGCCGCTAGGTTGCGCCGCCATTCGAGCCGGTGCTGTCGGGGGAAAAGGGGTGGTCAACGGGGCGCTCGGCGCGCACGTCGACCGTGGCGGCAGCCGCTCGGGAATGGGCGCAATGGCCACGATCACGAAGAAGGAACTCGTCAACCGGATCGCCGAGCGAACCGGCCAGACCAAGGTCGTGGCCAAGGAGATCCTGCAGATGTTCCTCGACGAGATCATCCGGGAGCTCTCGGAGGGGAACCGCCTCGAGTTTCGCGACTTCGGCGTCTTCGAGGTCAAGCCGCGCCGCGCCCGCCGCGCGCAGAATCCGCGGACCCTGCAGAAGGTCGAGGTCCCGCCCAAGCGGGTGGTGAAGTTCAAGGTCGGCCGCGTGATGCGTGACCGCGTGAGCCACGGCCTCACGAAAGGCGAGGGGGCGCGCGCCGCCGACGGCCGCGCCGCGGCGAATCCGGGCGCCTGACCGGCTGCGGACCCGCGCCGCCGCCCGCCTACTTCGCCTCGAGCGCCTGCTCCAGGTCGGCCTCGAGGTCGTCGGGATCCTCGACGCCGACCGAGATGCGCAGGAGCCCGTCGTCGAGCCCCCGCGCGCGCCGGATCTCTGCCGGGATCGACGCGTGGGTCATCGACGGCGGGTGCTCGATGAGCGACTCGACGCCGCCGAGGCTCTCCGCGCAGGCGAAGAGCTTCGTCGCGCCCGCCACGCGCTTGCCGCGCGCCACGTCGCCCTTCACGACGAACGAGATCATCCCGCCGAACTGGCTCATCTGCCGTTTCGCGAGCGCGTGGCCCGGGTGGCCCGGCAGGCCGGGGTAGTGGACCTTCGTGACCTCCGGATGCTTCGCGAGGAACTGCGCGAGCCGCTGCGCCGTCGCGCAATGGCGGTCCATCCGCAGATGGAGCGTCTTCGTGCCGCGCAGCACGAGGAAGCAGTCGTTGGGGCCGGGCACGGAGCCGACCGCGTTCTGGAAGAAGGCGAGCTTCTGCGCGAGCTCGTCGTCGTCGACGATCAGCGCGCCGCCGATGACGTCGGAGTGGCCGCCGAGGTACTTCGTGACGCTGTGCAGCACGACGTCGAAGCCCGCTTCGAGCGGCCGCTGCAGGTAGGGCGTCGCGAAGGTGTTGTCGCAGACCGCCTTCGCGCCCGCCGCGTGCGCGAGCTGCGCGATCGCCGCGAGGTCGCAGATCTTGAGCAGCGGGTTGGTCGGCGTCTCGGTGAAGACGTACTTCGTCTCGGGCCGCAGCGCCCCCTTCACCGCGTCGAGGTCGCAGAAGTCGACGTAGGTGAACTTCACCCCGAAGTTGGCGTAGAGCCGCTCGAAGAGGCGCCACGTCCCGCCGTAGAGGTCGTCGCCGGCCACCACGTGGTCGCCGCTCTTCAGCAGGTTCATCACGTTGTTGGTCGCGGCGAGCCCGCTCGAGAAGCAGAGCCCGTGCTTGCCCCCCTCGAGCGAGGCGAGGTTGCGCTCGAGCGCGAGGCGCGTCGGGTTCTTGGTGCGCGCGTACTCGTACCCGTCGATCGGCTCCGCGGGCGCGCGCTGCCGGTAGGTCGAATTCTGGTAGATCGGGACCATCAGCGCACCGGTGAGCGGATCGGGCGGCTGCCCGGCGTGGACGGCGCGCGTGGCGAATCGGTGGGCGGCGGGTTCGTGGTCGTTCATCCCTCCAACTTAGACTCGTGAAGAGCTCCCTCGAAGCGCTCGACTGGGATCGCCTCTGCCAGCGACTCTCCGCCTACGGCGAGAGCGCGCTCGGCCGCGACCGGCTGCTGAGCCTCGCGCCCTGTCGCGACCGCGAGGGCGCGGTCGAGGCGGCGCAGGCGGTCGTCGAAGCGACGGCGCTGTGCGGGACGCCGGCGCAGCCCTCGTGGCGGGCGCTCCACGACCTCGCGCCGCTCTTCGTCGCCGCCCGCGGCCGCGCGACCGGGCTCGACGGCAAGGAGCTCGCGCTCGTGCTGCGCAGCGTGAAGTGCGGCGAGGCGATCCGGCAGCGCCTCTCCGGCCGCGCCGACTCGCCGCGGCTGCAGGCACGGGCGCGCGCGCTCGCCGACTTCTCCGCGGTGGTCCAGCTCCTCGAGAAGACCATCGACGCCGCCGGCGAACTGCTCGACGACGCGCTGCCCGAACTCGGCGAGACGCGCCGGAAGATCCGCGAGACGGACCGCCGCGTCCGCGAACGCGCGCTCGACGTCGGCGCGCGCGCCGAGCTGCGCAGCGCGCTGCGCGACGGCCCGCCGGTGCTGCGCGACGGGCGCTACATGCTGGCCGTCAAGGCCGACGCCCGCGGGAAGATCGCCGGCATCCTGCACGACCGCTCGGCGTCGGGCGAGACGGTCTTCATCGAGCCCTCCGAGCTGGTCGAGCCGCAGAACGCGCTCGCCGACCTGCGCGCGCGCGAGCGCCGCCTGGTCGACCGCATCCTGCTCGAGCGGACGCGCGAGCTCCTGCGCCACGAAGCCGCGTTGCACGAGACGCAGCGCGCGCTCGCGAGCCTCGACGCGATCTTCGCGCGCGCCCGCTACGGCCGCGCGATCGGCGCGATCGTGGCGATTCCCGAGGAGGGCGGCGCGCTGCGCCTCGAGCGGGCGCTCCACCCGCTGCTGCTCGCGGAGGGGGCGGGCGTGCGCGACGCGGCGGGCGTCGTGCCATTCGATCTCGAGCTCGGCGAGCGCTTCGACGTCCTCGTGATCAGCGGGCCGAACACCGGCGGCAAGACGGCGACGCTGAAGGCCGTCGGGCTGCTCGTCGTCATGGCGCTGAGCGCCGTCCCGCTGCCGGCGCAGGCGGCGCGCGTGCCGTGGTTCGACGGCGTGCACGCCGACGTCGGCGACGCGCAGGACCTGGCGCAGAGCCTCTCGACCTTCTCGGGCCACCTGCGCCGCATCGCCGAGCTGCTGCGCGTCGCGACGAAGCGGAGCCTCGTGCTGCTCGACGAGC
>DAINBU010000187.1:0-788 GCA_036732755.1 Planctomycetota bacterium
CGCTCAAGGGCATCCACTACGCGATGTGGTCGGGGATCTTCGCGGCGCGCGCGATCTTCGCGGCGATCCAGAAGAAGGACTTCGGCTACGCGACGCTGCGCGAGTACGACCGCCTCGTGAACACGTCGGTGATCGCGCGCGACCTCCACCGCACGCGCAACATGCGGCTCGCCTTCAAGTCGGGCTTCTATTGGGGCGGCGTGAAGGCGGGGCTCATGACGGTGAGCGGCGGCCGCCTGCTCGGCGGCCACGTGCGGATCGAGGAGGACGCGGCGGAGAAGAAGCGCGTCACCGCGCCGACCGAGTACGCGCGCGACGGCAAGCTCACCGTCAGCAAGGTCGACGCCGTCTTCAAGGCGGGCAATCACACGCGCGACGACATCCCCTCGCACCTGATCGTCGGGAAGGACGTCGACGCCGCGACCGCGGCGCTCTACGCGAACCTCTGCCCCGCCGGCGTCTACGAGGTGGCGGATGGCAAGCTGCGCGTCAACGCGCCCAACTGCGTCGACTGCAAGGCGACCGACGTCCTCGGGCCGCGCTGGACCCCGCGCGAGGGGGGCAGCGGGCCGAAGTACCGCCGGATGTAGGCGGCGGCGCGGCGCGGCGAGTCATCGACGACGTCCGCCGGCGCGGGCATCATGCTCCGTCCCTACTTCGTCGCCGACGTCCCGCCCCGACCTCGGACCGGCGCACGCTCCAGCTGCTGCATTTCTCGGGAAGGAGATGCCATGTCGACCGCTGCCACGTCCCGTTTCCTCGCCCTCGCCGCGCTCTCGGTCGCGGCC
>DAINBU010000187.1:798-7320 GCA_036732755.1 Planctomycetota bacterium
GCTATTACGACGTGTGGCTCTCCGTAGGGGACAGCGAGGCGGCGGCCGGTCCGCGCTCTCGGTCGCGGCCGCCTGCCAAGGCGGCGCCGCCGACGCGAGCACGCAGGTCCAAGCCGGCGGGGCCGCCGGCGCCACGGCGCAAGCGCCTGCGCCCGCGCCTGCGACTGCGCCCGCGCGCCACCCGTCGGAGAAGAAGGGCGCCGCCGACGACGTCGAGATCCCGTTCACCAAGCACGTGCTCGCGAACGGCCTCACGCTGGTCGTGCACGAGGACCACAAGGCGCCGATCGTCGCCTTCAACGTCTGGTACCACGTCGGCAGCAAGAACGAGAAGCCCGGCAAGACCGGCTTCGCCCACCTCTTCGAGCACCTCATGTTCCAGGGCTCGGAGAACTTCCACGGCGAGTGGTTCGACCCGCTCGAGAAGGCCGGCGCGACCGGCATGAACGGGACGACCAACGGCGACCGCACCAACTACTTCGAGAACGTGCCCAAGAACGCGCTCGACATGGTGCTCTGGCTCGAGAGCGACCGCATGGGCCACCTGCTCGGCGCCATCGACCAGGCCAAGCTCGACGAGCAGCGCGGCGTCGTCCAGAACGAGAAGCGGCAGGGCGAGAACCAGCCCTACGGCCAGAGCCAGTACCTGATCGCGGCCGCGACCGCGCCGGCCGGCCACCCCTACTCGTGGACCACGATCGGGTCGATGGACGACCTGAACGCCGCGAGCCTCGACGACGTGAAGGAGTGGTTCAAGGCGTACTACGGCGCCGCCAACGCGACCATCGTGATCGCGGGCGACGTCGACCCGGCCGACGTGAAGACGAAGGTCGAGAAGTACTTCGGCGACATTCCTTCGGGACCTCCCATTGCCCGCTGGACCGAGTCGGTCCCGCCGCTCCTCGGCACGACGCGCCAGGTCATGGAGGACCGCGTCGGCCAGCCGCGCATCACGATGGTCTGGAACGTGGCGCGCTGGGGCGACCCGTCGCTCGACCATCTGTCGCTCTTCGGCGACGTGCTCGCCGGCAGCAAGACGTCGCGCCTCTACCAGCGCCTCGTCGTGAAGGAGAAGCTCGCGACCGACTGCCGCTCCGGCGTCAACTCGCGCGAGCTGGGCAGCCAGTTCAACCTGAGCGTCACCGCCAATCCCGGCGTCGACCTCGCGAAGATCGAGAAGATCTGTGACGAGGAACTCGCCCGCCTCGTGACCGAGGGGCCCCACGCCGACGAGCTCGAGCGCGTGAAGTCGCAGACGCTCGCCGGCTACGTGCGCCGGCTCGAGCGGATCGGCGGCTTCGGCGGCAAGTCCGACCTGCTCGCCGAGTCGCAGTCCTACGGCGGCGACCCGGGCCTCTACAAGAAGCGCGTCGCCAACACGGCGGGCGCGACCGTCGACGCGCTGAAGGGTGCGAGCAAGCAGCTCCTGACCGACGGCCGCTACATCCTGAACGTCGTCCCGTTCCCGCCGTGGCGCGCCGCCGCCAAGGGCGCCGAACGCAACGCGCTGCCCGACCCCGACGCGACCGCCGAGGCGGTCTTCCCGAAGTTCACGCGCGCGAAGCTCAGCAACGGGCTCGAGGTGATCGTCGCGGAGCGCCACTTCGCGCCGACCGTCGAGCTCTCGCTGCAGGTCGACTGCGGCAGCGCGGCCGATCCCGCCGACGCGAGCGGGCTCGCCAGCCTCGCGCTCGACCTGATGGACGAGGGGACGAAGTCGAAGTCGAGCATCCAGATCGTCCAGGAGCAGGAGCGGCTCGGCGCGCGCGTCGGCACCGGCTCCGACTCCGACGCGGCGACCGTCTCGCTCTCCGCGCTCAAGGCGAACCTCGCCGCGAGCCTCGACCTGTGGGCCGACGTGCTGCTGCACCCCTCCTTCCCGAAGGAGGACTTCGAGAGGATCCAGCGTGACTCGATCACGCGCCTCAAGTCGGCCAAGCTCCAGCCCAACGCGATGGGGCGGCGCGTGCTGCCGCTGCTCGCGTACGGCGCGGGCCACCCCTACGGCCGGCTCGGCGGCGGCGGCGGGACCGAGCAGACGCTCGCCGCGATCACGACCGACAAGATCGCGTCGTACTGGTCGACCTGGTTCAAGCCGAACAACGCGAAGCTGATCGTGGTCGGCGACACCACCGCGGCCGAGATCGTCGCGCTGCTCGAGCCGCGCCTGAAGGAGTGGAAGGCGGGCGACGTCCCGAAGAAGGAGATCGGCCCGCCCCTGTCCGGCGCCGGCAAGCACGTGGTCTACCTGATCGACAAGCCGCAGGCGGCGCAGTCGATCATCCTCGCCGCGCTGCCGCTGTCGCCGACCGGCGACCCGGCCGACCTCGCCATCGACGCGATGAACGGCGTGCTGGGCGGGCCGTTCACGGCGCGCATCAACATGAACCTGCGCGAGGACAAGCACTGGAGCTACGGCGCGCGCGCGTCGATCGCCGACGCCAGGGGGCCGCGCCTCTTCGTGGTCAACGCGCCGGTGCAGACCGACAAGACCAAGGAGTCGATGATCGAGGTGCAGAAGGAGCTGAGCGAGATCCTCGGCGCGCGTCCCGCCGCCGAGCCCGAGCTCGACCTCGTGAAGAAGCAGTCGACGCTCTCGCTCTCCGGCTCGTGGGAGACCAACTCGGCGGTGCTCGGCAACCTGGCGCAGATCGTGCGCTACGGCCTCGCCGACGACTACTGGGCCACGTACGCCGGCAAGGTGCGCGCGCTCACGCTCGCCGAGGTGAACGCCGCGGCGAAGCAGATCATCGATCCGGCGAAGGCGACGTGGATCGTCGTCGGCGACCGCGCGAAGATCGAGCAGGGCATCAAGGAGGCCGGCATCGCCGACGTCGTCGTGATCGACGCCGACGGGCAGCCGGTCGGCCCGAAGTCCTGACTGCCCGCGCCCTCCGCAGGAAACAAGGAAGAGTCCGGCGCGCGCCGCGTACCGTCGCGGCGCGCGCCGGCATCAGTTTCCGAGGATCAGTTCGAGACCCTGCGTGAACGCGACGCCCTTCGCAGCACCCGCGTCGGCCTCGAAGGCCTGCAAGTCGACGGCGAATGCACAGAGCGAGGGATCGCTCGGGAGCGTGCCGGTGAATGTCGTGGTTCCGGGTGGCAACGGGAACCAGAAGAGAAACGTCGGCACGACGAGCAACTCGCCACCTTTCGCAGTCGACAGGTCCGTGCGCTGGAAGCCGATCAGGAGCACGGCGATGGTGTAGTTCCCGGAGGCGTTGTCCAGATCGAGCGAGAGCGTTGACCCGAGGACAGGGTCGGATCGGGCGGTGAAGGCGGGGATCCCGTTCGTGCCGGGGAAGCCGACGCCGTAGTTGAGCCAGATCGCGTCGCAACGGTCGCGGACGAAAGCGTCCACTTTCCCATTCGTGTCGTTGGGAACGAGATTCGTCGAAGAGCTCGAGAACGCAATGTGCTCACCGTTCGCGGAAACGCTGGGGACATTGCTGCCATCGTTTCCCTGAACTCCTGACGAATCAACGCTGATGATCTCCGTCGCTCCTGCGGCGCGATCGCGCAGGAACGCATCTTCCCTGCCATTCGTATCGACGGCCACGAGGTCGGAAGCCCTGCTCGAGAAGGTGACGAATCGGCCATCGGCGGACACGGTGGAATTGGGAAGCCGACAGTCACCGTTCCCGGTGATTCCGGCGGAGTTGATACTCACGCACTCCGTGATGCCACTATTGCGGTCATGGACGAAAACGTCGTGATATCCGTTGCCGTCGCCTGGAATCAAGTTCCAGGCAGCACTCTCGAAGGCCACGACGCCGCCGTCAGCTGAAACCGATGGAAAGAACGAAGCGTCATTCGCCTCGTTCCCCGAGGAATCGACGCTCACGCGCTCGGTCATGCCGATCGATCTGTCGCGCACGAAAACGTCCATCACGAGGTTGTTGTCCCCAGGAACGAGATTCGTCGAATCGCTGGAAAAGGCGATGATGTCGCCATCCCAGGAGATCACGGGAAAGCCTGACGCTCCGTTGGCCTGGACCCCTGCCGTGTCGACGCTGATCAGTTCAGTGGTCCCGTTCTTGAGGTCGCGCACGAAGATGTCATAGTTTGCATTCGAGTCGCTGGCGACGAGGTCGGAGCTCGAGCTGGAAAACGCGACGAATCGACCGTCCAATGAAATCGACGGCGTGAAACTGTCCCCATTTCCCGGGGCACCACTCGTATTGACGCTCACGAGCTCGGTCGCCCCCGTCGTTCGGTCGTGGACGAAGACGTCGGCCATGTTGTTCGTGTCGCCGCTCACCAGATTCGTCGCGAAGCTTCCGAAAGCCACGAGGCGACCGTCCGCGGAGATCGACCAGCCGTAGCAGTCATCATCGGCCTCTGCTCCGGCGGAAGAGACGCTGACGCGTTCCGTCATTCCCAAGTCACGGTCGCGGACGAAGACGTCGCGGCGTTGATTCGTGTCGTTGGAGACGAGGTTCGTCGCGTCGCTGTTGAAGACGACGAAGCGGCCGTCCGAGGAGATGACGACGGCGAAACTGTGATCATTCGCTTGGCCGCCGTTCGACTTGAGACTCGACCTCGTGGTCTCCTGGGCGAAGGCGCCCTCGCAGACGAAAGCGAGGAGCCCGATGCTGAGCGATACCCGTCGCGGCGTCGTCAAGCAGGAGAGTCCTTGAACGGTTCGAGTCGTTGAAACTTTGCCGGCTGCGCGATGTCGGCTGGATGGGTGTACGCTCTGCGGGCTCCGCGGACGCTACTTGAAGTGCGCCCGCGGGGCCGGTGGGTTCAGGTACGCTCGCTTCAACCGGTGCAACGTGCCAAACAGTAGATCAGATCGCTCCAAGCTCCACCTGGATGCGCCGCGGCAGACGGCGCCGAGGTGAACGCCGCGGCGAAGCAGATCATCGATCCGGCGAAGGCGACGTGGATCGTCGTCGGCGACCGCGCGAAGATCGAGCAGGGCATCAAGGAGGCCGGCATCGCCGACGTCGTCGTGATCGACGCCGACGGGCAGCCGGTCGGCCCGAAGTCCTGACTGCCCGCGCCCTCCGCAGGAAACAAGGAAGAGTCCGGCGCGCGCCGCGTACCGTCGCGGCGCGCGCCGGCTCGTTTCCGTGCCGACGGCTTGGGGCGGGCGGGCGCGCGCAGTAACCTCGTCCGTCCGTCGCCCCCGCGTCGACGTCCCGCGCGCGGCTCGACGTCCCCGGAGCCCCGCCGGAATGAACCGGTTCGCCGCCGCGCTCTCGACCGAGGCCGCCACCGACGCGGCGGTGGCGCAGGCGTGCAGCGAGGCGGTCCAGGCGATGGACGGCGCGCGCCCGAGCCTCGCGGTGCTCTTCGTCTCGCACGACCACGCCGGGAGCTTCGACGACCTCGCGCGCCAGGTGCGCGCGCGCACCCACGCCGGCTCGCTGATCGGCGCCGCCGTCCAGACGGTGGTGGGGGGCGGGCAGGAGATCGAGGAGGGGCCCGCGCTTTCGCTCTGGCTCGCCCACTTCCCCGACGGCGAGGTGGAGACCTTCCAGCTCAACGTCGAGACCGAGGAGGACGCCGTCCACGTGCACGGCTTCCCCGGCATCGAGGAGAACGTCGACGTCGTGGCCGAGCGCGTCTCGCTGCTGATGCTCGCCGACCCGCACACCTTCCCGGCCGACCTCTTCCTGCGCCAGATCAACGAGTCGCGCCCCGGCCTGCGCATCAGCGGCGGCAACGCGAGCGGCGAGAAGGGGAAGACGGCGCTCTTCCTCGACGACGCCTGCGTGCGCGCGGGGGCGGTCGGCGTCGTGCTGCGTCACGTGACGGTGCGCAACGTCGTCTCGCAGGGCTGCCGGCCGGTCGGCCGCGCGATGGTGATCACGAAGGCGCACGACAACGTGATCGAGGAGCTCGCCGGCAAGCCGGCGCTCGAGCAGCTCCAGCGCGTCTACGACGAGTCTCCCGACGACGAGAAGCTGCTGCTCCAGACGGCGATCCGCGACGGCGGCTTCCACATCGGCCAGGTCGTCGACGAGCACCTGAGCCACCCGTCGCGCGGCGACTTCCTGGTGCGCAGCGTGATGGGCTTCGACAAGAGCGGCAAGGCGGTCCACATCGGCGACGTCGCGCGGCGCGGCCGGACCGTCCGCTTCCACGTGCGCGACGCGGTCAGCGCCGACGAGAACCTGCGCGACCTGCTGACCAGCGCGCGCACCAGCCGCAGCCCCGCGAGCGCGCTGCTCTTCACGTGCAACGGCCGCGGCACGCGCCTCTTCGAGGCGCCCGACCACGACGCCAGCGCGATCCAGAAGCACCTCGGGCCCGTGCCGACCGCCGGCTTCTTCGCCGCCGGCGAGATCGGCCCGATCGGCGGCAAGAACTTCCTGCACGGTTTCACCGCCTCGCTCGCCCTCTTCGACGAGGCGTGAGCGGCCGATGCGGAGCGCGCGACGCCGACCGCTCGCCGTCGTGGCCGCGTGCGCGGCGCTCGCCGCCGCGCCCGCCGGCGACCGGCCGCCGGCCGAGGCGCCGCTCGCCGACTTCCACCTCACGGGCGGCGACGGCGTGCGCGTCGGCCTCTGG